>JANQQD010000346.1 GCA_028285185.1 Anaerolineae bacterium | reverse complement strand
TAGCGCGTGTGCGGCAGGCTGATATCCACCGGCTCCGCGCCTGCGTCCTTCAGCCAGGCCACGCCCTGCTGCCACAGGGCCTCGATCTCCGCCGCCATGCCGTCGACGCGGTATTCCTTGGGAATGCCCACCTTCAGGCCGCGGATGTCGCCGGTCAGCGCCGCGGCATAGTCGGGCACGGGCACGTCGACGCAAGTTGAGTCCTTCGGGTCCGGCCCGGCCATGGACCGCAGCATCAGCGCCACGTCGCGCACCGTGCGGGCGAACGGCCCCGCCTGGTCGAGCGAGGAGGCAAACGCCACAATGCCCCAGCGCGAACAGCGGCCATAGGTCGGCTTCATGCCGACGATCCCGCAGAACCCGGCGGGTTGGCGGATCGAGCCGCCGGTATCCGTGCCGGTCGACCCCAGCGCGCAGCGTGCCGCCACCGCCGTCGCCGACCCGCCTGAGGAGCCGCCCGGCACCAGCTTCGTTTCCGCATCCCCGGCGCGCTGCCACGGGTTGGTGACCGGCCCGTAATAGGACGTGGTGTTGGACGAGCCCATGGCGAACTCGTCCAGATTGGTCTTGCCCAGCATCACAGCGCCGTCACGCCACAGATTGGCGGTGACCGTGCTCTCATAGGTCGGATGGAAGCCGTCCAGGATGTGGCTGGCCGCCGTGGTCAGCACGCCTTCGGTGCCGAACAGGTCCTTGACCGCCAGGGGCACGCCGTCCAACGGCCCCGCCTGCCCCCGCGCGCGCCTGGCGTCCGAGGCCTCGGCCATGGCCAGCGCCCGGTCCGGCGTCTCGGTGATGAAGGCATTCAGCGGCCGCGCGGCTTCCACCGCCGCGATATGCGCACGGGTCAGCTCGACGGCTGAAAAGTCCCCGGCTTCGAGGCCCGCCAGCGCCTCGGCGATCGTCAGCCTGGTCAGCGCGGCCGTCATTCCACCACCTTCGGGACCGAATAGAAGCCGCCAACCGCATCCGGCGCGTTGGCCAGCACCTTGTCCTGCACGCCACCGTCGGTAACCACATCGGTGCGCCGGCGAAGGTCGTGCGCGACGACCGAGGTCATCGGCGGCACGCCGGTCGTGTCCACCTCGCCCAGTTGCTCGACGAAGTCGAGGATGCCGCTCAGCTCCCGCGCCATGGGCTGCAACTGGTCTTCCGGCAATTTGATGCGCGCAAGGTGCGCGATCCGCGCGACAGTGGCCTCATCCAGAGCCATGGGGTAAGTCTCTCGCGTCCGAGCCCGCGCCGCGTCCTAGACGGAAGATGCATCAAGCACCTGGGCGGGCTGGCGTTCCCTAAAGAAAACGGAGGCGGACAGTAGCACCCGCCATGGTGATCCGCAATATCGAGGACCTGGCCCGCGACCTCGCCGACGGCAGCCGTTTGCTGGGCCTGGACGTGGGCGACAAGACCGTCGGCCTGGCGATTTCCGATGCCGGCCTGCGCATCGCGACACCGCTGAAGACCATCCGGCGCACGCGCCTTGCGGCCGATGCGAGCGCGCTGTTCGCGGTGGCCGACGACCGCGAGGCCGCAGCCCTGGTGATCGGCCTGCCGATCAACATGGACGGCAGCGAGGGCCAGCGCTGCCGCTATGTCCGCCAGTTCGCCGACAACCTGCTGCGCATCCGCGACATGCCGGTGGTCTTCTGGGACGAGCGGTTGTCCACCGCGGCGGTGGAACGCGCCATGCTGGAAGCCGACCTGAGCCGCGCCAAGCGCACCAAGCGGATCGACGCCGCCGCGGCCGCCTACATCCTGCAGGGTGCGCTCGACGCGATCGCCCGGCTCCGGCCATGACCGGCGGTGCCAGCCTGCCGGCGGTCGTCACCGCGATCGCGCCGATTTTTCTGTTGATCGTGCTCGGCTGCGCCCTCAGGCGCCGGCAGTTCGTGCCGGACGCGTTCTGGCGTTCGGCAGAGAGCATGACCTATTACGTCTTCTTCCCGTGCCTGTTGTTCATGAACCTCGCCCGGGCCGATCTCGACTGGGTGGCGGTGCTGCCCATGGTGGCGTCTTTGTCCGGGGCTGTGCTGTTGACGGCGTTGGGCTGCCGCCTGATCCGGCCGCTCTGGGGGCCGCCGGGGCCGGCCTACACATCCGTGTTCCAGGGCGCGATCCGCGCCAATTCCTATGTCGGTCTGGCCGCAGCGTTCAGCCTCTATGGCGAGGAAGGGTTGACGCTGGCGGCCATCGGCATCGCCGCCGTCGTGCCGGTCGTCAACGTGCTCTCGGTTCTGGTGCTGGCCCGCCACGGCCGGCCGACCGAGGGTGCGTCCGGCGGCATTGCGCGACAACTGGCCACCAACCCGCTGATCATCGCCGTCGTCTCCGGCATCGCCTGGAATGTCCTGTCACTGCCAGTGCCGCCGGTCATCGGCCCGACCATGGATATTCTGGCCAGCGCCTCGCTGCCGATCGGCCTGATGGCGGTCGGCGCCGGTCTCAGCCTCGCCGATGCGCGCCGCGACAGCGCCCGTATCGGCGTGTCGGTGGCCGGCAAGCTGCTGGTCGTCCCGCTCTTGACCCTGGGCCTGTGCCTGCTGTTGGGCGTCGACGGCCTGGCGACGACCATGGCCGTGCTCTACAACGCCAACCCCGCGGCCGCCTCGGCCTACGTCCTGGCCCGGCAGATGGGCGGCGATGCGCCGCTGATGGCCGGCATCATCACCGCCAGCACGCTGGCCGCGGCGATCACCATCCCGGCGCTGTTGCTGCTGATCGGCGCCATCTCGGGTTGCGCTTGACCGTGCGGCCGGTGCGAACGGCATGGCGCTGCGCGGCGCCGCTTCGTATAGTGTCGCGCGATCGCATCCGGCGGGCCTGATGACGACGCTCACGCTCTTTCCATCCCCATTTTCCAAACGCCATCTGCTCGGCATCGAAGAGCTGTCGATGGTGGAGATCACCCAGCTGCTCGACAGCGCCGACGGCTATGTCTCCCTGAACCGGCAGCCGGAAAAGAAGCTGTCGCGCCTGCGCGGACGCACGGTGATCAACGTCTTTTTCGAAGACTCCACGCGCACCCGCACCTCGTTCGAGCTGGCGGGCAAGCGCATGGGCGCCGACGTCATCAACATGTCGGTCGCCACCAGCTCCGTCCGCAAGGGCGAGACTCTGCTCGACACGGCCATGACGCTTAACGCCATGCGCCCGGACGTGCTGGTCGTACGCCACCCCGAATCGGGGGCCGTCGCCCTGCTGGCGCAGAAGGTGAACTGCGCCGTGATCAACGCCGGCGACGGCATGCACGAGCACCCCACCCAGGCGTTGCTCGACGCGTTGACGATCCGGCGCCGGGTCGGCCGTCTCGACGGGCTTGTCGTGGTGATCTGCGGCGACGTGCTGCACAGCCGTGTGGCCCGGTCGAACATCCACCTGTTGAACATCATGGGTGCCCGCGTGCGCATCGTCGCCCCGCCCACCCTGACGCCGCCGGATGCCGATCGCTTAGGCGTGGAGGTGCACCACGACATGCGCCGCGGCGTGAAGGATGCCGACATCGTGATGATGCTGCGCCTTCAGATGGAACGGATGCACGGCGCCTATGTGCCCTCGGTGCGCGAGTACAACCGCTTCTTCGGGCTCGACTACGCCAAGCTGGCCTATGCCAAGCCGGACGCGCTGATCATGCATCCCGGCCCCATGAACCGCGGTGTGGAGATCGACACGGCCGTGGCCGATGACATCAACCGCAGTGTCATCCTGGATCAGGTGGAGCTGGGCGTGGCCGTGCGCATGGCGTGCCTTGACCTGCTGACGCCGCGCGAGGGCGCCAACACATGATCGCGCGCACGGCTTATGTGAACGCGCGGCTGTTGGACCCAGCGACCGGCCTGGACGCCCCCGGCGCGCTCTTGACCGAAGGCGCTCAGATCGCCGATTTCGGCCCGCGCCTGTTTGCCGATGCGCCGCCCGGCGATGCCGAGGTGGTGGATTGCGGCGGCCTTTGCCTGGCACCTGGCCTTGTCGACATGCGCGCGCGCATCGGCGAGCCTGGCGAGGAGCATAAGGAAACGATCGCCAGCGCCAGCCGGGCGGCCGCCATGGGCGGGGTGACGGCACTGGCCTGCCTGCCCGATACGAACCCGCCGATCGATAACGAGGCGGCGCTGGAATTCGTCGCCCGGCGGGCGCGCGAGATGCGCCAGGTCAAGATCTTCGCCCAGGCCTGCATCACCCGCGGCGCCAAGGGTCGGGATCTGGCCGAACTCGGCCTGCTGGCCGAGGAAGGGGCCGTGGCCTTCACCGACGGCCGCCGCGCCTTGGCCGATGCGCTGGTGATGGTCCGCGCTCTCAGCTACGCCACGGCCTTCGACCTGTTGATCGTGCAACACCCGGAAGAACCGCGCCTCGCGCAGGACGGGTTGATGAATGCCGGCGAGATGGCGACCAGGCTCGGCCTCGCCGGCATCCCCGCGGTCGCCGAGGTGATGATGATCGAACGCGACCTGCGGCTGGTGGAGCAGACGGGCGCCCGCTACCACGTGGCCCATGTCTCCACCGCCGCGGCGCTGGACGTCATCCGCGATGCTAAGCGGCGGGGTTTGCGCGTCACCTGCGACACCGCCCCGCCCTATTTCTCGCTGACCGAAATCGATGTCGGCGCCTACCGCACCTTCGCCAAGCTCTCGCCGCCGCTGCGCACCGAAGACGACCGCCGCGCGGTCGTCGCCGCCATCGCCGACGGCACGATCGACGCCATCGCCAGCGACCACGACCCGCAGGATCAGGAAAGCAAGCGCTTGCCCTTTGCGGCGGCGGAACCGGGCGGGATCGGCCTGGAAACCCTGCTGCCGCTGGCGCTCGAGTTGCACCATCGCGGCGAGGTAGCGCTGACTGACTTGCTGAGCCGCATCACTTGGCGGCCGGCCGACCTGCTGGGCCTCGGTCTCGGTCGGTTGACCGTCGGCGGCCCGGCCGATCTGGTGCTGTTCGACCCGGACTTTGCCTGGCGGATCGAGGCGGACGAGCTGGCCAGCACCTCGAAGAACTCGCCCTTCGACCGTCGTCCGGTCTCGGGACGCGCCATGCGCACGGTGGTGGATGGGCGCACCGTCTTCGCCCGCGACTAGGCCATCCCATGCCCGATCCGCTCGGCAGCTTCGACTATACGTGGCCGTATTATGCGGCCGCCGTAATCGGCTATCTGCTGGGGTCCATCCCCTTCGGCCTGTTGCTCACGCGGGCCGCCGGCCACGGCGACATCCGACAGATCGGCTCGGGCAATATCGGCACCATGAACGTGCTGCGCACCGGCAACAAATGGCTGGCGCTCGCCACCGTGTTGCTTGACGGCGGAAAGGGCGCCGTAGCGGTGCTGGCTGCGGGCTATTTCGGCCCGGATTTTCAAGTGCTGGCTGGTGGCGGCGCGCTGTTGGGCCACTGCTTTCCAGTCTGGCTGAGGTTCCGCGGCGGCAAGGCGGTGGCGACGGCATTGGGCGTGCTGCTGGCGATGGCGCCGCTCGTCGCACTCTTGGTCGCCCTCGCCTGGATCGTCACCGCGGTGCTCTTCCGCATCGGCTCGCTGTCCTCGCTGGTCGCCGCCGCGCTGGCCCCGGTCTACGCTTACCTGCTGGCCGACATCGCCATCGGAACCTGGTTCCTCTCCAGCCTGCAGATCGCCGAATTCTGTGTCTTCATGGCCGTCCTGATCTGGGTCATGCACTACGCCAACATCCGCCGCCTGATCCAGGGCAAGGAGCCGAGGATCGGGCAGCGGACGAAGGCTGAAAACAACGGACCCGGCTAGAGCGACGTCATCACGCGGTTGCCAGTGCCCGAACTGGCCACCGCTGCGAACAGCGACAGTTCAGGCGACCACGCGACCGAGAACCAGTCGTTGTCGACCAGATTTTCTCTGAGCGTCCAGTTGATGCCGTCGGGGCTGGTCATCACCCGGTCGCCCGTCCCCGTATCCGCCACCGCGGCAAACAAGCCCAACATCGGGGACCAAGCCAAACCACGCCAGTTGTTGTCTGCCGCCGAAGCGCGTGCGGTCCAGTTGATCCCATCGGGGCTCGTCATCACGCGATCGCCCGAGCCAGAGGTCGAGATCGCGACCAACAGACCGATCTCCTTGGCCCAAACCACCTCGTTCCACGCGTTGTCCACCGCCGACGCCCGAGATGTCCAATTGATGCCGTCGGGGCTGGTCATCACCCGATTGCCTGAACCGGTGAAGCCCACGGCGACGAACAGGCCCAGTTCCGACGCCCAGATGACTTCTCCCCAGCCGATGTCGACCGCAAAGGACTGTGCCGTCCAGTTGATGCCGTCGGGGCTAGTCATCACCCGGTTTCCCGTCCCGGTCGCCGCTACGGCAGCAAAGATCGCGAGGTCGGGGGACCATGTTACCGATTTCCAATCATTGTCCGCGGGCGTCGACCTGACCGTCCAGGTGATCGCGTCCGGGCTGGTCATTACCCGGTTTCCCGTACCCGTCTCCCCAACGGCGGCCAGCAGCCCCAGGGACGGCGCCCATGCCACGGCCTGCCAGGCGACGTCCGCTGCTGACGTGCGTGCGGTCCAGTTGATGCCGTCGGGGCTGGTCATCACCCGATTGCCCGTGCCGGTCAACGACACGGTCACAAACAGGCCAAGCTCCGAGACCCAGATCACCTTGGCCCAGAAGTTGTCTGCGGCCGAGGTCCGAGTCTTCCACTCGCGAACGAATATGGGTGCCAACTGCGCTGCCGCGGCGTTCGTCGAAGACTGCTGCGCTGCTGACTCTGTGGTGCTGCTGATCGTCATTTCGCATCCCTCTTTGGTGTGCATTCCATGGGGCGTTGGCGCACGCTTCGCCTTTCACGGCAAAAGCGAACCGCCAGCCGAGTCCGATGATTTCACTATTGACCGCCTGCGTTCTGCCGCTTTGCAAATATTTTGGCAGAGATACTAAGTATATATAATAATAATTGGCTCGTCGGTGAATTATTACTCACGCATAACAGAAGCTATGCATCAACACAGGAGCATGTATCCAATTTTTATTTGTTGCTGCGCGTACCGCTCTGCGATGAATATTGACGTCATTCTATGCAGTCCCGCGTCACAGATCAACGATTGCAACTGGTGTCCACTAATAGCTATCGGTCGTTAGTTGGAGAGACAGCGGCCTTGGCACGCACTCTCGCCACGGTGTGCGTGCAGTGCCCCGAACGGCGCCGCAAACGTGGCATGGCGAGCGCCGCCCTGCCCTGGACTACCCATGGCGCAAAAAAAACCGCTGCCTGATCCAGGGCTAGCAGCCGAGGATCGGGCAGCGGAATTGCGCAGACCGCGGCAACTCGCCGGCCTGCTGCCCCTTCCGGGGCCGGCCTCAGGTGATCGGGATGATCGCGATCTCGACGCGCCGGTTGGCGGCGCGGCCCTGGGCGGTCTCGTTCGTGGAAACTGGACGCGTTTCGCCGAAGCCCTGGGCGATGATGCGGTCGGGGTTCACGCCTTGCGCGATCAGATACTGGCGCACGGCCAGCGCGCGCCGCTCAGACAGCCCCTGATTGTACGCAGCATCGCCGGTGCTGTCGGTGTGCCCGTAGATGTTGATGTAGGACTGATTGTACTCTTTCAGCGTCCCGGCGACCGAGTTCAGCGGGCCGTAGAACTGCGGATCCAGTTCCGCGGAGTCGGTGCGGAACGACACGTCGGGCATGGTGACCTTCAGCGTCTCGCCTTCGCGGGCGACGTCGACGCCCGTGCCCCGCAGGTCCTGCTGCAGCTCCTGTTCCTGCTGGTCGAGGAAATAGCCGACCGCGCCCCCGGCCAAGGCCCCGATACCGGCACCGATCAGCGCCCGCTGGCGCTGGTCGACGCCGTCGCTGCTGTCGGCCGTCAACAGGCCGATGCCGGCACCTGCGGCAGCGCCCGCACCGGCGCCCAGCAGCGTGCCGCCGCCGGGGCCCTGCTGGCACGCTGCGATCAGTACACCCGCAGCGGCGAGCGTGACGATGTGTCCCTTCATGTCGAACCCTCCGACCATCATGTCGGGCGCTAGTGGCCCCGTTTGAAACCGGCCGCAGGATGGCGACAAGGCTTGCTGAGTCAATCCCAATGGTTGACGGACACTCCCGCCTGCCGTTGACCGGGCGCGTGCCTCTGGCCAATGTTGCGCCATGCGGCATCAACCCCTAAGCGAGTTGACGGATGAGGAGCGCCTGGACTGGCTGCAACTTGCCCGTACCGAGTCCGTCGGCCCGATCGGCTTCCGCCAGTTGCTGGCCCGGTTCGGCAGTGCCGGTGCAGCGCTGTCTGCCCTGCCCGATCTGGCACGCCACGGTGGCCGGAGGCAGCCGCTCACGCCCTACCCGCGCGCCGCAGCCGAACGCGAAGCGACAGCGCTCGACCGATTCGGCGGCCGATTGCTGGCCGCTTGCGAACCCGGATACCCCGAACCGCTCGCCGACATCGAAGATGCTCCGCCGATCATCGCTGTGGCCGGCCAGCCGGTGCTGCTGCACCGCCGTGCCGTCGCTATCGTCGGTGCGCGCAATGCCTCAGCCAACGGGTGCCGTTTCGCCGCAGAGCTGGCGACGGACCTCGGAAGCGCCGGCTTCATCATCGTTTCGGGCCTCGCACGCGGCATCGATGCCGCAGCCCACGCGGCCAGTGTTGCGACCGGGACGATCGGGGTCCAGGCCGGCGGCATCGACGTCGTGTATCCGCGGGAGAATGCGGACCTTGTCGCGCGCATCCGCCGTGAGGGCGCGCTGATTTCGGAATGCCCATTCGCGGTCCAACCGACCGCGCGGCATTTCCCGCGGCGCAACCGGCTGGTCTCCGGACTGGCCATAGGCGTGGTGGTGGTCGAGGCGGCCCCCCGCTCCGGCTCGCTGATCACGGCACGCATGGCCGGCGAACAGGGGCGCGACGTCTTCGCCGTGCCTGGATCGCCGCGCGACCCGCGTGCCCGGGGCACGAACGATCTGATCCGGCAGGGGGCGACTTTGGTTCAGGGGGCCGCCGACGTCATCGAAGGGCTCACGCGCCAGATCGGCGGACCCGCCGCGGCCCCGATCGCGGGCCGATTGGAACGCCACTTGGCAGCGCCGCCGGCCGATGCCGACCTCTCCTCCGCCCGCCGCCGGGTGGAGGACGCATTGTCACCCTCGCCGACGCCCGTTGACGAAGTGGTGCGAGACTGCCAATTGTCTGCCCCCGTCGTTCTGGCGGTCTTGCTCGAATTGGAACTGGCAGGCCGGCTGGAGCGCCACGCCGGAAACAGGGTAAGCCTGCTCTAGCCATGCGGGGCGGCCCGTCAGGGGGGCATGGCCGCCACTGCCCATGAATTAAGTGAGGGTAGCCTTTGTCCGCGCCGAACCTTGTCATTGTCGAATCCCCGGCCAAGGGCAAGACCATCGAGAAGTATCTCGGCGGCGATTATCGCGTGCTCGCGAGCTTCGGCCATGTCCGCGACCTGCCCGCACGCGACGGCTCGGTGCGCCCTGACGAAGATTTCGCCATGGATTGGGAGCTGGGCGACCGCGCCAAGCGCCCGATCAGCGAAATCACCAAGGCGGCGCGCGAGGCGCAGCACATCTATCTGGCGACCGACCCGGACCGCGAGGGCGAAGCCATCTCGTGGCATGTCCAAGAGGTGCTGCGGGCACAACGCGGACTGGCCAGGGCCGATTTCAAGCGCGTCACCTTCAACGAGATCACCAAGAGCGCCGTGACCGCCGCAATGGCGAATCCGCGCGACGTGAACCCGGAACTGGTGGAAGCCTATCTTGCGCGGCGGGCGCTGGACTATCTGGTCGGCTTTTCCATCTCGCCCGTGCTGTGGCGCAAGCTTCCGGGCTCGCGCTCGGCCGGGCGCGTCCAGTCGGTGGCGCTGCGGCTGATCTGCGAGCGCGAGTTCGAGATCGAGGCCTTCCGGCCGCGCGAATACTGGTCCATCGCGGCCACCTTCCGCACCGCCGACGGCGGGGAGCTTACGGCCCGGCTGACCCATCTCGACGGCAAGAAGCTGGACAAGTTCGCGCTTCCCAACGCCGAAGCGGCCTTGGCGGCCGCGTCCAGGCTTGAGGGCCGGACCTTCCGCATCGCCGATGTCGAACGCAAGCAGGTCCGGCGCAACCCGTCCCCGCCCTTCACCACCTCGACCCTGCAGCAGGAAGCCTCGCGCAAGCTCGGCCTATCTGCCACCCAGACGATGCGCCTGGCACAGCGTCTCTATGAGGGCGTGGATATCGGCGGTGAGACGGTCGGCCTGATCACCTATATGCGCACCGACGGCACCCAGCTGGCCGGCGAGGCGATCGGTGCCATGCGCAGCCTGATCGCCGACAGTCTGGGCAACGCGTATCTGCCGGACAGCCCGCGCATCTACAAGAGCACGGCGAAGAATGCGCAAGAGGCGCATGAGGCGATCCGACCCACCGACCCGCGTCGCGAGCCGCGGGAGCTGAAGGGCCGCCTCGGCGCCGAAGAGCACCGGCTCTACGACCTGATCTGGAAACGCGCCATCGCCTGCCAGATGGCCAGCGCCATCCTGGACCAGGTCGCCGTCGATGTGGGCGTGCCGGAAGGCGATGTCGTATTGCGGGCGACCGGGTCCATCGTCCGCTTCGACGGCTACCTAAAGGTCTATGAGGAAGGCCGCGACGACCCGGCCGAGGGCGAAGACGCCGACGGCCAGCGGCGCTTGCCGCAGGTCCAGCCCGGCGATGGGGTCGAGCGCACCGGCGAAGTCGACCGCCAGCAGCATTTCACCCAACCGCCGCCGCGATACACCGAGGCCAGCCTGGTGCGCCGGTTAGAAGAGCTGGGCATCGGCCGGCCGTCGACCTATGCCCAGATCCTTCAGGTGCTGCAGGATCGCGACTATGTGCGGCTGGAGAAGAAGCGCTTTCATCCCGAGGATCGCGGTCGTCTGGTAACCGCCTTTCTGAAAAGCTTTTTCAGCCGATACGTGGAGTACGACTTCACCGCCCAGCTCGAGACCCAGCTCGACGACGTCTCCGGTGGCCGGCGACAATGGAAGCAGGTGCTGCGCGAGTTTTGGGAGGCCTTCTCCGCTGCCGTGGACGGCGCCAGTGGCCTGTCGATGACCCAGGTGATCGACGCGCTGGACGAGGAGGTTGGCCCGCATTTCTTCCCACCGCGCAGCGATGGCGAGAACCCGCGCGGCTGCCCCGCCTGCCAGGGCGGACGCCTAGGCCTCAAGCTCAGCCGCTCCGGCGCGTTCATCGGCTGCTCCAACTACCCCGACTGCCGCTTCACGCGGCCGCTGGAGGTCGTCAGTGGAGAGATGCCGGCCGAGGCTACGGTATTCCCGCGCCCGCTGGGGACCGATCCTGAGACTGGGGAGCCGGTCAGCGTCCGAAAGGGCCCGTACGGCCATTACGTGCAGGCGGGTGAAGGCGAGAACGGCAGCAAGCCCCGGCGTGTGTCGCTGCCGCGGCGGGACGACCCGATGGCAATCATGCTGGACCGGGCGCTGGCGCTGCTGGCCCTGCCGCGTGAGCTCGGACCCGACCCGGACAGCGGCCAGATGATCACCGCCGGGATCGGCCGGTATGGCCCTTATCTGAAGCTGGGCAATGCGTTCAAGTCGCTGCCCCCGGACGAGGATGTGCTGACCGTCGGCATGAACCGGGCCTGCGAGCTGCTGGCCGACCGCAAGGGCGCCCGCGGCTCCGAACCGCTGCGCGAACTGGGGACACACCCCAAGGACGGCAGCGCCGTTGCGGTCTACAAAGGCCGTTTCGGGCCCTATGTTCGCCACGGCAAGGTCATGGCCTCGCTGCCAAAGAGCCAGGAGGTCGACAGCCTGACGCTGGAGACGGCCGTGGCGCTGGTCGATGCCAAGGCGGCGAAGGGCAAAGGATCGTCGCGCAAGGCTCCGGCCAAGAAGGCCGCTGCCGCCGGCAAAGAGGAAAAGCCGAAGAAGTCCGCCAAGTCGACCAAGAGCAGCAAAGGTGCTGCCAGTGGTAAGGCGGGAAAGAAGGCCAGCGACACCGGCGCCGCACAGGGCGGCGGCGGTTCATCGTAGATTGAGGTCCGGTGATAGACTGCAGACGTCACCGGACGCCCGGTTCGGCGCCAATGCCAGCACTTTCAGAGCAGTCGGGCAGAAACTTCAGATGCGATCTATGAAAACGATTACAAGCGATTGATATAATGTCGAAATCGAAGGGCGCGCCCTTTCCGACACGCGAACAGATCGCAGAGTTCATCCGATCAAGCCAAACGCCTGTCACCAAACGGGAAATTGCCCGCGCCTTCCACATAACAGGGGATCGGCGGGTTGAGCTGAAGGCCATCATTCGGGATCTGGAGCGCGAGGGCCTGCTGTCCCGCGGGCGCGGGCGCAAGGTCGCACCGCCTGATGCACTCCCGGCCGTGGCGGTCATCCAGATCGTGCGCGTGGACACCGATGGCGAAGTGGAGGCAGCACCGTTCAACTGGACGTCGGATGCGCCCGCACCCCGCATCTTTCTGTCCTCCGACCATGTTACGGGCCAGGCGCTGGCCGCCGGAGACCGCGTTCTGGCCCGCCTCGCCCGGCTGGACGAGAAGACTTACGAAGCGCGTGCCATCCGCAGGCTAGAGCGCAGGACGGCTGTCCGCATCGTCGGCACCTTCCGCGAGCGCCGCGGCGGGGGCGTCGTCATCCCTGCCGACCGGCGGCAACGCGACCCGATCCCGGTCGATGAGGCCAATCGCAATGGTGCGACCGATGGCGAACTGGTTCTGATCTCGCTGGACGGCGATCCGTCCAGGCTCGGCCCCCGCCAGGCGCGCATCGTCGACCGGCTGGGCGATCCGGACGATCCGCGCAGCATCAGCCTCGTGGCAATCGCTTCGGCGGGCCTACCCACCGTCTTCCCGCAGACCGCGCAGGACGAAGCCGAAGCCGCTGGTCCGTGCCCGCTTGGCAACCGAACCGACCTGCGCGCCGTGCCGCTGGTGACCATCGACGGCGCCGATGCGCGCGACTTCGACGACGCCGTCTGGTCCGAGGCCGACAAGAGCCCCGACAACGCCGACGGGTGGCGGATCCTGGTCGCCATCGCCGACGTTACCCACTATGTCCGGTCCGACAGCGCGCTCGACCGCGAGGCCTATCGTCGCGGCAACAGCTGCTATTTCCCCGACCGGGTCGTGCCGATGCTGCCCGAGGCGCTGTCCAACGGCCTGTGCTCGCTCAAGCCCGGAGAGGATCGGGCCTGCGTCGCTGTGGAAATGACCGTGGACCGCGACGGCAATCCTCTCCGTCATCGGTTCCTGCGCGGCCTGATGCGGTCGGCCGCACGGCTCACCTACGAACAGGTTCAGGCGGCCCGCGACGGCGCGCCCGATGCACTGACGGCCCCCCTGATGGAGACCGTGATCGGCCCGCTGTACGGCGCATTCGGCGCCTTGGTGCGGGCGCGGGAGGCGCGTGGCACCCTCGATCTCGACATCGCCGAGACGAAGATCGAGCTGGACGACGACGGTCGTGTGTCCGGTATCGGCAGCCGTATGCGCCTCGACAGCCATCGCTTGATCGAAGAATTCATGATCGCCGCCAACGTGGCCGCCGCAGCCACGTTGCTGGACCACCAGGCGCCGTCGCTCTATCGGGTCCATGCGGAGCCCGACAAGGCAAAGGTCGAGGCGCTGCGTGAGGTGCTTGAGCCGCTGGGGTATTCTCTGGCCAAGGGCGCCGTGCTCAAGCCGCGCCTGTTCACGCGCATCCTGGAACGCGCAGCAGGGCGGCCGGAAGCGCCGATGATCAGCGAACTGATCCTGCGCAGCCAGGCCCAGGCGGTCTACAGCCCGGAGAATATCGGCCATTTCGGCCTGGCCCTGCCGCGCTATACCCACTTCACCTCGCCGATCCGCCGCTATTCGGACCTTCTTGTGCACCGCGCCCTAATCCGGCTCTTGAAGCTCGGAACGGACGGCGCGACCGACGCGGAACTGCTGCGGCTGGAGGAAACCGGCCGCCACGTCTCCTACACCGAGCGTCGCGCCATTGCCGCCGAACGCGACGCCGTCGACCGCTTCACCGCCTCCTTCCTCGCCAGCCGCGTTGGCAGCACGGCGTCCGGCCGTATCGTCGGCGTGACGCGGTTCGGCCTGTTTGTCCGCCTGGACGAGATCGGCGCGGACGGCCTTGTCCCGGTTTCCACCTTGCCGGACGACCGCTACATCCACGACGGACAGGCGCATGCGTTGGTGGGCGAACGCTGGCAGCGCCGCTTCCGTCTGGGGGCCGAGGTGCGCGTCACGATCGCCGAGGCCGATGCCCTGTCGGGAAGCACCGTCTTTCGTCTGATCGACGCCGATGACGGGGCGGAGGCCTCATGGCTGCCGCCCCCGAAATCGGCAGGACGCGCGCGGCCCGTCCAACGTGGCTCGGGCCGCCGGCGGCGAACAACTGGCCGATAGCCTCGCATCCAAGACCATGCTACGAGTCGTATCAGCCATCATGCTGCTGCATAAGCGTTTACTCCGGTCGGAGTGGCAGGCAACAGGGCGAAAGGAGCCCACGGAGACTATGCCGTCACCGAAAGGAATTCTCGCCGCTCTGGCCCTGACAGTGTTCCTGGGCGCGTGTTCGGCCGGTTCGTACGATCGGTCCGTCGGTCGTCCCGCCGAGCGGCAGCCGGTACTTGCCGACAGCATCTTCGATGTCGGCTACGAACGCATCGAAGAGGTGTATTTCGAGCCGGTGGATATCGGGACCCTGACCGTCGACGGCCTCTCCGGCCTGTCGAGGATCGATGAAAGCCTCAGTGCACGGAGGCTGGACGGCAGACTGCAGCTGCTGTCGGGCGATGTGATCCTGGCGGACTATCCGGCTCCCAACCCCCGTGACGACGACGCCTGGGCGGAGCTGACGGTCGCCGCGCTGGAAAGCGCCCGGATCGGCTCCGAGCCCTTGCGCCTTGCCTCGACCGAAGATGTCTATGAGGCCATCTTCAGTGCGATCGCCGGAGATCTGGACCCCTACTCCCGCTATGTGAACCCAGACCAGGCGGAACAGGAGCGCGCCTTCCGGGACGGCTACGGCGGCATCGGCATCTTGCTGGAGCTGGACAACCAGGGCCGCCCATCGATCCAGGACGTATTCGCCGAAGGCCCGGCCTTTGAAGCGGGCTTGCGCACCGACGATCGTATCGTCGCAGTGGACGGCAGAGACTCCCGCGAATGGGGTCTGGAGGAGCTGGGGAACAACCTGCGCGGGCCGGTCAACACCATGGTCCAGGTGACTGTGGAGCGAGGGGACGGCAGCGAGCGGACGTTTGCGCTTCGCCGACGACGGGTCATCCCGAATGCCGTCACGGTGCGCTACGACGACGATGTGGTGATCATCCGCGTCAGCCGGTTCAATGTCAGCACGCGCAACAACGTCCGCGACGCGCTTGAAGAAGCGCAAGACACGCTGGGCGATCGAGCGCGGGGCATCATCCTTGACCTGCGCGGCAACCCGGGGGGGCTGCTGGACCAGTCTGTGGAGGTCGCCGATCTGTTCATGGTCGACGGCGAGATCATCCACACGCGCGGCCGCCACCCCGACAGCCGCCAGCAGTTCCTGGCCGACAGCTCCGACATCGCCAACGGGCTTCCCTTGGTCGTGCTTCTCGACGGCCGCTCCGCCTCCGGCGCGGAGGTCGTGGCCGCCGCCCTGCAGGACAGCCGCCGCGGCGTCCTGGTGGGGGCTTCCACCTACGGCAAAGGCAGCGTGCAGACAGTGACGCGGCTGCCCAATGACGGCGAACTCTTCCTCACCTGGAGCCGCATTTTCGCGCCGTCGGGCTATACGCTGCATCTGCAGGGCGTGATGCCGACGATCTGCACGAGCAACGGCATCGAAGACGCCGATCGCATCGTGTCTATGTTTTCCTCCGGCCAGCTTGCCGTACCGGCCAGCCTTACGGCCTTGCGGCAGGCCGCGCCAGAGGACGAGACGGCCCTGGAGCGACTGCGCGAAGCCTGCCCCTGGCGCGAACACGATGCGGAACTGGATGTGGAGGTTGCGCTGCGCCTGTTGCGGGATCCGATCCTGTTCCAGCAGGCCCTGGCCGCCGCCAGCCCCCCTTCGCTCGCCGCACGCACGGCCGCGGAGTAAGCGTTGCCGAACGGGGGAAGCAGCAGCAGGCGTTGTCAAAGAACCGCAACGCGTGATATTCGAACGTCAACCTGACCAATTCAGATCCGAGAGGGAACAGCGATGGCGAAACCCGCCACGATGAAAGTCCGTTTGAACAGTTCGGCGGGCACGGGCTTCTTCTATGTCACCAAGAAGAACGCCAAGACAAAGACGGAGAAGCTGTCTCTGCGCAAGTATGACCCTGTGGCGCGGAAGCATGTCGAATTCAAGGAAGGCAAAATCAAATAGTTGATGTTGGAAATGTCGCCCGAAAGACACGACCGTTCACACGTTCGGGCGACTTGCTATAGAGTAGTTTTTATTGATTCGGTCGGCGCCCCTATTGGGCCGCCGTTTTTTCTTTACATCAATTAGAGGCCGCTGCCGCGAGAATTTCCGGCGGAATATCCTCCATGCCTGTTGCGACCACGCAGTTGCGGCCCTTGCGCTTGGCGGCGTAGAGCGCCTGGTCGGCCTCGTTGATCAGCACCGTCGGTGTCGTTGCTGCGTCGTCCGTCGCGGCGACGCCCAAGCTGATGGTGATGCGCAGCTCATCCACCGGCGCATCCACGTGAAACGGCTCTTCGGCAATGCGCAGGCGCAGGCGCTCAGCGACCAGTGCCGCCCCCTCCAGCGTGGAGTCGGGCATGACGATGATGAATTCCTCACCGCCGAAACGCGCCACCATGTCGAAGTTGCGCAGATTGCGGCTCACGCGCTCGGCAACCTCTTTCAGCACCTGATCGCCCGCCGCATGGCCATAAGTGTCGTTGACATCCTTGAAGTGGTCGATGTCCAGCATGATCGCGACGACGGGTTTGTGTGTCTCGGCTATGCGCCCGATCATTCGGGCCAGGTGGGCCCCGAGATAATGGCGGTTGAACAGGCCGGTCAAACTGTCGGTCAGCGCCATCGACAGGCTGCGCTGGTAGTTGGTGCGCAGCCGGTCCTGATATCGCTTGCGCCGGATCTGGGTGCGGACGCGCGCCTTCAGCTCGTTCCGGTCGATCGGCTTGACGATATAGTCGTTGGCGCCGATCTCCATGCCCTTGGCGACGCGCTGCATCTCCTCTTCCTGCGCCAGCAACAGGATCGGGACTTGGCGCGTCCGGTCAAGGCAGCGCAGCCGCGACACCAGCCGCAAACCGTCCTCGTTGCGCAGTGTCAGGCTGGCAATGATCAGCTCGAAGTCCTGCGCGTTGGCCAGACCTTCGGCATCGTCGATGGTCAGCGTGCTGGTCACGCGCGCGCGGTCGATTTCCAGTGTCTGCGTCACTTTCGTGCGCTGCAGTTCGCTGTCCTCGACAACGAGGATGTCGGCATTCTCCGCGCTTTCGTCGAACTCGGTATCCTCGCTGCGGACCACGCCCAGTTCGTCCGACGTACGCTCCCGGATCCGCCACTCGTCCATCATCTGCTTCAGCCGGACAAGAGATCGGACGCGCGAGAACAGCGCGATATCGTTCACCGGCTTGGTCAGGAAGTCGTCAGCGCCCGCTTCGAGGCCCGCGACCCGGTCGGAGCCGTCGCTCAGTGCCGTCACCATGACGACGGGGATATGCAGCGTCCGCGTGTCTGCCTTCAGCCGGCGGCAAACCTCGAAGCCGTCCATGCCCGGCATCATGACGTCCAAGAGCACGATATCGGGGGCTTCGCGCTGGGCAATCTCAAGCGCGCCCGGACCCGAATCGGCCGTCAGGACGTCGAAATACTCGCGTGACAGCTTTGCCGCCAACAGCTTCACATTGGCCGGCACATCATCCACTACAAGGATACGTGCGGACATGGTGACCTATCTCAAGTCAGCTCAAATAGCGCTGCACAGTTTCTAGAAATCTGGCAACGGATATGGGTTTGGCAATGTAATCCTCGCAGCCGCCTTCCCTGATCTTCTCTTCATCGCCTTTCATGGCGAACGCGGTAACGGCAATGACCGGAATTGACTTCAGGTCATCGTCTTCCTTGATCCACTTCGTGACCTCAAGGCCCGATACCTCCGGTAGCTGGATATCCATGAGGATCAGATCGGGCTTGTTTTGCCGAGCCAATTTGAGCGCTTCCATACCGTCCTTCGTCTGCAGGGTCGCGTAACCATGCGCCTCGAGCAGATCATGGAAGAGCTTCATGTTTAATTCGTTATCTTCCACAATCAGAACAGTCTTAGGCATCGAAAGATCCTTGTTGGCCACGGTTCCACTCGAAACCAATCGGACGGACATCCGAAACGCCGGAGCAGAGCAGCGGGCATGTCGCCCACTCTCCGATCCGCAAGCGGTCGAGCCCCATATCCGCCGAGTCCCGAATGACCGACGCCAAGGCTAGCATGGGGAAGGTTGCCGATCCATTATTCAAGAGAAGCATGCGGAATTGCCCCGCATTCGTAGACGGACCAACCGACGATGGCATATTGCTGTCGCGACTGCGGACACGCAGAAGATGGCGAATCACCGGAGGAACGCCGCTGTCCCGAGTGCCGAAGCCCGAGACTGATCTCTCATAGAGAATTGAAGTCTCTATCTATCGCGCATTTGGACTGTGACGCCTTCTACGCCACGATTGAAAAGCGGGATCGCCCGGAGCTGGCCAACCGCCCCGTAATCGTCGGCGGCGGTGAGCGGGGTGTCGTCTCCGCGGCATGCTATGTGGCGCGGCTCTATGGCGTTCGGTCGGCCATGCCGATGTTCAAGGCGTTAGCGGCCTGCCCGGACGCGGTGGTGATCCGTCCGAACATGGCCAAGTATTCCGCCGTCGGCGCCGAGGTTCGCCGCGCGATGTTGGAAGCCACTCCGTTGGTTGAGCCGCTTTCGATCGACGAGGCTTTCCTCGACCTGAGCGGTACAGAGGCGGTGCATGGCGGCAGCCCGGCCCGCACCTGCTGCCTGCTGGTCCGCCGGATCGAACGGGACCTGGGTATCACAGTGTCCGTTGGGCTGAGCTACAACAAGTTTCTCGCCAAATTCGCATCAGATCTGGAAAAGCCGCGTGGTTTCATGGTCATCGGCCGGGCTGAGGCGCGGCAGGTGCTCGCCGGCCAGCCAGCATCGGCCATATGGGGCGTGGGCCGAGCACTTCAGGGACGCTTGCTGGCCGACGGCATCCGCACCATCGCCGACCTCACGCGGCTCGACGAAGCCCGGCTGATCGCACGCTACGGCAGCATCGGCAAACGGCTCTGGCGCTTTGCCCATGGTGAGGACGACCGCACGGTGGATCCGGACCAGCCGGCCAAGAGCATCTCGGCAGAGACAACCTTCAACCGCGACTTGAGCGATCGTGAGCGGCTGGAGCGATCGCTATGGCCGTTGTGCGAACGTGTCGCGGAGCGGCTGAAGCGCAAGAATCTGGCCGGAAACACGGTCACGCTCAAGCTGAAGACCGCCGATTTCCGCTTGCTGACCCGCAGCCACCGTCTGGGCGAGCCGACACAGCTCGCCGACACGATCTTCCGAAGTGCCGCCCCGTTGCTCGCGGACGAAATCGACGGAACCGCCTACCGCCTTATCGGTGTCGGGGTGTCCCATCTGGTTGCGGAAGATCTGGCCGACCCGCCGGACCTGTTCGATGCGCAAGCGCTGCAGCGCCAGAAGGTGGAAGCCGCCATCGACGATGTCCGCGCCAAGCTCGGCCGGACGGCCATCACCAAGGGCCGCGGGCTGAAATCTGAAAGGCCGTGACGGCAGCCACCCCGCTGTCAGCAGCCGGACGCCTCCACCGGTTCAAGCAGCGCCAGCTCCGCGGCCATGACGAAGTCGCCGTAGTCGATCAGCATCTCGTCGATGACGCCGTTGGCGTAGAGCCGCACAGAGATCTCATAGTCTGGTGTCGCACTCTCTTGCGCCAGGGCAAAGAAGGCCATCTGGACAGACCATGACGGGGCGGCAAGAAGCGGATCTTCAGCGTCTTCATCCCCCGCCTGCTGGTCGCCGATAACGGCGCTCAGCTCGACCAGCCCCTCGGCTTCCGAGCCGTCGAACAGCGTCGCCAGGAAGAACGAATCGCCGGCGGCCGCACGCTCGATCAGTTCGATCGTATGTGCCGTCGGGAACAAGGTGCCCGCAGGAAGGTCTTGCGCGTGCTCATCAGGCAGCCGGAAATCGGCAATTCCCCCCTCGCCCCCGCCGTCGAGCGTGGCCTTGCCGCGCAGTTCTTCCTCCACCGAGCCGTTCGACGTGCGCCGCAGATTGAAGGTGAACGCAAGCCCGTCCTTCGTCTCCCACGTCGTATAGCTCGTATTCACCGCGACCGTCTGGCCTTCCTGATAAAGGAAATCGAGTTGGTAACGCTGATCGACGATCCAGGCGTCGCAGGCATCGGCCCACTGGAACAGCATCTGGCCGCTGACATCGCTTACCGCCGTGCCGCTGCGCAGCTGGCTCAGGCGGACGTCATAGATCGCCCGGTGCGGCGCGATTTCGACGGCACCGGCAGTCTCGGCCACGGCCGAGGCCGTCGACAGCAGCAAACCGCAGACCGGAACGCTCAGCAGCTGCGCGGTCCTCACCTGAAATCCCAAGACCAAATTCCTTCCTCCGCCCGATCATGGCACAGCAGCGGCATGCCGCCGGGCCTGGATCGCTGCCCCAGTGCCGCAGAGTTACGGCATTTATGCGGCGCCGGCGTCACACCCCGTCCCGTTCCACTGCCTGCAGACGCTTCGGCAGATCCAGCTTGATGGAAAGCTCTTTCAGCCGCGCGGCGTCTACTTCCGCCGGTGCCCCCATCATCAGGTCCTCCGCCCGCTGGTTCATCGGAAAGGCGATGACCTCGCGAATGTTCGGCTCTTCCGCCAGCAGCATGACGATGCGATCGATCCCGGGTGCCGAGCCGCCATGCGGCGGCGCCCCGTACCGCAGCGCCGACAGCATGCCACTGAACCGCCGCTCCAGCTCTTCCTGCGGATAGCCGGCAATCTGAAAGGCCTTGACCATGATATCGGGCAGGTGGTTCCGGATGGCTCCGGACGACAGCTCGATCCCGTTGCAGACGATGTCGTACTGGTAGGCCTTGATCTCCAGCGGATCGCGGGTTTCAAGCGCCTCCAGCCCGCCCTGCGGCATGGAAAACGGGTTGTGGCTGAACTCGATCTGCCCGGTGTCCTCGTTGCGCTCGAACATCGGGAAGTCGACCACCCAGCAGAATTCGAAGCGGTCGCGGTCGATGATGTCCATCTCCTCCGCGATCCGGGTGCGGGCGAGCCCCGCCATCTTTTCGGCATTCGCGCGGGTGTCGCAGACGAAGAACACCGCGTCGCCGGGCTGCAGCCCAGCCGCCTCGCTGAGCGCCTGTTGCGCCGCCTCCGGCACGAACTTGGCGATCGGACCCTTGCCGCCGCCGTCTTCGAACAGGATATAGCCCAGGCCCGGCGCGCCCTCGCCTTGTGCCCAGGCGTTCAGCTTGTCGAAGAAGCTGCGTGGCCGGTCGGCGACCGATGGTGCCCGGATCGCCCGCACCACGCCGCCCTTGGCGATCACCGACTTGAACGCCCGGAAGCTGACATCGTCGCGTGCGAACACGTCGGTCACGTCGCAGATCACCAGCGGGTTGCGCAGATCCGGCTTGTCCGAACCATAGCGCAGCATGGCGTCGGCATAGGCGATACGCGGAAACGGCGATGGACTGACTGCGATCTCGCGGCCAGTGAAGCCCCGGAACTCCTCGAACAGCCCCTGCAGCACGGGCTCCAGTGCTGCGAACACGTCCTCCTGCTCAACAAAGCTCATCTCGAAATCGAGCTGGTAGAACTCGCCCGGGCTGCGGTCGGCCCGCGCATCCTCGTCCCGGAAGCACGGGGCGATCTGGAAATAGCGGTCGAAGCCCGCGATCATCAGCAGCTGCTTGAACTGCTGCGGCGCCTGCGGCAGGGCATAGAATTTACCGGGATGCAGGCGTGCCGGCACCAGGAAGTCGCGCGCCCCCTCCGGGCTCGACGCCGTCAGGATCGGCGTCTGGAACTCGGTGAACCCCTGCTCGATCATCCGGCGGCGGATCGACGCGATCACATCGGCGCGCAGCTTCACATTGCGCTGCATCTTCTGCCGTCGCAGGTCCAGATAGCGGTGCCGCAGCCGCGTCTCTTCGCCGTAATCCTCTTCAGAGTTCACCTGCAGCGGCAGGGGTGCGGCATGCGACAACACGTCGATGGCCTCGACCTGCACTTCGACGGCCCCGGTCGGCAGCTTCTCGTTGACGGTCTCGGGGCTGCGGCGCACGACC
This sequence comes from Anaerolineae bacterium, assembly GCA_028285185.1. Lineage (GTDB taxonomy): Bacteria > Pseudomonadota > Alphaproteobacteria > DSM-16000 > Inquilinaceae > JACKIG01. The sequence goes on along the minus strand of JANQQD010000346.1, from coordinate 6,510 downwards.
CGGCCGGTAACGGCGATCACCGTTTCCAGCCGTACCGCCTCCGCGGTCGCAAAATGCGGATTGGACGTATCCAGCACGACTTGCGAGATGCCGTAGTGGTCGCGCAGGTCGATGAACAGCAGGTTGCCGTGGTCGCGCTTGCGGTGGATCCAGCCACTCAGCCTGACCGTCTCGCCTGCGTGGGCGTCTCTGAGCTCACCACAGGTATGCGTGCGATACCGATGCATGGATATCCGTCTCATAAGCGATGCCGAGGAAAGGCGCGCCAGACCACACTGCGGCATGCCGCGTTGTCAAGCCGGCAGGTCCGCCCAGAACGTCGGCGCATGAACATTGTGCATAACCTGCAGTTCAGCCCTTGCCGGACGGCCAGTGTCCGCTACAAGGGCAACCATGATGTTGATCACCGACACGGACGCCCTTCGCAACTTCTGCCGCAGCCTGGAATCGGCCGACTTTCTGGCGGTCGACACCGAGTTCATGCGCGAGAACACGTACTGGCCGATCCTGTGCGTCGCACAGGTGGCGGGGCCGGACAATGTGGCCGCGATCGACGCACAAGCCGACGGCATTGATCTGGACCCGCTGTTCGACCTGTTGCTGAAGCCGGGCCTCCTGAAGGTCTTCCATTCGGCGCGGCAGGATATCGAGATCATCTTCCAACGGACGGGGAGCCTGCCGCTCCCCGTCTTCGACACTCAGCTCGCGGCCATGGTCTGTGGCTTTGGCGAGTCCGTTGCGTATGAGACCCTGGTCAACAAGCTTGCCGGCGTGCGCCTGGACAAGTCGTCGCGCTTCACCGACTGGTCGCACCGTCCGCTGTCCGAGCGCCAGCTTCGCTATGCGCTGGACGATGTCGTCCATCTGCGCACCGTCTATGAGAATTTGCGGGAACGCCTGGCGGAGAGCGGACGGGAAAGCTGGCTGGAGGAAGAGATCGCCGACCTCACGGCGCGGGAAACCTACGAACAGCCGCCGGAAGGCGCCTGGCGCCGTCTGCGAACCCGGTCAACGGACCCACGCTTTCTCGCAACCCTGCGTGAGGTTGCCGCATGGCGCGAGGCGGAAGCCCAGCGCCGCAATGTGCCCCGCGGCCGCGTGTTGCGCGATGATGCGGTGATGGAGATCGCGGCGCATGCGCCCAAGACGGTGACCGAACTGGCGCGGACCCGCGGGCTTGGCCGCTCTACCGCCGAAGGACGGCACGGCGCCGCCATCCTGGAGGCCGTCGCACGCGGACGGGCCACGCCGCCGGAAGACAGCCCGCAGCCGCCCAACCGCCCCAATCTTCCGCATGGCCTCGGACCGACGGTGGATCTGCTGCGTGTTCTCTTGAAGATGTGCTGCGAGGATGCTGGCGTGGCCCAGAAACTGGTCGCCAGCGGCAACGATCTGGAACTGATTGCCGCCGATGACGGTGCCGATGTCCGGGCGTTGAGCGGCTGGCGCCGCGCCGTCTTCGGCAACCAGGCACTGGCACTGAAACACGGCGAGATCGCCTTGGGCGTCGCCGACCGGCGCCTGCAGGTCATTCCCGTGCCGGACCTGCCCGGCGGGCCGTGTCTGTAGCGCATCCCCGTCCGCCAGGCGCGGTCACGCATTCACACCCTTCATACCCTCTTGCGTGTAACGGGCACCGGCGACGACCATCCCTCGGACGGCTGCGTTCAGCGCCTCCAGTTCTTCGGCCGGCAAGGGTGTGGCGACCGCTGCGGCATTCTCCTCCAGATACCGAACCCGCTTGGTGCCGGGTATCGGGACGATGTCGTGGCCTTTGGCCAGCAGCCAGGCGAGTGCAATCTGGGCCGGCGTACGGTTCATCCGTTGGGCTAACGCCTTGACCGCCTCCACGATGGACCGGTTGACCGCCATACTGTCATCGCTGAAGCGCGGCAGCTGCGCTCGGAAATCCCCATCGGCCAAGGCCGCGCGCGAGTCGATCGCGCCGGTCAGAAATCCGCGGCCGAGCGGCGAATAGGCCACAAACCCCACGCCCAGTTCGCGGCAAGCCGGCAGGATCCCCGCCTCGACCTCGCGCGTCCAGAGGGAGTATTCCGTCTGCAGCGCTGCAACCGGATGCACCGTGCACGCCCGGCGTAGCGTTGCCGCAGTGACCTCACACAACCCAACGTGCCCGATCTTGCCTTCACACACGAGGTCCGCAAGCGCGGCCATCACCTCCTCGATCGGACGGTTGCGGTCGATGCGGTGCACATAGAACAGGTCGATCCGCTCGACACCCAGACGCCGCAGCGATGCTTCGCAGCATCGGCGGGCATAGTCGGGGCTATTGTCGATCGTGCGGGCATAGGCTCCGGGTTTGCGAACGATGCCGAACTTTGTGGCGACGGCGGCCTGCGGCCTACGTTCGCGCAGGAACCGCCCCAGCAGTTCCTCATTGTGATGCGGCCCGTACATATCGGCCGTGTCGAAGAAATCGATGCCGAGGTCGACGGCGCGATGCAGGACGCGCAGGGACTCCGCGTCGTCACGGGCCCCGTAGAATTCGCTCATGCCCATGCAGCCTAGACCAAGGGCCGAAACCTCCAGACTCTCCGCCAAACGCCGCTTCTGCATGATCCGCCATCTCCAATTGTCTTGACGCGGATATGCGCTTTCTATTCATGGACAGCTATGCGGAGTGGAGAGCATTCGATTTCCGAAATCGGAAAACGCACCGCCAGCCGCGCGGAACGGCTGATTTGGGACGATGCGCGGGTCTTTCTCGCAGTGGCCCGCGCCGGATCGCTGTCGGGGGCCGCCGAGCTTCTTGGCGGCGGCGTGGCAACCATGTCGCGCCGGGTCGGCCGGATGGAGGTGGCGCTCGGTGTGCCGCTCTTCGTCCGCCACCAGACCGGCTATCGCCTGACGGACGACGGCGAGACGCTCCTGCCCAAAGCGGAAGCGCTGGAGGAAGCGGTTCTTTCTCTCAGCGCTGAAGCGCATGTGGGCGCGGAGGCAGCCGGCCGCGTCAGGCTGGCGACCGCCGAGAATCTGGCGAACCCCGTCATCATCCCCACCCTACCGTCGCTCCTGGAACGGCATCCGTACCTCTGCGTCGACATCGTCACGGATGTCGCCACGGTCAACCTGCATCGGCGGGACGCCGATCTCGCGGTGCGGATGGTGCGGCCCGAGCGTGGCAATGTGACCGTACGGCGCATCGGCGCACTGGGCTTCGGGCTCTACGGATCGCCGGCCTATGTTGCTGAACGGAAGGCCGGACCGAATGCGATCGCGCTCGACCACGACCGCTTCATCGGATGGTCGGAGAGGCAGAGCCACCTTCCCGCCGCGCAGTGGATGGAACGGACCTTACGTGGGCGGCAGCCGGCACTGACGACAACGACGCTGGCAGCACAGCTCAGTGCGGCAAAGGCCGGGCTTGGACTGGCGCCGCTGCCCCACTTTCTTGCCCGGGAGGCCGGCCTGATCCAGCTCCCCGTCACGCTCGCCATCGATCAACCGATCTGGCTGGTGATCCACGCCGATCTGGTCGCCTCGCGACGCGTCCGGGTTGTTGCGGACCATCTGGCGATGGTGATCGCGGAGCAGCGCACAAGGCTGTCGCCGCCCAACGGCGCCTTCTAGCCCGCGGCCATTGCTGTCGAAGCAGCAACGACCACGGCGCCATCGCAGTCGATGGCGCGGGCGAGTGCATTGAGACGGCGTGAAACGGCGTCCCCCGCGAGACTCTCCAGGGTTCCCGGCAAGACCAGCCGCAAGGTGTCGCCCACCCGCTCCAAGACCGTGCTGTCCAGCAGGCTGGCCGCCCCCCCGGCAAGCGTATGGGCGAGCCTGAGGGCAAGCCCCAGGGTCCGGGCGTGGTCACGGCCCTCTCCATCCAGCACCGAGAGTGCTGGATGATCTGCAGCGTCGCCTGAATACCGAGTATAGAGCGCCGCTGCCAGAAAGGCCCGCTCGGCATGCTCGATCCCCAAGAGCGGCAGCCGCAGCCCCCAGGTGAGCGCGTGCTCGGCTCGGTAATCCGGATGTTCGCCCCAGCAGCAATCGCTGATCAGGCAGGTCGCACGGCGGATCCGATCGAACCGGCCGTCATCGTCGACGAAGACCGATGCGGTCCAATCGGCGATCCCGGCAACCGGCCCGAAGCGGTCCAGACGGCCGGCAATGTCGCTGCAGCCCTCGATCAGGGGGTCGACCGCCTGATGTTCCGGTCCCAGAAGATCGTAGAGATGCCCTTCGCGAAGGCCGAGCGCGGAGAACACGATCTCGCGCGGCGCCAGCATCTTGATCAGCCGCTCCATGACCAGCGCTGCCGCCGGCAGGGTCTCAAGGCGCCGCTTCGACACGCCAGCCAGCCGCGCCAGCGACACCTTGCGCTGCCGGGCAATCAGGCCGGCGACCTCGGCCAGTTCCGCGGCCGGCGCCACATACTGATGGATCAGATGCAGCGGATATTCGTGCCGTTCCATATGCACACGGGCAAGCGCCCGCCAGCTGCCACCCACTGCATAGAAACGTTGCCCCCGGTACCGGCGAAGCCACGCCGCCCCCTCCAGCACGGCATCGACCTTCTGCTGGCGATCCGACAGTCCGGAGGCTTCGTCCATGAGCCGCAGCGGGCCGAGTGGCATGGTGTCCTGTTCATCGATCCCGTCCGGGCGCAGCCCTACCAGCTCCAGCGAGCCGCCACCCAGGTCGCCCACCACGCCCACGGCGTCCGGGATGCCACAGTGGACGCCGAGCGCCGCCAGCCGGCCCTCCTCCGCACCGCTGACGACCGAGACATCGAAGCCGCAGCGCCGCTTAATCTCGTTGGCAAACGCTGCACCGTCGGCGGCATCCCGCACGGCCGCCGTCGCCAGAACGTCGACATGGCTCACGCCCATGCCGCCAAGCAGGCAGGCAAAACGGTCCAGGTTCAACAGCGCCTGGTCGACGCCCTCGGGGCTCAACCGGCCGGTCCGCGCAAGGTCGCGGCCCAGGCCGCAAAGCACCTTCTCGTTGAACACCGCCATAGGGGCCCGGCTGAGCCGCTGATAAACCACCAAGCGGATGGAATTGGAACCGATGTCGATGACCGCGATCGGCTGATCGCGGGACAGGGCGACGGGGGCGTGCCGCACGGCTTGCACGCGTCCGACCCTATATGGGGGGCCGCCCCGGCATCACCGGCGCGCCGTTCCGCTCGCGGACATCGGTTCCGCGGCCCGATAGGCTGGGATTGGTCATGAAGTAGCGGTGCGCACTGAAATCGTCGTCTTGCGAAGGCAGCCGATGATACTCACCGTCGCTGGACAGCACCCAGGTATTGGTCTGATCCGCCAGGTTTGCCGCCATGATCTGCTCCAGCACCTGCCGTCGCACGGTCGAATTCTCAAGGGGAACCAGCGTCTCGATGCGGGAATCCAGGTTCCGGGGCATCCAGTCGGCTGACGAGATGTAGATGACGGCATTCTTCGACGGCAATGGGCTGCCGTTGGCGAAACAGACGACCCGAGAGTGCTCCAGGAAGCGCCCGACGATGCTGCGCACCCGGATGTTCTCGGACAGGCCGGACACGCCGGGCCGCAGGCAGCAGATACCACGCACCACCAGATCGATCTGCACACCGGCGTTCGAGGCGTCGTAAAGCAGGTCGATCACCTTGCGGTCGACCAGCGAGTTCACCTTGGCCCAGATCTGGGCAGGCTTTCCCGCCTTCGCGTTCTCGATCTCTCGCTTGATGGCCTCAGCCAGCGTATCGCGCAGATAGAGTGGCGCCACCGACATCTTTTCCAACGCGCGGGGTGTTGCATAGCCGGTCATGTAGTTGAACACGGCGCCCGCGTCGCGGCACAGCGCGGGATCGCAGGTGAAGAAACTGAGGTCGGTGTAGATGCGCGCCGTGATCGGATGATAGTTCCCGGTGCCGTAGTGGACATAGCTGCGCATGCCGCCCGATTCCCGCCGGACCACCAGCGAGATCTTGGCGTGGGTCTTCAGGTTCATGAAGCCATAGACCACCTGAACGCCAGCCCTTTCCAGGTCGCGTGCCCAGCGAATGTTCGCCTCTTCGTCGAAGCGGGCCTTCAGCTCCACCATCGCGGTGACCGACTTCCCCGCTTCCGCCGCCTCGATCAGCGCGGCGACGATCGGCGAATTGGCCGAGGTGCGATAGAGCGTCTGCTTGATCGCCACCACATCCGGGTCGACGGCGGCCTGCTGCAGGAACTGCACGACCACGTCGAAGCTCTCATAGGGGTGGTGGACGATGATGTCCTTCGCCCGGATCGCCGGGAAGCAGTCGCCGCCGAAATCGCGGATGCGCTGGGGAAAGCGCGGCGTGTAAGGTTCAAATACCAGGTCGGGCTGATCGCTGACGATGATCTGCTTGGTGTCTGCCAGGCCGATGAGGCCATCCAGCAGGAACACGTCGTCATCCGACACACGCAGTTGCTTGCGCACGAATTCCTGCAGCGCCGACGGCATGGTCGAATTGACGGTCAGGCGGATGACGATGCCGCGGCGCCGGCGCTTCAGGGCCGTTTCGAACGTCTTGACCAG
>JANQQD010000340.1 GCA_028285185.1 Anaerolineae bacterium | reverse complement strand
TCAGCCGCACCATGATCACCGGCAGCGGCACGAACGGCCTCACCTTCCCGGGCATCGCCTCGACAGGGACGACCGGGGTCTACAACAACTTCATCCGCGCCAACGACGGGGACGGCGTGCGGTTCGAAGGCGACATCGGTGGACCGGTGGAGGTGTTCCAGAACTACATCGTCGAGAACGGCGGCGACGGCATCGAGGTGGCGGACACGGCCGCCATCGACGGCGGCAGCCTGGCGGTACAGGTCAACTTCCTGCCCGGGACCCCATTCGCCTTCGGCAATGGCGGCTTCGGCTTCAACCATGCAGGAACCGGCAGCCCGGATCTGGAAGGCAACTGGTGGGGCACGCCGGGTACCGGCTTCGTTGCGTCGATCGACGGTGTCGGCGCGGGCGACCTGCCGACGCTGATTACGATCGCGACGGGCGACGAAGATGCGAATGTCTCGCCGCCGTTCGGCAACACGGACTTCGAGATGTTCGCCTTCCAGCCGGCCGTCATCAGCGAACCGCTGACGACCCTGCTGCCCGAACTGTTCCCGACGGATGTGGAGACGCTTCTGGACGAGGTCCGGTCGGCCCAAAGCCAGCTCGACCGGCCGGGCGGGGCGTCGTTCTTCTCCAACGAGCTGGGCGCGCCGTTCCAGACCAACGTCTTCGCGGACAATTTCTCCATCGGCGAGGTGGGCGGCCCCGGCGGGCTGCAGCCGGCCGCCGGCGGCGAGAGACAGGGCCCGATCAATCTCGGCGATCTGGAACCGGCGGCCGGCCCCGGCAGCCAGCAGGCCCAGGCCGAGGACACCTGCGTGGAGACCTATTTCGCCGACTTCTGGAACGTCGACACGGCGTGCCAGTAGCCGGCATCGCCTCGTCACCGTCGTCCCGCAAGGGGCCCGGCGGTGGCGAGGCCCATTCTTTCAGCGGTCGTTGACAACCTGACGCGCCATAGGTGCGAGTTCTTGCCTTGGCTGTTGCGACCGATAGAGATAAGTCACAGTAGCAGGCTTCCAGTCAAGTTTGATAGACTTTGTTACAACTTCTGCGCACGCTTTCATTTGCGCTCTGCTCCGGTTTTATTTATTCCCATAACATCAATATGGCGTGGTTTGTCGATCTGCGGCGTGTGCATTACTGAGCGATATTGCAGGCCATCGAAGGTGCGCCCGGCCGAGAAAGCGGCCCCTTCGTCTCGCGATCTGGCATCAGTCCGCCGCTTTGAGGACTTCAGCCGACCTGCCGGGAGGGCGGAGGAGCGTGCTGCCAGGGCATGAATTCAACGCGAGCGTCGATGCGATCTTCGAGCCCCAGCGTATGGCGATGCGGAGACATGGGCCGGAGCGTCCGACGGTAGCGTCGAGACTGGGAGATAGGACAATGCGAAACTACGAACTGACGGATCGTCAGTGGGCGGCGATCAAGCCTGTTCTGCCGAACAAACCCCGTGGCGTTCCGCGCGTCGACGACCGGCGAACCTTGAACGGCATCATCTGGGTGCTGCGGTCGGGGGCGCCGTGGCGGACCCTGCCGCGGGCCTATGGGCCATACACGACCTGCTACAACCGCTTCGTCCGGTGGCGCGACGCGGGCATCTGGGACCGGATCGTCACCGCGATCTCAGAGGCATGCGGCGACAACGCCGACACAGCCTGCCTCGTGCAAGCCATTCGATCGGATAATGCCGGCACCAGGCGGCGAGGCCGGCGTGGGCGACAATCTCAGAAACCGGCATCGCCGTCCCATGAAGCGGCCGATGCAGCGGCACCGGCATCGTTCCCCAGGGCGTGCTGTAGCTGATCCGGGGGCTACGCCACGGCCGGCATGGGTCGGTCCGGTCCGCCGGCCGGTCTAAGGCCGGCCGACCGCGACTTCATCGAAGGGTCGGCCTTGGGCATCGAGGCGAACGAATTCCTCAACCTCGTTCAGCGGGATGAGCTGACGGCCGCGCGTGGGGGATTGCTCGGACATGCAGGCGGATGAGCGGTTTGGGTCATTCGCCTTCTGCGCATTCCTTCAAGTATGTTGAGTTATGTTTCGCAATTTTTCAATACTCTTAACTAAAACAAGCGCCGCATGGATTGGCTTGCACTGACATTTGATCAGATTAATGCGAATATTACAAAGTTAATGAGACTATTATATTGAATTAACTGTTATATTTTGATACCCCCCTGGCCGGATCGCGCAAACTCTGACTTGGCTCACCGGCAAGGGCCCAATTGGTCCTTACCAATATAGCTCCTCAGAACAGCGCCCTTCATTTGTTGCTCGGCGTTTCCGCGCCGGGCGCGTTGTGGTCTGAAACAGCGCATGCAGCTCGTGCCCAAGGGGCGAGCGGCAAACAGAAGGGGAGAGATATGTCGACCTTTCGCAGGACCATGGTGACCCGGACCCAACCGGCCGCCCGGTCGCTGCGCTGCATATTGGCCGGCACGACCGTGCTGACCGCCGCCGCGGTCTGCGGCTGCCTGGCGACCGCCAGCCCCACATGGGCCTTGCCGACGGATGGTGCGGTCGTCGAAGGCCAGGCGGAAATCGAATACGGGGCCGAGAGCGTCACCATCCGCCAGGGCTCCGACCGCGTGATCATCGAGTGGCAGACCTTCGATGTGGCAGCGAACGAGCGTGTGACCTTCGTCCAGCCGCATGCGCTCGCTGCGGCGCTTAACCGGGTGCTCTCCGGTGAAGCCTCGGAGATCCGTGGCTCGCTCAGCTCCAACGGGCAGATTTTCATCTCCAACCCAGCCGGCGTCGTTTTCGGGCCCGATGCGGAGATCGACGTAGCCTCGATCGTCGCCACCTCGCTCGACATCATGGACGACCGCTTCATGGCCGGCGGCCGGCTGGAGTTCGACATCGCCGGCGACCCGACTGCTGTCGTGGAGAACCGCGGCACCATCAACGCCAGCGGTTTGGCGGCCCTGGTCGGCCCGGGCGTGCGCAATTCCGGCACCATCGTCGCCGATGTGGCGATTCTCGGCGGCGGCCAGGGCTTCGCGCTGGACTATTACGGCGATGGGCTGGTGAACTTTGCGATCACCGATCCGACGACGCAGCTTCCGTTGGACAGCAACGGCAATCCGGTCGGCGCGCTGGCGGAGAACACGGGCACGATCCTGGCCGACGGCGGACAGGTGATTCTGACAGCCGATGCGGCTGCCGGCGTGATTGACGACGTCATCAATCTCGACGGCGTGGTCCAAGCACGCACGGTCGGCACCCACGAGGGCCAGGTGGTGCTGCTGGGCGGCGACGAGGGCACCGTGCAGGTCGCGGGCACGATCAACGCTACAGGCGACGATGCGGGCGAAACGGGCGGCACGGTTCACGTGCTGGGCGAGCGGCTGGCGCTGGGCCCGGCGGCCGACATCGATGTCTCAGGCCAAGCCGCTGGCGGCACGGTGCTGATCGGCGGGGCCGAACGCGGCGGTACGCATGCGCCGACGGGCGGGCTCGCCTACCTTGCCCCGGCGGCCGGCGGGCGCTCCGGCACCACGATCGTCATGGATGCTGGCTTCGAGACCGAGGGCTTCATCCCCGAAGCCGACATCGTCTACATCGCCGCAGGCGCGGAGGTCGCGGCCGATGCCGTGGACCGGGGCGACGGCGGCACGGTGATCGCTTGGGCGAACCAGGAGATGGACTTCCAGGGTCGCATCCGCGCACGCGGCGGTGCGGCCGGCGGCAACGGCGGCTTCGCGGAGGTGTCGGGCAGCCATGTCACGGCCACGGGTGCCTTCGATCTGAGTGCCGCAGCCGGACAGTCGGGCGGCGTGCTGATCGACCCGACCGACCTGTGTGCTGCCACGGCGGCCGGGAACTGCACTGCGGGATTCTCCTTCGTCGACATCCAGACGATCGAGGCCGCCCTGGAATCGGGCACCGACTTCACGCTGGACACCAGCAACGCGCCGGGCGGCGACGCGGGCCAAGCCGGCAACATCGAAATCGTCGATGCCATCACGGTCAACTTCGCCGACGATCCGAGCGCCGACAATGCGGCCACGTTCTCTGCCATCGCCGATGCCGGCCTGGTGCAGAACGCGCCGGTCAGGGGCACGAACGGCGTGCTCAACATCGACTACCGGGCCCGGGGCGGCGAGATCGACGTGAACGCGACCCTGTCGGTCGGCGGCGTTGCGGCCATCGTGATGCTCGCCCGGTCGCATATCCGCGCCGATGCCAGCATCCGCAGCGGCACCGGCGCCACCAGTCTGGTCGCCGGCTGGGATGGGGTGACCACGGACATCGACGCGATCCTGGCCACACCAGCCGCTTACGGCATAGACGGCGGCACCATCTTCATCGGAAACGGAAATCAGGGCGTCGGCGTCGCCGTCGGCTCCCGCTTCGGCCCCAGCAATTTCGCCGCCGCGGCGATGAGGCTGCGGGGCAGCAGTACGGCGGACCG
>JANQQD010000320.1 GCA_028285185.1 Anaerolineae bacterium | reverse complement strand
CAGCATGGTGTCGGCATCGTCGCCGGGGTTGCCGGCCGTCAGCAGGCATTCGCCCACGAAGACGGAGTTTGCGCCGGCGAAGAAGCACAGCGCCTGCATTTCGTCCGACATCTCCGTGCGGCCGGCCGACAGCCGCACGAACGACTTCGGCATCATGATGCGGGCAAGCGCGATGGTGCGGACGAAAGCGATCGGGTCCAGCGGCTCGACCTCACCCAGCGGCGTACCCTCGATGGGGATCAGCATGTTGATGGGCACGCTTTCCGGATGCTGGGGCAGGTTGGCCAGCGTCACCAGCATGTCGACACGGTCCGCCGCCTCTTCGCCCATGCCGACGATACCGCCGGCACACACCTTGATGCCGGCGTCGCGCACGCGGGCCAGCGTGTCCAGCCGATCGGCGAAGCTGCGTGTGGTGACGATCTGGTCGTAATAGCGCTCGGACGTATCGATATTGTGGTTGTAATAGTCGAGGCCGGCATCCTTCAGCCGCAGCACGTCTTCGACCGACAGCATGCCCAGGGTCATGCAGGTTTCCATGCCCATGGCCCGCACGCCCTGGACCATGGCGATGACCGTGTCCATGTCCCGCTCTTTCGGGCTGCGCCAGGCGGCTCCCATGCAATAGCGCGTCGCGCCGGCCTCTTTGGCTTGGCGCGCCTCGGCCAGCACACGCTCCACCTCCATCAGCTTGGACGCCGACAGGCCCGTGGGGTGATGGGCTGACTGACTGCAATAGCTGCAGTCTTCCGGGCAGCCGCCGGTCTTGATGCTCAACAGCCGGCTCTTCTGCACCTTGTTCGGGTCGAAATGGCGCCGGTGAACGGTCTGCGCCTGGAACAGCAGATCGTTGAAGGGCGCGTCGTAGAGCGCCTGCGCTTCCTGTTTCGTCCAGTCGTGGCGCAGCTCGGCGTCGCCGTCGGCAGCGATCGAAAGCGGTTCATGACGGTCGGGCATCGGCACGTCCCTTGGGCTACGGAACAAGAAGGCCGGGCGCGCGGCAAAGACCAAGCTTCTGTTTATGCGCGGGGCGGGGGAGGGTAAAGCGCGATCTCGCGCGTACAGGGCCGCCTTTCACTCGCCCCTGATGCTGCTGCGTCTCAGCGGCCTTCCCACACCGGCGGGCGTTTCTCGATGAAGGCGTCGATGCCCTCCGCTGCGTCGCGTGCCAGCATGTTGCGGGTCATCACCTCGCTTGTGTAGGCGTACGCCTCGTCCAGCCCCAGTTCGGCCTGGCGGTAGAATGCCTCTTTGCCGATCGTGAGCGACAGCGGCGACTTGGAGGCTATCTGGCGGGCGAGGGCGTCGACCTCGCTCTCGAGCGCTTCGGCCGGAACGACACGGTTCACCAAGCCGATCTCGAATGCCCTTGCGGCTGGCACGAAATCCCCGGTCAGCAGCATCTCCATCGCCGCCTTGCGGCCAACGGCACGCGACAGGGCGACCATGGGCGTTGAGCAGAACAGGCCGATATTGACGCCCGGTGTGGCAAACCGGGCCTCTTCCGACGCAACGGCGAGATCGCAGGCGGCGACAAGCTGGCACCCGGCCGCCGTCGCGATGCCGTGGACGCGCGCGATCACCGGCTGGCGAAGCCTGACGACCGTCGTCATCATCTGCGAGCACTGCTGGAAGGTCGCCTTATGGGCCGCTTCGGTCGGGTCTGACCGCATCTCTTTCAGGTCATGACCAGCGCAGAAGGCTGGGCCCGCGCCGGCGAGCACCACTACGTTCACGGCCGCGTCTTCGCCTATGGCGTCAAGCGCGGATTGCAGGGCCGCCATCAAGGGACGTGACAGCGCATTGCGCGCGTTCGGCCGGTTGAGCGTCAGCGTCGCTACCCCGTTGGCATCGTGGCGGAGCACAAGGGGTTCCGGCGCTTCGCTGACAGCGGCTGGGCTGGCGGACATGCCGATCTCTCCCGGTTGCGTTCCTGGCGGCTTCCCTCATGCACACTAGCGCGCTTGACCGCCCGGTTTGAAGCCCGACCGCCTCATGGGTTGAGCGCGGGCATGGGCTCAGCCATGTTCCACGTGCAGACGGAGGACGGGCGGATGATCGAGAAGGCGGAGTTCGAAGCCATCGTGCGCGACCAGGTGCCCCTGGTCGGAGGCTTCGGCATCACGGTAGAGGATATCGGCGAAGGCACCATGGTGCTTACCATGCCCTATCGCGACGATTTCGTGCGGCCCGGCGGAACAGTCATGGGCCCGGCCTTGTTCGGGCTTGCCGATGTGGCGCTTTATGGTGCGGTGATGAGCGCCATCGGCCGGGTTGAACTGGCCGTCACCACCAGCATAACGATCAACTTCCTGCGCCGTCCGGCACCGGGTCCTGTGCGGGCCGAGGCGCGCCTACTCAAGCTCGGCAAGCGCCTGGCCTATGGCGAAGTCTCCCTGTTTTCCGTCGACGACGATCTGGACGGCCCCGTCGCCCATGTGACCGGCACCTATTCGATCCCGCCGGATGCCACAGCCGCAGCCGGGGTCAGATTGGCGCCAGGTGAGACGGTAATATGATACCGTATCTCTAACATGCTGTTTTGGCGCGTGTATTTGTTGACATAGCGTGTCGGTCTGGCGTAGAAGCCTCGCCTTGCGACGGTGCTGGTCCGGCTTCGCGGGCCCACCCCATTCGTTTCGAGGTCACCCATGCGAACCTATTCTGCGAAGTCGGCGGAGGTCGAGCGCAAGTGGTTTGTGGTCGATGCCGACGGCATGATCCTCGGCCGCCTGGCGGTTGAGGTCGCGCGCCGGCTGCGCGGCAAGCACAAGCCCCTGTTTACGCCCCATGTCGATTGCGGCGACCACATCATCGTGGTGAACGCCGAGAAGGTGCGGCTGACGGGCAACAAGCGTGATCAGGACGTGTTCTATTGGCACACCGGCTATCCGGGCGGCATCAAGGGCCGCACCAAGGGCCAGATCCTGGCCGGCCGGTATCCCGAACGCGTCGTCCAGAAGGCGGTGGAGCGGATGATCCCCAGGGGCCCGCTCGGACGCCAGGTGATGCGCAAGCTGAAGGTCTATGCCGGACCGGAGCATCCGCATGAGGCGCAGCAGCCCGAAGTGCTGGACGTCGCCGCCATGAACCCTAAGAACAAGAGGTAGCGGTCGATGTCGGAAACGCAGACCACGCTCACCGACCTTAAGGATCTCGCCGCCGTCACCGAGGTGCCGGAGGAGGAGGCCGCGAAGCCCGAGATCGACGCCTTCGGCCGATCCTACGCTACGGGGCGGCGGAAGGAGTCGGTTTCCCGCGTCTGGATCAAGCCGGGTACGGGCCGCGTCACGGTCAACGGCAAGGACCAGGAGGTCTATTTCGCCCGCCCCGTGCTGCGCATGCTGATCAACCAGCCCTTCCTGGTGACCCAGCGGCTGAACCAGTTTGACGTCGTCTGCACGGTGACGGGCGGTGGGCTGTCGGGCCAGGCTGGCGCGGTGCGCCATGGCATCAGCCGCGCGCTGGTGGCCTTTGAGCCCGACCTGCGGTCGCGCCTGAAGGGTGTCGGCTTCCTGACCCGCGACAGCCGCAAGGTGGAGCGCAAGAAGTACGGCAAGCGCAAGGCCCGCCGGAGCTTCCAGTTCTCCAAGCGCTGACGCACGTTTTCCGGGTCCAGCTTCGAAGAATTGGGGCGCCTCTTTCGGAGGCGCCCCTTTTCACATGAAGAGTCGGTCATCTGCTCGACCTGATGACCTTTGCCGACGCTTCGCAGCCTTGACCATGGAAGTACCCGTGGCGTCGGTCGGGCGGCTTCACAAAGCATGGCCGGTCGGCTGATCCAGCCCGCGGCGGGCGGACTATCAGGTGCTGCTGAAGACGATGTAGGCCAGTTCCACCCACCCGTTCACCTTGATCTCGACGGTTGAGTCGTCGGCGATATCTGCATTGTCCACCAGCAGATTGACATAGACACCGACGGTGCTGGACGAATTGTTGAATGGCTCAAGGCTGGTGTAGATGGAACGTGCCCGGTTCGCGGCGGCGACTCCATTCACCGCGACAGGCACCGTGGCTGCCACCGTGACGTCGACATCGCCCGGATCAGACAGGTCCGCATCTGTCGTTGCCTGGGTGCCGAGGGAATAGAAACCATCCCAAGTGAGCGACAGGTCGGGGGCTGCGGCGGAGCCGTCGAAGCCGATGTTGGCGATCGTGCCCAGCCGCAGGATATTGCCCGCTGGAAAGTCGCCGATCTTGACAGCGCCGAACCCTGTATTCGAGCCGGTCGCGCTAACCGAAATGGCCAGGTCCGTGATGGTGATGGTTTCTCTGACCACCTCTTTATTGAGCAGTGGCGCAGAGCTAATCAGACTCGACATATTTCATTCCTCTCATCAATGGAACGCGTCCCCAAGGGAGCGTAGAGCAGGAATATAAACCTAATATGTGGCCTGATGATGGCAATCAGCAACGTAACAGATAAAAATCATTGCATCCATGCCCGAGTGGCTGTGTGACCATGTTCCTGGACACGTTCGCCAGAAATCTCGTGAGCCAGCCTCAAGCGCGTGTCGGTCACCATAGAATCGAGGCGCCCCGAAGGGCGCCTCGCTCATGTCTGCGGGGCCGACGCGGCCCTGCGGCAGGCCTTTACACCTCCGGCTCAAGGTCGACCGACCACAGCGCCTCGTCGGCGATGTCCTTCAGGGTCACCGTCATCACTTCGGTGTCGCCGTCGATGCGGACGTGGCCGAAAAACTGCAGGCCTTCGGTCGGCGGCAGGTTGGGCTGACCGCCCGGATCCTTGGAGTACATCACCTGCGGGCCGAAGGTGTTGTCCATGTCGCCGGGGCCGAAGCTGCCGGCATGGATCGGGCCCGACACGAACTCCCAGAACGGGTTGAAGTCCTGGAACACCGCCTGGTTCGGGTCGTAGTAGTGGGCAGCGGTGTAGTGCACGTCGGCCGTCAGCCACACCGTGTTCTTCACATTGTTGTGGCGGATGAAGCGCAGGATGTCGGCGATGTCGTGCTCGCGGCCCCGCACCGGGCCGTCGCCATTGGCGCCGTTCTCGAAATGCTGGTCGCCGTCGCGCACGACGATGCCGATCGGCATGTCGGATGCGATCACCTTCCAGGTGGCGCGGCTGTTCAGAAGCGCATTCTTCAGCCATGCGACCTGGGCAGCACCCAGGAACGTGGCGCCGCCGCCAGCCTCCTCCTGATCGTTCGGGCTGTTGTCGCCACGGAAGGTGCGCTTGTCGATGAAAAAGACGTCCAGCGACGGGCCGTAGTGCACCGCGCGGTGAATGCGCTCCGGATCCATGGCGAACTGCCGGGTCGGCATGAACTCATGGAAGGCGCGGACAGCTCGGGCAGCCAGCAGGCCCACGCTCTTTTCCGAATACCGGTCGTCGGTCAGCACCTCGTTGGGGTACCAGTTGTTGACCGTCTCGTGGTCGTCCCACTGCGAGAACACCGGAACGGCGGCGTTGAAGGCCAGCACGTTCTCGTCCATCAGGTTGTATTTGTAGTTCCCGCGGAACTCGGCCAGCGTCTCGGCGACCTTGGCCTTCTCCTCGGTCATCACGTTCTTCCACATCGTGCCGTCGGCAAGCTCCACCTCTTCCTGCAGCGGGCCGTCGGCATAGATCGTGTCGCCGTTGTGGATCAGGAAGGCCGGGTCGTTGGCCAGCATGGTGGCATAGCCGCGCATGCCGCCCCAATCGAGGTTGATGCCCCAGCCTTGGCCGCAGGTGTCGCCGGTCCAGACGAAGCTGATGTCGCGCTTCTCACCCGGCGCGGTGCGCAGGCTGCCGATCACCGGCTCGCTGCTGACGGTGACGTCGGACAGGTCTTCGAACTGCACGCGGTAGAACACGTGCTGGCCGGCCGGCAGGCCATGCAGGTCGACCTTCGCGGTGTAGTCGGTCTCCGGCAGAGCGGCGGGCCCGCGCACATGGTGCGAGTCGGCGAAGCTCTCTGTGGTGGACCATTCCACATGCATGCGCGACGGGCGGTCCGCGCGGCTCCAGATCACCGCGTGCTGGCCCGGCTGCCCCCCGCGATATGCAGTCACATCGCCGCTCTGCACACCGTGCGTGATGAGGGGCCGGTTCGACTGGGCGATGGCGGGCCGGGGCAGCAGAAGGCTGCTGCCGGCAGCAAGGCCGACACCGGCCGTCGTGCCCGCAAGGAAGCGGCGGCGGTTGAGCCGCGAGGGAATGAAACGATTGCGCTGCATTGTCCTAACCTCTCCCGAGTATTGGCATCGATTATGAGTGGAGGCGGACTTGGTATACGTGCGCCATTGCGCGGCCATGACACTGTCGTGGCGCTTGGGTGAACGATGGCCCAGCTTCAGCCGATCCGGATGAAGGCGTCGTGGGCAGAGCCGCAGCTGGGGCAGCGCCATGTGTCAGGCAGCGCCTCGAAGGGCGTGCCGGGCGGGATGCCCTGCGACGGGTTGCCGATGGCGGGATCGTAGATGTAGGGCGCGCAATCGGGCGTCGTGCACACATAGCGGATGCCTGCGATGCCATCGTCGTCCGCCCTGGACCTTGTCGCGAGCATGGCCAGCGGCGCGGCGGCAAGCGCAAGCAAAGAGCGGCGCCCGATCCAACTGGCCAACACACTGACCGTATGCATGTCTGCTCTCCCGTGTCGGCACCGGTACGTCGGGAAGATACCACCCATCCCCTGCCGCGATCGCGCATGCGTCGGTGACGATTGCATGAATTCGGTTGCGATTGCGCCGGATCGGCGGTTCCTCTATTGCCGTGGGTGGAGAGTCAAACTCTGAGCGTGCGGATAGGGATCATGACGGCGGGACTGAGAGTCGGTGTATTGGGAGCAAGCGGCTATACGGGGGCTGATGCGGTCCGCCTGCTGCTGCGCCATCCCGATTGCCGCCTGACCGTGCTGACGGCCGATCGGCACGCCGGCAAGCCCATCGATGCAGTGTTTCCGCACCTTGCTGGCTTCGGATTGCCGGCGCTGACGACCGTCGACGATGCCGACTGGTCGCAGGTGGATGTGGTGCTCTGCGGCCTGCCGCATGGAACGACGCAAGAGATTGTGGCGCGGCTGCCGGATCACTTGAAGGTGGTCGACCTGTCGGCCGATTTCCGGCTGCGCGATCCGGCGGTTTATGCCGAGTGGTATGGGCATGAGCACCGCGCGCTCGACCTGCAGGATGACGCCGTTTATGGCCTGCCGGAGTTTGCGCGGGATCGCATTCGCCAGACACGGCTGGTCGCATGCCCCGGCTGCTATCCCACGGCCGTGCTGCTGGCGCTGATCCCGATCGTCCGCGACCGCTTGGTGGATCCGCAGGCGATCACGATCACGGCGCTCTCCGGTGTCAGCGGCGCGGGCAGGGGCCTGAAGGAAGCCAACCTGTTCTGTGAGGTGGGCGAGGGCACACATGCTTATGGCATCGGCCGCCACCGCCACATGCCAGAGATTGAGCAGGAGTTGACCGGCGTGGCGGGAGAACCCGTTGCGATCAGCTTCACGCCGCATCTCCTGCCCATGAGCCGGGGGGAGCTGGTCACCTCGCATGTCCGCCAGGCGCCGGGAGCGACGGCGGACGACCTGTGGGCCGCTCTGGCGCGGCAGTACGGCGACGAGCCGTTCGTCGATGTGGTGCCGGCCGGCGTGTCGCCGGCGACTAGCCATGTGCGCGGCAGCAATCGCTGCCTGATCGGCGTGTTTCCGGACCGGCGTGCCGGAGAGGCAGTGGTCATCTCCGTCATCGACAATCTGGTCAAGGGTTCGTCGGGCCAGGCGATCCAGAACATGAACCTGATGTGCGGCCTGCCCGAGACCACGGGGCTTCAGCAGGTGGCGCTCTATCCGTGACCTGACCGTAGCCAAGGGGGATCGACCGATGCCCGGCACCCTTCTGCCCTATCGCGGTGTGCTGCCGAAAATCGGACCGCGCGTCTTCATCGCACCGACGGCGACCGTGATCGGCGATACCGAAATCGGCGAACAGACCAATATCTGGTTCGGCTGCACCGTGCGCGGCGACGTGCACGAGATCCGCATCGGCGCCCGCGTGAACTTGCAGGACGGCAGCGTTGTGCACGTCACCGGTGGGCGCTTTGGCACCTATATCGGCGACGATGTGACGATCGGCCATTTGGCCTTGATACACGCCTGTACCCTGGAGGCCGGATGCTTCATCGGCATGAAGGCCTGTGTGATGGACGGCGCGGTGGTGGAAAGCGGCGCCATGGTTGCAGGCGGCGCGCTGGTGACGCCCGGCAAGCGCGTGCCGGCGGGCGAGCTCTGGGCTGGCAACCCGGCAAAGAAGATGCGCGACCTGTCGGAGGCGGAGCGGGCCGGGCTGACCGACACCGTCGGCCGTTACGTCAGCTTGGCTGCCGATTACCTTGAGGCGGGAATCGGCCTCGCAGGCTGACCATAGGGTCGTAGGTCGGCATCGAGGCGAAAGCCGAGATCCAACGTGCCACGGAGGCGACGCCGGGTTTCGGCTTCGCCTCTACGCCGACCTGCAAAGTTCATGGCCGGCTCACTATAGCCAGTCGAACTGCTTCGACTCGTTGGCCGCCTGGGCCATGCGGCGCTGGGACACGTTCAGCACCCAAGACGCGATGTTGGCCTTGGTCACCGGCAGGGGCAATCGCTTGAGCATCGACGGCAGATTGTAGAAATCCCGATACATCTTGCGTACCCGGGCTTCCATCTCCTCCGGCGTGCAATAGGGCGGGGTGATGCTGCAGTGGATACCGGGTCCGCGCACCATCTCCATGGCGTCAATCACCTTGCCTTCCGCCCGCATCCGGTCATAGAGCGGCGTGCCCTTGTGGGGGCCGAGGATATAGAAATAGGCCACAGGCACCTTCTGATGGTTCAGGAAGCGTAGCGTGTTCTCGAACACCGTCGGCTTCTCGCCCTCGAAGCCGAAGACGAAATTCAACGAATAGCTGATGCCGCGCCGGCGCAGTCCGCCCAGGATCGCGTCGTAATTCTCCACCTTGTTGAAGTTCTTGTTCATGTTGCCCAGGGTTTCCTGGTCGACGCTCTCCATGCCCATGTTGACGTGCAACAGGCCGCTGCGGGCCGCCAGGTCCATGAACTCGTCATCGATGCAGAGATAGGTGGTCCACAGGGTCGACCAGCGGATCTTCAGCGGGATCAGCGCCTCCATCAGCTCCATGGCCATCTGCTTCTTGCCGGCGAACATGCTGTCGGCGAAGAAGATGCTCTTGGCACCGGTGGCCTTGATCTCCTCAACCACTTCTTCGGCCGGGCGGTAGCGATAGCGCGTGCCGACATAGAAGCGTTCGGAGCAGAACTCGCACTTGAACGGACAGCCGCGGGAGTTCTGGACGGCATAGGTGCGCAGGCTCCGCAGGCCGCCCAGTTTCGACAGGTCGTAGCGGGGCATGGGCAGGCCGACCAGGTCATGCAGCTCGTTCGCACGATAGATGGTCTGCAGCCGGCCCGCCGCGGCATCTTCCAGCATCCGCACCCAGATATGCTCGGCCTCGCCGATCCCCACGGCGTCGCAATGCGCGCCCGCTTCATCGGAATGAAAATAGGTATGCGGGCCGCCCATGATGACCGGGATGCCCCGATCGCGGAAACGCGCCGAGATCTCATAGGCGCGCAGCGAATTGATGGTCCACGTCGTGATGGCGACCAGATCGACGGCGGCGTCGAAGTCGATGTCCTGGACCTGTTCGTCCAGCAGGGTAACGTCCCAGTCCGCCGGCGTCAGCGCCGCTAGATACGGCAGTGTCAGCCCCACCAGCGACCGGCGCTTGGTCTTGTACAGCGGTCCCTCGGGCGAGAGCCGGTATGTCGGCTGGATGATCAAGAGCCGGTTTCTGAAACCGCTGCGAGGCATGCGGACTGGCGGGCCCTGGACGTCGGTGGCATGGCCAGCCGTGTCGTCAGCCGCAGAGCGGCGCGTCAGGTCTTCAAGCATACCCGTCCCCCATTCTTGATTTGTGTTGGAGTCCCCTAGATCGTGCCGGACGGCCCCGCATCATGCGGCATGACCGACGAACTTTCCAAGAGTTTGGCGAGGTATCGACGGCCCTTCCAATGATCTTCAGTACCCGATACTGATCCGGACGCAAGGCGCGTGCTTGCGCATGATGTACAGGTGGCAGTTGTATAGTTGTCGGATCTGGAATTGCGCATATCGGTTACGTCCGACGGCGTCTGGGCCGTCGCGTAACCCTGGTGGCATTGAGGAAGCGCCTCACTCCGCATGAGCTGTCTCATATCATAGCGCCAGAGTTTCGAAAAATCTATTATTTTAAAACGCTTTGCCATCCTTTTCTGATGTTAGGTCTGAGGTCGTCGGTCAGGTGGCGGACTGGTCCTTCATGGTCAATGGCGACAGCGGCGTGCCGCCGCAGGCACAGTTGGTTTGGGATCTAAGGGCATTCGCGACTACCATGGCGACTGTGGCGTTGCACCGACAAGGCTGCAACGAAGACCAATGGGAGGAGGCACCATGACGCATATGAAGGGCGAGCGCGGATTGCATGAGCTTTATGCAGAGGATCCGCAGACCGCAGACCGGATCGTCTTCGGTCGCAAGGCGCATGCCGATCGCCGCGGGTTCTTGAGAGGCGCCGGGCTGGCGGCCATGGGCTCCCTGATCGGTGCCAGCATCCCCTTTCACCGCAACATGCCGGCGGGGCTGATCCCGGTCGCCTTTGCGCAGATGGATGAAGGGGCGCTGATTGCCGAGAAGGATGGTCTGGTCGTTCTGAGCGACCGGCCAATCAACATGGAAACACCGGCGCATCTGCTGGACGACGACGTGACGCCTGCGGCGCGGCATTTCGTGCGCAACAACGGCCTGGTGCCGGATATGGCACTGGCCGGCAATCCGTCGGGCTGGACGCTGACGGTCGACGGCGAGGTCGACAGCCCCATGGAACTGAGCCTGGAGGATCTGGAAAACCAGTTCGAGGTCGTCACGCTGCGCCTGGTGGTCGAATGCGGCGGCAACGGCCGGGCGTTCTACAATCCCGGTGCGTCCGGCAATCAGTGGACCACGGGCGCCGTCGCTTGCGCCGAATGGACCGGCGTGCGCCTGAAGGACGTTCTTGAGGCAGCGGGTGTGCGGTCTTCGGCCGTCTACACGGCGCATTATGGCATGGACACGCACCTGTCCGGCGATCCGGAGAAGGATCCCATCTCTCGCGGCGTGCCCATCGAGAAGGCGATGGAGCCGCACAACCTGATTGCCGTGCGGATGAATGGCGAGCCGCTGCCGGCGCTGCACGGGTTCCCATGCCGGCTGGTGGTCCCGGGTTGGCCGGGGTCGTGCTCGCAGAAATGGCTGCGACGCATCCAGGTCCGTGACGTGGTGCATGACGGGGCCAAGATGACCGGCGCCTCATATCGCGTTCCGGCGTATCCCGTCGCGCCGGGCACGGAAGTGCCGGATTCCGACATGGTGATCATCGAGAGCATGCCGGTGAAGTCGCTGATTACCGCGCCCGAGAGCGGTGCGGAGGTTTCCGTGGGCAGCGTCGACGTGCGCGGGCACGCGTGGAGCGGCGACACACCGGTGGCGGCCATGGAGGTGTCCGTCGATTTCGGCCAGACCTGGGCCGCAGCGGAGCTTGCGCCGGAGCCGAACCCGTATGCCTGGCGCCGTTGGACGGCGAGCGTGGAGTTGCCGATCGGCGGATACTACGAAATCTGGGCCAAGGCGATCGACGCCAATGGCGCGGCCCAGCCGCCGACCACGCCCGGCTGGAACCCGAAGGGCTACGTCAACAACATGTTCCACCGCATTGCCCTGTTTGCCACCTGAGGCCGGGCACGGCGCCGCCGGCCCGCATGGGCCGGCGGCGCCCCTGAATGGGACCGCTGCATCATGGAAATGGCGAAGAGCATTGCGCTGGCCCTCGTGCTTAGCGTCTTTGTCGGCGTGGCTGGTGGCGTGATCGTTGGGGAATCCGGCGCGCGATGGCGGATTGACCTGGCGGACCGGCAGTCCGCAGCGCGGGCAGCACGCGCTGAAGCGGAAGAACAGGCGCGGCGTGCGGAAGAAGAGCGTCTGACCGAAGCGCGTCGCCTGGAAGAAGAACAGCGCGAGGCGGCTCTCGCTGCCCAGCGACAGGCAGTGGCCGCCTATGACCCGATGGCAACACAGGCGGGCGTGGTCAACCCCATGGCCGGCCTGCAGAGCCAGGCGCCGGTTGCCAGCCAGCCGACATTGACGGCTAGCAGCGAGGACTATGGCGGCTTGCCGATCGATGATGGTGTCGAGATCACCTTCTACCTGTGCGGTGCGTGCCATTCGCTGCAACTGGTCACCCAGCAACGGCTGACGCCGCAGCGATGGGACCATCTTATGGATTGGATGGTGGCCGAACAGGGCATGCCGGAGCAGACGCCCGAGGATCGGGCTGCCATTCTCGGCTATCTCGTGCGCAACTTCGCGCCTTGAAGCGGCGCACCGGGCCCAAGCTTCTCGTAATTGGAGGGCGTCGGCTTTCCGCCTACATCGTCCGGCTGTTCCTGCTATGTTGCAACGCCTAGGCCGGGAACCATGGGGAAGCGGGAATGCAGGCCAGCGGTTGGTGTCCGCATTGCGGCGGCGGATCGGGTCGCGGACTGCCGCGATGTCCGTATTGTGGCCCGCCGGGGGGCGGTGGGGTGGAGCCTATGCGGCTTGAGCCGCGGCACCAATCGGCGTCGTTCCGGGTCGTGGACGTCATTGGCCGCGGACTCTCTGTGAGTTTCAGGAACTTCTTCTGCTTTGCCTCGCTTACGGTCCTATTGGCGGCACCCCTTCTGCTGGTCGAATGGACGGCTGTCGAGAAGGGGGCTCGCGGTTTGCTGATCGATCTATGGTGGGATGCTTCCCGTCTCTCCGAGATCGATGCGGGCTTGGTCATTGTCTACTTCGTTGGATACATCATCCTGATCAATCTTCTAGCTGCGGCTGTCACCTTCGGAGCGTTTCAGGCACTTCGTCAACGCGAAGCGCGAGTCGGCGAGTCCCTCGGCCGAGGGATGTCGCGTCTCCTCCCGGTCATCGGGACCTACTTCTGGGTGATGTTTGTTGCGTGGTTGGTGCCATCGCTATTCTTCATGGCCGCAGACGCTCTTGCTGATGCGAGAGGCAGCGCAGGGGCCGCTTTGTTGGCAGTAATCTTCTGGATCACCGCCGTCGTCATCTTTTTTGTCTTCGTCATTCGGTACTTTGTCGCGCTACCTGCAGTAATTATTGAAGGTAAGAGCGTATTCGAGGCGCTGTCACGCAGTGTGGAAATAACGAGAGGTTGCAGAGGCAAGTTTTTCGTAATCACGATTATTTATTTCGTTTTCTATATTGTTCTGCTGCTCATCATTGAATCTACGGTCGGGGCAGTAGGGGCAGTGACCTATTACGGTTCGCTTGAGGACACCGGTGCTGCCTTAGTATCGATCTATGCGATTGAGATGCTGGCACAGGTTCTGGCGTCTGTCTTCGCATGCGTTGCGTATTGCGAGCTCCTTCGCGCCGAAGAGGGTGTCGACGCGCGCAGGACAGCGGCCGTCTTCGACTGACGGCGGTGAGGTCGAACCCGCTGCCCATCTTCATGATCCGGCGCACCTGATACCGCGTGTGGCGAGGCGTTTCTGATGGCCCCTCCAGGTCTCCAACCATCCGGCGTCATGTTTCCGTTTGCCATCCGCACCGTCTTCGGCAACAGCGTGTCGGTCTACTTCAGGAGTTTTCGGCGGTTTGGAGCTCTGGGCGTCATCTTGTTGTCGCCTCTGTTGCTGCTCGACTGGGTGAGCGGAGGCGGTGGGCTCGATCTAATGCTTGGACACCGCCAAGGTTTCAGTATGGGTTGGTTGTCTGTCCAATACTTCGTCTTGTCGGTAATTCTGCAATCCTTGTTGATTGTGGCAGTCACGCTCGGTCTCTCTCTGGAACGGCAGCACCGGCCGGCGCGGATCGGCGATTGCCTCGGCGGCGTGCTGCCGAATGCCGTCCCGGTGGTTGTCGTGTCCATCGTGGCGGTGCTTGCGTCGCTGATGGCCTTCCTGTTGGTCGTCTATCCTGGTCTGCTCCTGCTCCGGCACATTGAGGTCCTCGCGAACGCCGTGATGTTCGGCGGCCTCATCGCCGCGCTCGCGGTCGCTTTGCGGTATCTGTTTGCCGTTCCGCTTATCGTCGTCGAGCGGAGGGGAATATTCCGCAGCTTGGGGCGGAGCGCATTTCTGACAAAGGGTTCTACGGTCAAAATTTTTTTAGTAATGGCTATTTTGCCATTATTTATTTTCTCTACATACTTCTCGCCCAGTCCGTTAGCGTGATTCTGGCTTATACGATTGAGGTCGACGGGATACTGACAGTCGCTGAGGTGATCTTCTTTGCAGCCGACGCATTCAGGCGGTCGTTCGGGGCCGTCGTTGTGTTCGTATGCTATGAAGAATTGCGGCGCGCCAAAGAGGGCGATGACGCCAAGACACTGGCTGCCGTCTTCAGTTGATGACGCGGCCGATGGCGCCGCCGGCGCCGCTTGCTGCTATCCCTTTGCTGCTTGGGAAAGGTTGCAAAACGACCCGAGGGCGATCGCGCTGGAGGCTTCGGCCTTTATGCGCCGTGTCGTTTCCTGAAGCAAAGCGAACGCGTGCTGCCAGACTGCCGGCGGTTGTGAGCCGGTTTGCGAATGCGTCGAAAAGGCAATGCGGCTGTGCTAGAACCCCCAAGCCACGTGACGATTGGGGGTAGCGGATGCCTGCGGTCATACAGTGTCCCAATTGCGGCAAGGAAACCTATCGCGAGCTACACCAATGTCCCAATTAACGCCACATGCGCCCGCCGCCTTCCAGGTCGGCACAGTCGTGAGCAACACCTTCTCGGTGTATTTCGGCAACCTCGTGCGGTTCGGTACGCTAGCCGTCGTCCTGCTGTCCCCGGTGTTGCTGGTGGAATGGCTGATGTTCGAGCAGGGCGGGGGCGCGCTGCAGGGCCGGCCCGGGGCGCGGGACTTCACGTTCATCGATTTCGTTCATCTTCTCCTGTCGTTGATGCTGTTCTCGGTGCTGACCGCGTCCATCACGTTCGGAACCTTCCAGTCACTGCGCGGGCGGCAAGCAGGCATCGGGGATTGCTTGAATTGGGGTCTGTCACGCGTCTTTCCGGTGATCGGCGTCTCCCTTGTTGCGGGTTTTGTGGTGTCCCTGGCGGCCGGCGTTGTCTTTCTGCCTTCGCTGTTCGTGCCGTATAACCTGAGGCTCATTGGAATCCTCATCCTGGTTGCTGCGGTGGTGGTCGGTCTCCTGGTCATGTTGCGGTACTGGGTGGCGATACCGGCGACCGTGGTTGAGCGCGATGGAGTCTTCACCAGTCTTGCGCGCAGTGTCGGTCTGACCAGAGGTTGCCGCGGCAAGATCTTCCTGACCGCCCTCATCTACTTGGTCCTGTTCTTCATCTTCATGTTCTGTGTCGGCTTCGTGATCGGTATCGTGGCGCCGTTGATGCCAAGCGCCGGCACGGCCAATGCGCTGGCCGTGATTGCGACGTTCATCGCCGATTCGCTTGGGCAAGCGTTTGGATCCGTCCTCAGCTGCGTGTGCTACTACGAACTGCGCCGATCGAAGGAAGGGGTAGACGCACGCGAGATCGCTGCGGTCTTCGACTGAGGTCGCCTTCGACCTCGACCGTCAGCGGTCGTGCTTACTCTGCCGCCGGTGGCCCATCAGCATCCGGCTTTCCAGATGGGCACGTAGCGCGGCATAGAAGTCGGCGAGGAAGCGGCGCGTTTGGGCCGTCGGGATCTCCGTTGCCCAGCCGATCTTGCGGGCGATATGCCGGCAGACTTCCTGTTCGGTATAGCGTGTGTCGAGGCCGCTTTTGCCGCGCAATACCTCTTCCAGAACCTGCAGCTCGTAGGCGCCGTAGGTGTCCAGCTGGGTGGCCGTGAACCGGAATGCTGCAGCATCCGGCGCTGTTTGGGGCGTGTGGGCTGCCGCAGTCTGCGCCATGTCGGACAGCAGCGCCGCCTTAGGCGCGATGATGACCCAGGTCCCAGCGACCATGTCGCCCACGCGAAGGTTGTCCCGGTTGAAGAAGGGCATCAGCAGGAACAGCGACGCCCAGACCAGGGAGGATATCGTCAGCCACCGGTCGGACACCTCCAGCGGTGCCGCAGCGACAAGGCTGAGCGGCAGGAAGATCTCGATCTCCCGCATGAAGTTGCGCGCCATGACGGCATCGGCCTGCAGGGCGGCCCCGCCGCGATCGATGACCCGAAGGCCGACGGCCCGCTTGCCCGGCGTCGCTCCCTGCCAGCGCAGCTCGAACGCAGCGAAGTAGAAGTTGCGCAGGAAGAACGCCGCCAGAAGGAAGAACGACAGGATCCAGCTGTCCCGGAAGCTGATATCGCCGGCCAGCCCGATCAGGATGACCAGCCCGATCAGGATCCCCCCAACGATCAGCATGTCGATCGCGAAGGCCGCGACCCTTTGCGCGCGATCCGCCAGCGTCACCTCCAGCGGCACGCCTTCCGGCGTCACGATCTCCCGGTTCAGCCGCGATCGGTTCGCGGCTGCGGGCACGTCACTGTGGCTGCTGGTCGCCATGGTCTCTTGCCCGTCCGGCCAAGGCGAAATAGATCGCCCACATCGCAAAGGTGACGACCACTACGCCGTAGCGGATCGGCACACTCTGGACGAGTTGGCGGAAGAGCCCCTCAATCAAGGCGGCGATGAAGAAGAGGGCGACCGCCCCGATGACGAGCGCGGCCGCCTGCCGGCCGCGCAGGGCCAAAGTCTCCAGGCGTGTATGCCGTCCGGGGAAAAGCAGGCTGTCGGCCAGCACCAGACCCGCGCCGCCGCAGAGGATCACGGCCAAGAGCTCTGTAACGCCATGCGGCAGCACCCAGGCCCAGAATTCCATGGACAGGCCCCGCGACTGGTAGAGGGCTCCGAACGCCCCCAGTATCAAGCCGTTCATGAACATGAGCATCAGCGTGGGCACGCCCAGCGCAAACCCGAGCGCGAACGCCAGGATCCCGATGCGCGCGTTGTGGGTGAACAGGAAGGTCGCGAAGGTGTGCAGCGCCGTCTCGGCATTCTGGCCGTCGCGGTAGAGAACCTCCCGCAGGGCCGCCGTTGAACTCCCCGGCCCGCGGTCCTGGGCGACCTCCGCCGGCACGAAGCTGTAGAACAGGTCGGGGTCGCCCGCCGTCATCAGCCATCCCGTCGCGGATCCGAGCGCCATGAACAGGCCCGCGATGGCGATGTGCCAGCGCGCCAGCCGGAACAGCCGGGGAAAGGTCTCGGCAAAGAACTGCCAGGCGGCGTCCTGAGCCCGAATGCGGGTGCCGTAGACGCAGAGATAGGCCCGCTTGGACAGGCTCTCGAGATAGTCCAGCACGTTCTTGTCGAGCGAGATGCTTCGTGCCACCGACAGGGACGACAGCGTGGCCCGATAGAGGATCGGCAGTCTCAGCAGCTGATCGCTGGCCAGCGAACGAAGGCCGCGCTTCTCAACCTGCGTCACGAGCGCCTCCAGCTCCCGCCAGACAGCTTCGCGCTGCCGCCGGAACTGGACACTCTTCAGGATGATGCCTGTCATGGCTGCGCCGCATCTCCCCTCTGTCGACAATGACAGGACCGATTGCCTAAATCAGTTCCATTCGCCTGACGGTCAGGTACCGGTTGACCAGATCGACGGCCAGCGCACCGGATGGCACGTCCAGCGCGTGAATGCCGAGGCGGCGGATCCGTTCGAGCACCACCATGCGTTCGCGCACAAAGTCCGCCGCGACGACCGATCGGGCCATATCGGCGAACTGACGCGGCGGCGCGCCGATCGTGTCCGTCACCGTCCGCTCCTGCAATGTCACGAAGACGACGAGATGCCGATCGGCGAGACGGCCAAGGGTTTCCACCATCAATTCGGCCGTCACCGTGTCGACGAACTCGGTGAACAGGACGACGAGCGAGCGGCGCCGGAGCCGTGCATTGAGCTCCGCGATGCCGAGGGTGAAATTCGTCTCTTCGTACTGGTAGTCGAGCCGCGAGGTTGCCTCGAGAAGATGCGGCATGCCGACGGCGCCGCTGATCGGTGCCGATGCCATGCGGATTCGGGCATCGAATGCGAAGGTGCCGACACGGTCACCGGTCCTCAGCGCCAGATAGGCCAGCAGCAACCCGGCGTTAATCGCGTGATCCAGGCGCGGAATGCCGTCGAGCGGCTCTCTCATCAGGTGGCCCGTGTCGAAGGCCAGGATCACGTTGTGATTGCGCTCGGCCTGGAATTCCTTGCTGATCAGCTTGCAGTGCCGTGCGGAATGCTTCCAGTCGATGGAGCGGTGGTCGAACCCGGGCATGTAGTCACGCAGCGACTCGAACTCGCTTCCCCCGCCAAGCTGTCGTCGGACCTTGATACCGATAAAGGCATCCCGCGCCACGAACGGGATCGCCGCCGATCGGACCGCGTGGATGTTCGGCACCACTGCCAGGGTCTCGTCGATGGGGTGGATGCGCAAGCGCCAGATCAGGCCGAAGGGCCCCAGCCATCGCATCCAGAGGCGCTGAATGTGAACCGTGCCCCGCTGTTCGGGGACCAGGGGGATGTACGTATCGGCATGCCCCTGCAACAGAACCCGGACCGGCTGTCGCGTCTCCGGCCGAAAGCCGGGGCCGACGTCGCAGAGCAGCTCAAGACGTGTCGCTCGCGGCCACTGCGTGTCGGAGAGTCTTATTGTCAGCTCTGCGGAGTCGCCGATGAAGAGAACCTCCGGACCCTGCAACTCCAGACGAAGCCGACTTGGCGGCAGTGCCGAAAGGGCATCCATCGCCACAGCCGCCAAAGCCGCACCCACATAGACCAGACCGACGGCCCAGAGGTCCTCGTCGACCAGGATCGCGACGATCGCCAGCGGGACGGCCGCCGCAAAGACCAGGACCGCGAGACGGGTCGGACGCATCAGCGGGGCGCTTTCGTCTGTTCGATAATCTGCCCGATGATGCGGTCGGCCGTCAGACCCTCGATCTCCGCCCCAGGGGCCAGCAGAACACGGTGCCGCAGCGTCGGCGGCACGAGAAGCTTGATGTCGTCCGGAATGACGTAGCCGCGGCCCTGCAGGGCCGCATGGGCACGCGCAGCCGAGGCCAGCATGTTCGCCGCACGCGGGGACGCGCCGACCTGCAGCGAGGGGTGCTCCCGCGTTGCCCGGATGATGTCGACGACATAGTCGACAAGCTCATCCGTCAGTCGGATTTCTGCCACCTCGGCGCGCATCTGCTGCAACGATTCCAGCGCGCAGACAGGCTGGATCTCGAAGTCGGCGAGGCGCGGCATGGCGGTGCGATGGCCGTGGCGCCGGACGATGGCGCGTTCCTGATCCCGGCTCGGATAGCCGACGATGATCTTGAACAGGAAGCGGTCGAGCTGCGCCTCCGGCAGCGGATAGGTTCCCTGCAGTTCGATAGGGTTCTGGGTGGCGATCACCAGGAAACCATCGCCGAGGTCGTACGTGTCGTTGTCGATCGTCACGCAGCGTTCCTGCATCGCCTGCAACAGGGCCGATTGTGTCTTCGGCGGCGTGCGGTTGATCTCGTCGGCCAGCAGGATCTGCGTGAAGATCGGGCCTTTCGTCAGCAGGAACTCGTTCCTCTGAAAGTTGAACAGATTGGTGCCGATGACATCGCCCGGCATCAGATCGGGCGTGAACTGGATGCGCCCGAAATCGAGCGCCAGCCCGGCGGCGAAGGCCTGCGCAAGCAGTGTCTTGGCAGTGCCCGGCACGCCTTCGATCAGGACATGTCCCTCGCTGAGGACGCTGACCAGCATCAGGTCGATGATATCGTCCTGCCCAACGACGACCTTCTGGATCTCCGTCCTCAGCGCGCGGCGGACCTCGTCGATCGCTTCAACATCCATCCGTCATGTCCTTGCTCCACCGATGCAGGCGCGCTGCCAGGTACAGCGCCCTGTCGGCATCGAAACGCGAAGCGGCGGTGAGCTTCTTCAGCTCATCGCCAAGGGGGCGGATCCGGCAGGCAAGGCCGCGCCTCTGCGCAAGGCGGTCGGCCCAGTCCATCATCTTCCATTGGTCCAGCCCCGAGGGGGCATTGAGGCGCGCGGCAACGCCGCGCAGCGTGATGGCGAAATAGCGTTGCAGCGTTTCCCTGTGATGTCCGCCGAGAGCGAGAAGATCCGCAGCATTGGCGATCAGATCGCGCTTGCCCGCCCGCAGCCGCTTGGGCACGGGAATGGGGCCGCCGAACCGGCCGGTCCCGCCCCACAGCGCAAAGGCAACCGCGATCCCCGCCAGCGCAGTCGGGACGACCAGGGGAACCTCGAACAACGGCTGCCAGACGCTTGGCCGGCGGGCGAAGCCGTGCACCACTTCGTCGAAGATCACCGGGGCACCGGGCGGCCGCAGCTCTTCGATCAGCGAGACGACGATCGCCGCATTGTCGTCTCGCCCCAGCCCGTGGTTGGAAAGGATATCGGGGTCGGACACGACCACGATGCGCTGGCCCGTGCCGGTTTGGACCTCGCCCACCAGGATGCCGCCGCCCGCGCGTATCCTCGCCTCCATCGCTGGGGAGTTGATGACCTGCGCCTCGACCTCGGAACCGACCGAGCCTTGCAGGCCATAGGCGCTAAACGTCAGACTGCCGGGGATGCGGGTGATGGAGGCGTCGCTGGCGACGGCTCGCAAGACCCTCTCAACGGTGGTCTCCGGCAAGAGGCGGGTCCTCTCGACCCAGAGCGGGTTGAGAGCGCCCGCCCGGCCCCGCCATTTCGGCAGGACGAGGAGAATGGTGTCAGCCGCCGCGAACTCGGTGCGGAGGTCTTTTGCGTCCTCCGACGACAGTTGGGGTTCGGCGACCACCAGAAGCGCCGCACTGCCGGCCCGTTGCGCAGAGCGATGCCGGCTGAGTACGACCTGGATGCCGAGAGACCGCAGCGTCTCCGCCAGGGCACGGTGACCGATCGCAGACACGGAATAGCCGTTGGCCCCGGCGCTGGGTCCGGGACCAAGTCCACCGCCGAACATCGACAGCAGGACGGCACAGGTGAACGAAACGACGCCGACGGCCAAGAGCCACGCCGTGACACGGCGGGAAACGACGTTCTGTTGCCCGGTCGTCATGCCGCTGATCCGGCCGAGGCCGACAAGTGGCGAAAGCTCTCCCGGCACCGATCGTAGACATCTGCGTCTGCAGCACGCCCGCCGAAGCGGGAGATCTCGACGCTCATGACCAGCGTACGGAGCGCTGCCTGCACACCGGCTGCCGGCCCGCTTCGGTCCACCACCTCGCGGCCGGTCAGCGAGGGTGCGATCGGTTGATCGAGGATCCCGCGAAGGCGCTCAAGCGCGGCCAGCAGAAGGCAGTGGATCGCGCCGTCGAAGTCGCCGCTGCGGGCCAACCGGTCTGCGTCCGCGAGTGCATCCGGCGGATCGCCGGTCCGGACTTTACTGCCAGAGCCATCCGCCTGCAGCGCACTCGGGTTGGCGCGGCTTGCCCGCCGCCCGGGAACGAGACCGGTCAGCCAGAAGCAGAGAACGATCAGCACGACGGCCGCCAGTATCCACAGCGAAACCTTGGCGAGCGATTCCACGGCGGACGGCGTCTGCCATGGCTGAGGCGCTTCCGGCCGCAGGTCGGGCGGCCGATCACGCGGCCCGGCCGTGGCACCATCGACTGTGGCCCTGCCGGCCCCGGGGAGCTCGGTTTGATAGGTGGAGCCGCGCAATACGGACCGCACCGCATCTGCGACCTCATCCGGCGTGATGGCCGGCTGCGGTCCTGCCGTGTGACCGGCCTGTGGTACGGCCACAGCAATGATGAGTAGCCCAAGAAAAAAGACGGCCGCCAGTGCCCATCTGCGCCCCGTGTCCGCGACGAGCCGGGCATCGTTCGACCTGGCCGCCCCCGTCAAGAGAAACGGCAACCGCGTCAGTCGATCCATGCCGAGTCGCCTTGGCACTGGCATTGCTGGTCTTCGCTGCGGCACGTCCGATGGATCCATACTGCCGACAGTGGCGCATTTTGTCGCCCGATGCGAATGATCGGGCAGGACGGTTAAGCGAGGATGACCGCCGCGTGCTTCGCGTCAAGGCTGCATATCGTCGTTCCTGCAGGCTCGCATACGTCGGCGGTTCCGGTACAGTGTCGAACGATCGGTGATCCCCCCAAAGACGATATTCGGAGCGAGACATGTCGAGCGAAGGTCTGCACGCCCCCAGAGAGCGGCTGAGCAGCGAGACGATTGCCATGCATCAGGCCATCACCTCGCTGATGGAGGAACTGGAGGCCGTCGACTGGTACCGTCAGCGTGCCGACGATTGCGAAGATCCCGCGCTGAAAGAGATCTTGCTGCACAACATGCGCGAGGAGATGGAGCACGCGGCCATGCTGCTGGAGTGGATACGCCGCAACAACGACGACTTCGCGCACGAACTGAAGGACAATCTGTTCAAGGAAGGTGAAATCAGCGGGCAGCACGGCCACGAATAGACAGAGCGTCACGCCGTTGCGCGGCGACCTCCTCCTCTCCGGGCCCTTGCGCCGCGGGCGCCCTGGCCTAGTGTCAGGCCGCCCGCTTCTTTACATAGCTGCCGGGCGCGTCCTCGATCGGGTCAAGCTGACCGCCGCCCGGCGGGCGTGCCGGAACTGACGCTGTGCCGTCCAATGTGGAAATCCATGACTGCCATTCCGGCCACCATGACCCGTCGGTCTTGTCGGCGAGCAGCAGCCAGGCATCCGCATCGTCTGGCGTCTTTTCGCTCGTCCAGTAGCAGTACTTGTCATCCGAGGGTGGGTTGACGATCCCGGTCACATGGCCGGACGCGCCTAGGCAGAACCGCATCTTGCCGCCGGTCATCTGGGTCAGCGCATAGGTCGACTTCCACGGTGCGATGTGGTCTTCCTTTGTCGAGACCATGAACCCCGGCACGGTGATCTTGCCCAGGTCGATCGGCACGCCGTCGACGGCGATGCCCCCGGGCTGCGGCAGCTTGTTGTCCTGATAGAGGTTGCGAAGATAGAAGCTGTGCATGGCGGTCGGGACACGCATCGTGTCGCCGTTCCAGTGCAGCAGGTCCAGCGGAAACGTGTCCTTGCCGAGCAGGTAGTTGTTGACGACGAAGGACCAGATCAGGTCGTTGGCCCGCAGCATGCTGAAGGTTGCCGCCACTTCCGAGCCATTCACGGATTGGGGCTCGGTGTTGGCCCGCCTCATGCGGCACAGCTGTTCCTCGTCGATGAACACGCCGAGTTCGCCGGGTTCCGCGAAGTCCGTCATCGTGGCCAGGTAGGTTGCGCTCTTTGGGCGGTCGTCGCCCTTGGCCGCCATATAGGCGAGCGCAATCGCCAACAGCGTGCCGCCGAGGGAATAACCGACGACATTCACTTCACGCTCGCCGGTCGCCTGTTCGATTGCGTCGAGGGCCGCCATCGGCCCCCGCAGCAGATAATCATCGAAGGACGCCTCTGAGTGGGGATCGTCGGGGTTCACCCATGACGTTAGGAAGACTGTGTGCCCCTGGTCGACGGCCCATTTGATGAAGCTGTTCCGCGGCCTGAGGTCGAGAATGTAGTATTTGTTCACCCACGGCGGGACGATCAGCAGCGGGTGGCGCGCGACGTCTGTCGTGGAGGGGGCGTACTGCAGAAGCTGCATCAGGTCGTTCTGATAGATGACCTTGCCCGGTGTTGCCGCCAGATCGCGGCCGACGGTGAAGGCATCGTCGGGAAGCTTGCCGAACTGCAGGCGTCCGCCGCCCTTCTCCAGGTCCGACAGCAGGTTCTCAAGGCCCCTCAGCAGGTTCTCGCCGCCGGTTTCGAAGGTCGTGCGCAGCACTTCGGGGTTGGTCATCACGAAGTTAGAGGGCGCCAGCGCGTCGACGAATTGCCGGGTGTAGAACTCGACCTTCTGCGCCGCCTCACCGTCCAGGCCGTCGACATCGCGGATCGTCCACTGCATCCAGCGGGCGGTCAGCAGGTAGGACTGTTTGATGAAATCGAAGATGTGATTCTCGTCCCAGGCCGGGTCGCGGAACCGCCGGTCGTCCTGCGCGGGCTCGATCACGGGCTCCACCTCTTGGCCCAGCCACCTCTGCGTCGCGCGCTGCCAGAGCGCCAGGTGGTCGTTCCAAAGGCTCATCTGCGCCTGCATCAGCCGTGCCGGATCGGCCATCAGGCGGCTCGTCATCTCCATGAAGGCATTGCCGACCGTCAGCGGGTCGAAGTTTCTCGCTTTGCCGAACTGTGCGGCCTGGCGCTGCAGGAATTCTGCAACCAACCGCTGACTGCGGGCGGCGATATCCGCCATGGCTTGGCCCATGGCGATGGGGTTGGGTATCTGCGCGTCAATCGTCGGCCTACCCCCATCCCTTTCGGGACCGGAATTCTCGGCCATGTCCGGACCTTCCTGGATTGATTAGGTTGATCAGAGTCCCACGTATTTCAGATGTAACGCATGAACAGCGTACACGAAATGATCCAGGTCACGGGGGCGCTGCATGGCAGCATTCCGGCACCGCGTCCAACGCAATCGGGGGCTTGTGTGAGCGGTCGCTTGATGGATGCCCCCCGTTGGTACACGATCACGCCCCCATCGGTTGCGCCTTCCCGTTGATCCTTCGCCACCTCTTGTTGCACTGATGGACATATTGTCGATGCGTTTGTTCGGTAAGGGCATAGGATGTGGATGTTGTGTGCCTGAGCCGAGCGAGCAGAGGAGAGACCCCTCGGTGACCCGCCTTGCGCCCTCTCAAGCCGGTCGGCGGACATGGAGCCGCTGCCGGAATTCCTCCGCGGCCGCCCTTTCGGCCCTTCTGCTGCCAACGTTGGCCGCCTGCGGGGACGGCCGGCTGTTCGACGACGCACCCTACGTGGGTGAGATCCAACCACGGGTGGCTGCGCCGGCCAATCTGACCACGCCGCCGGAATTGGCTGAATCGCCGCGTCCCGAACGGCTGCCGCCCGCATCGGCAGAGGACGATGCGAGTCGGCCGGCAGCCGATGACGGCGACCTGGGTGTGGATGTCTCAGTCGAGCCGCCGGCAGCGGTCGCCGACGGGCCACGGCTGCCGAGCCAGGTGGCCGACGACACGCGCCCACCGACACCGGCCAACCCGGAATTCGAAGTGACGGACGCGCCGGGCACCACGCCATCGCCCGTACCGGCGCCCATACCCGCTGAGCCGGCCGGCAGCGCCCCCACCGTGACGCGGGAACCGTTGCCGGAGGCGCAGCCCGCCGCACCGTCGGCGCCCGTCGTGCAGACGGCGCAGGCGCCGACCGTGACGGCGCGTCCGCCGGCGGTGGCCACGCCGGCGCCCGACCTGGCCTTGCCGCCGCCGGCCCCGCCCGTTGTGGCCCCGGTGCCGCCGGTCGACGCTACGGTGCCGGATGTGCCGACGGTGCCATCCGGAGATGCGGCTGCCGGAGCCATCGCATCGCCGGTCCCGCCGCCACCGCCCGCGCCGGCCGGACCGCCGCCGGCGGCTCGGGGATCCAGCGTGATTGCGGCACCCACCGGCCCCGAACCGAATCCGCCGGCGGCGTTCGAAGAGCCGGCGGCACCCCCGCTGCCGCCGGCTGAGCTCACACCGCCGGTGGCCCCGCCGACCGACGAAGAGGCGCTGACGCGCCCGCCTGGCGCAGGAGCGCCGACGGTGGCGCAGGCACCGCAGCCTGGGGCGATACCGGGCAGGCCCGGCGGAGAGGACGTGCCGCAGGCAGCCTCGGCCCTGGAGACGATACCGCGGCCGGCCGTATCGGAAGACTATCCCAATCTTGCGGATGTGCCGGACCGGCCCGACGATCTACCGACTGCGGAGGAGGTGATCGCCCTTCAGCAGCAGCTTGAGGCCGACCGTGACGCTTTGCGCCAGGGCGCGGCTCCGCCCCGGGTCAATCCGGCGATTCCCGACGGTCCACCGACGGTGCCCTATGGCAGCGTGCCGCGCGATGTAGCGCCGGCACCGGCGCCCACGGCGCAACAGCCGACGCCGCCAAGCGCTGTGGCGACGGCGGCGCCCCCGCCCGCGCGCGCAGTCGTGCCCTCGGCACCGGTTGCGCCCGCGCCGACCGCACCGGCGGAGGCGGCGTTGCCGGTACCGACCGTTGCGCCTCCCCCAATTGCCGCCGCGCCGCCGCCGACACAGGCTGAAGCCGATGATGCCAGCGCCGGGCCGCAGCCACCGGCAGCACCCAGCCCGCCAGCGGCGGTCGAGGCGGCACAGCAGCCGGAAGAGGTTGCCGCGGCGCCCGCCCCGGCGCCAGCACCACCACCGGCTTCCGCATCACCGGCCGTGGTCACCGCGTCGTCGCGCCCGTCACCAGCCGTCGACAGTGCCGAACGCGTGGCCACGCTGTTTTTCAGCCCCGGTACGACCACCGTCGGTGCGTCCAATCGGGCCGTGCTCGAGCGGGTTATGGAAGAGCAGCAGGCGACCGGCCGTTCGGTTCGCATCGTGGCCTTTTCCGGCGGCGGCGGACGCGGCGGTGGGTTGACCGTGCCGCTTGCCGCCACCGCCCGAGTCGCAACGGAGCGGGCGCAGGCCGTTGCGGCGAGCCTCGCCGGCCTGGGGATGAGCCCAGGCAGCATGGCCGTTGAGGCGGTCTATGAGGCCGTTGGCGGCGGCTCGCCGGCGGATGCGGAACGCGCCGAGATTTACCTGGAGTAGGGGCACGCTGCAGTCGGAAAGGTCCGCCCGTGCCCCGCGCAGACGCGGCGCGGCCGCTCCGCCATAATTGCCCGTGAGGAGAAAGATACGGTGATCGACCAGCAGTTTCACAAGGTGAAGCGCCTGCCGCCTTACGTCTTCGCTGAGGTCAACGCGATGAAGGCGCGGGCGCGAGCTGCCGGCGACGACATCATCGATTTCGGCATGGGCAATCCCGATAGCCCGACACCGCGCCATATAGTCGACAAGCTGGTCGCCACCGTGCAGGACCCGCGGACGCACCGCTATTCCAACTCGCGCGGCATTCCCGGCCTGCGTCGCGCATTGGCGGGATACTACGAGCGGCGGTTCGGCGTCGGTCTCGACCCGGAAAGCGAAGTGGTGGCGGTCCTCGGCTCAAAGGAGGGTCTCGCCAATCTGGCGCAGGCGATCACGAGCCCGGGCGACATCATCCTGGCGCCGAACCCCAGCTATCCGATCCATATGTTCGGATTCATCATCGCCGGTGCGGCGATCCGCAGCCTGCCCGCACTGGCCGGTGAGGAGTTCATGCGCCAGCTCGACCGGGCCTACCGGCACAGCGTGCCGAAGCCGACCGCACTGGTGCTGAACTACCCGGCGAACCCCACGACCCAGGTGGTGGATCTGGATTTCTACCGGGAAGTGGTCGCCTATTGTCGGACGCACGGCATCTATGTGTTGTCGGACATCGCCTATTCGGAGATCTATTTCGACGGGCATCCGCCGCCGTCGATCCTGGAGGTGCCAGAGGCGCGAGAGATCGCGGTGGAGTTCACCTCGCTCAGCAAGACCTATTCCATGCCGGGCTGGCGGATCGGCTTTGCGGCGGGCAATCGCCGACTGATCGCAGCCCTGGCCAGGGTTAAATCCTATCTGGACTATGGGGCGTTCACGCCGGTTCAGGTGGCGGCCGCGGCGGCACTGAACGGCCCCCAGGATTGCGTGGAGGAAGTACGCGAGCTCTATCGCGGCCGCCGAGACGTGCTGGTGGAGGGGCTCAGGAGCTGCGGCTGGTGGGTCCCCAGCCCGCCTGCCACCATGTTTGCGTGGGCGCCGTTGCCGGAACAGTATGCCTCTCTGGGGTCGTTGGAATTCAGCAAGCTGTTGCTGCGCCACGCCAAGGTGGCGGTATCGCCGGGTGTGGGCTTCGGTGAGTACGGCGAAGGGTACGTGCGGCTGGCGCTTGTGGAGAACCGCCAACGCACGCGGCAAGCGATAAGGAATATCAAAGCGTTCCTCGGAAATTCTTCGATCGACGTTGAGCAACCGGTGGGCGAACTGGTCACGCCATGATCGAGGCTCGGCCCTTGTCGGTCGCTGTGGCCGGTCTCGGCACGGTGGGGGCCGAGGTCGTGCGTCTGGTGCAGGCCGAAGCGTCGCTGCACGCACAGCGCAGCGGTCGGCGCCTGCAGGTGGTCGCCGTCTCCGCGCGCGACCGTGCCAAGGATCGGGGCGTCGACCTTGACGATATCGAATGGTACGGCGACGCCGTGGAGATGGCGCGCGCCGCGCCTGCAGAAGCCGTCATTGAGTTGATCGGCGGGGCCGACGGCGTGGCCCGCGCCGTCTGCCGGGAAGCGATCGACGCCGGCCGGCACCTGGTCACCGCCAACAAGGCGCTGTTGGCGCATCACGGCGCCGACCTGGTGTGGGCGGCGGAAGCGAAGTCGGTTGCGCTTGGCTACGAAGCCGCTGTGGCGGGCGGGATTCCGGCGGTGAAGGGGCTGCGCGAGGGGCTTGCCGCAAACCGGCTCACCCGCGTCGTCGGCATCCTCAACGGCACGTGCAACCACATTCTGACCGGCATGCGCGAAGGCGGCCGCGACTTTGCCGCAGAGCTGGCCGAGGCGCAGGCGCGCGGTTACGCGGAAGCCGATCCCACAATGGACGTGGACGGTCTGGACGCGGCACACAAGCTGGTGCTGCTGGCCCAGCTTG
Organism: Anaerolineae bacterium; assembly: GCA_028285185.1. Classification (GTDB taxonomy): domain Bacteria; phylum Pseudomonadota; class Alphaproteobacteria; order DSM-16000; family Inquilinaceae; genus JACKIG01. The sequence continues at coordinate 40,004 of JANQQD010000320.1, read as the reverse complement.
CCTTCAACGGGGCGATCGCCTTCGAAGGCGTGCACGTGGAGGGCATCCGCGGCCTGTCGCTGACCGATATCGCCTATGCCGAGGAACTCGGCTACCGGATTAAGCTGTTGGGCCTGGCGGAGCGGAGGGATGCGGGCATAAGCCTGCGCGTCCATCCCTGCATGGTCCCGCGGCAATTGCCGATTGCGTCGGTGGAGGGCGTGCTGAACGCGGTTGTAGCGTACGGCCATGAAGTGGGCGAAGTGATGATGGTCGGCCGCGGCGCAGGCGCTGGGCCCACAGCGTCGGCCGTGGTGGCGGACCTGTTGGACATCGCGCGCGGCTCGCGCGTGCCGCCGCTGGGCGCGCCGGCCGGCCGCCTGCCGCCACTGGTGCCGGTGCCTATCGGTGAGCGTCAGGGGGCGTACTATCTGCGTCTCATGGTGATGGACAGGCCGGGCGTGATCGCGGAGATTGCCGCACGCATGCGGGACCACGACATCAGCCTGGAAGGCTTCATCCAGCGCGCCCGATCGCCCGACCTGGCGGTGCCTGTGGTTATGACGACGCATGAGACGAACGAGAGCGCGATGCAGGCGGCGCTCGGCGAGATCGCCGCATTGCCGGTGGTCCTGGAAGCGCCTGTCCTGGTCCGGATCGAAACTCTGGATCCGTGATCGAACCGCGGGGGTGGAGCGGGAATGTCCAGTGACGAACACATGGACCGCAACCTTGCCCTGGAAGCGGTTCGGGTCACGGAAGCCGCGGCGCTGGCCGCCTCTCAGTTCATGGGGCGCGGCGACGATATCGCAGCGGAACAGGCGGCGATCGCGGCCATGCGGCGCACGCTCAACAGCCTGGCCATCGCCGGTTCCGTGCTGATCGGGGAGGGCAGCGAAGACGATGCCGTCTCCCTTCCGTCCGGGGCCGCAGTGGGCGGCGGAGAGGGCCCCGCAATCGACGTCGCCGTGGACCCGCTTGAAGGCGCCACGGTCACGGCGCTGGGCGGTCCCAATGCCATCTCAGTGCTGGCGATGGCGAGCAAGGGCGGCCTGATGCCGGTTCCTGACATCTATATGGAGAAGATTGCCGTTGGTCCGGACTTGCCGGCCGGAATCGTGTCGTTGGATGCGCCGCCGGCCGACAATCTTCGCGCCCTTGCCCGGGTCAAGGGTGCAGACATCGCCGATCTGACCGTCGGCATGCTGGATCGGCCGCGCCATGCGGGCCTCGTCGCCGCCGTGCGCGAGGCCGGCGCCAGGGTGATGCTGATGCAGGATGGCGACGTCTCCGGCGTCGTTGCGACCGCAGAGCCGCTGAGCGGGGTCGATATCTTTATGGGCGTCGGAGGCGCGCCGGAGGGCATACTGGCAGCGGCTGCCCTGCGCTGCGTCGATGGCCAGATGCAGGCTCGCCTGGCCCCGCGCTCGAACGAAGAACTGGAGCTGGCGCAGTCCGTGGGCATTGCGGACGTGGATCGGATTTTCACGCTCGACGACATGGCTTCAGGTGAGGTCATGTTTGCCGCCACTGGTGTGACCACCGGATCGCTGCTGCGCGGGGTGAGACGGTTCAGCGATGGTGCGGTCACCTATTCGCTGGTCATGCGGTCTCAGACCGGTACGGTTCGCCGCATAGAGGCACATCACCGGCTCCAGTCGCAGCAGGGTGAGATCCCCGAGCCTGCGTACCACATATGATCCCTGCACCTTCCGGTCCTGCCGCCGACACACTTGACCGACTTCGTCCGGCCAGCGGCCGGCGCTGGCGGATGCGGGATGTGGACCCGCGGCTGGCGAGAGCGGTTCAGCAGCGCCACGACCTGCCGGAACTGCTGGCGCGCGTGATCGTCGGCCGCGGCATTGCGCCGGAGGAGGTGGACGCCCACCTCGCACCAAGCCTTCGCCTGGCTCTGCCGGACCCATCGTCGCTGAAGGACATGGACAAGGCCGCAGCGCGGATCGCAGCGGCCGTCCGGTCGCGGGAACCGGTCGCCGTGTTCGCCGACTACGACGTCGATGGCGCGACGGCCGCCGCTGTGGTGCTGAGGCACCTGCGTGCGCTCGGGCATGATGCCCGCCTTTATGTTCCCGACCGCCAGGGCGAAGGATACGGTCTGAGCGGGCAGGCACTGGCCGCGCTGGCAGATGAGGGCATCGGCCTGGTCATCGCGGTCGACTGCGGTACGACCGCTTTCGAGCCCTTGGCCACCGCTGCGACGCGGGGGCTGGATGTCATCGTGCTCGACCATCACGCACCGGAAGCGGGCCTGCCGCCGGCCTTTGCCGTGGTCAACCCGAACCGACTGGACGAAACAACCGCAACGGTCGGCCGGTTGGGCCATGTCGCGGCATGCGGCATTGCGTTTCTGGCGTCCGTGGCGGTCAATCGGGCACTGCGGCGCGAGGGCTATTTCGAGGGCAGCGCCGAACCGGACCTGATGGAACTGCTCGACCTGGTGGCACTGGGCACGGTCTGCGATGTCGTGCCGCTGACCGGGCTGAACCGCGTCTTCGTCGCGCGCGGCCTGCAGGTGATGGCCGGTCGCCGCAATCCGGGCTTGGCGGCTTTGGCCGACCGCGCGGGCTTGTCCAGCCGACCGGATGCCGAGCATCTGGGCTTTCTGCTGGGGCCGCGGATCAATGCGGGGGGCCGCATCGGCCGGGCCGATCTCGGCGCCCGGTTGTTGGCTACCAATGATCCTCTGCAGGCCGAAGAGATCGCGGCGACGCTTGACCAGCACAATGCGGACCGCAAGGCCATCGAGGCGGCCGTTCTGGATGCGGCACAGGCAGCGGTGGGGCAAGCGGGGGCCGATGGACCGCTGGTCATGGCCGTGGGCGAAGGCTGGCATCCGGGTGTGATTGGCATCGTCGCGGGCCGGTTGAAGGAACGGTACCAGCGGCCGGCCTGCGTCGTGGCAGTTGCCAACGGCGTCTGCACTGCCTCCGCGCGGTCGGTGCCCGGGATCGATCTCGGCGCGGCGATCGCCGAGGCACGGCATGCCGGGCTGCTGATCGCCGGCGGTGGCCATCCCATGGCGGCGGGGTTCACTGTGACCGCCGATCGACTGCCGGATCTCACTGCGTTTCTGACGGATCGGATCGCAGGGGCGGCGGACGACGAAAGCGTTCCGTATTTGGTGCTGGACGGAACGCTTGCCGTGACGGCGGCCATGGACGGCGCAATCGCCGCGTCGCTGGAGCGGCTGGGGCCATTCGGTGCCGGCTATCCGGAGCCCAGGTTTCTTGTTCCGAGCGCACGCATAGGCGATGTGGCTGTCGTGGGCGCCGGGCATGTGCGCTGCCGGCTGACGGATGCCGGTGGGCGCTGGATCGGCGCGATCGCCTTTCGGGCCGCCGGCACGCCGCTGGGCGATTTACTGATGGCGGGCGGAGGGGCACCGGCCCATGTCGCCGGCACCCTGCGGCTCGACCGGTGGCAGGGGCGCGAGCGGGTCTCGTTCCGCATTGAAGACGCAGCCAGACCTTGGTAGCGCCCGACCTTCGCACCTGCGGTGGCTGGCGACGGCCGATTGTGATAACCTAGATATCTTCGCCGCCGAAGCTGTGATCCGCGGCGCATCAGAGCCTTCCAAGAGGGAATGCCCAGGGTTTCGGCGGGGCGGATGCGTCTGTCGGCCGATGGTGCTGCCGGCCGGCGGACAAGCCATGAAAAGCAAGCCCTTGGAGGGACAAGGTTCATGTTAGCAGGCAAGGTGCTGGTCGCGCAGGGTGGCGGACCGACGGCGGTCATCAACCAATCTCTGGCCGGCGTGGTGGTCGAGGCGCGCAAGATCCCGGATGTCGAGCGCGTATACGGCGCGTTCCACGGCGTGCGCGGCATCATCAATGAAAACTTCATGGATCTCACGCAAGAGACCACACATAACCTTGAAGAGGTCGCTAATACGCCGTCTTCGGCGCTGGGCAGCACACGCGACAAGCCCGACCGGAAGTACTGCAACGAAATCTTCCAAGTTATGCGGGCGCATGAGGTAACAACGTTCTTCTATATCGGTGGCAACGATTCTTCCGACACCATCCGGATCGTCGCTGAAGAGGCGGCAGCCGCCAACTATCGTCTGAAATGCATCCATATCCCCAAGACGATCGACAACGATCTGGTGGTCAACGACCACTGCCCTGGGTTCCCGTCGGCGGCGCGCTATGTGGCCAGTGCCTTTGCCGGCATCAATCTCGACAACTGGTCGCTGCCGGGCGTCTATATCGGCGTGGTGATGGGCCGGCATGCCGGGTTCCTGACCGCAGCCTCCGCGTTGGGCCAGAAATACCCCGATGACGGCCCGCACCTGATCTATATCCCCGAGCGCGACTTCGAGACCGACCAGTTCCTGACCGATGTGAAGGCTGCCTATGACAAATGGGGCCGTTGTGTCGTCGCCGTGTCGGAAGGCATCCACGACAAGGAAGGCACGCCCATCATCACCAAGCTGGCGGAATCGGTGGAGCGGGATGCACACGGCAATGTGCAACTGTCGGGCACCGGCGCTCTGGCCGATCTCTTGACCGATGTGGTGAAGAAGCGCCTCGGCCTGTCGCGTGTGCGCGGTGACACCTTCGGCTATCCGCAGCGGTCGTTCCTGGGCTGCGTGTCCGATGTCGACCAGCGCGAGGCGCGGGAAGTCGGCGAGAAGGCCGTGCAGTACGCCCGGTGGCGTGAAGAGAACGGGTCGGTGACCATTCACCGCACCGGCTTCTATTCGGTCGAATACCACCTGACGCCTCTGGAGGAGATCGCCGGCAAGACGAAGACCATGCCGGACGAATTCATCAAGCCGTCGGGCACGGGCGTGACCGACGCTTTCCGGCTCTACCTGCGCCCGCTCTTGGGCAAAGGCATGCCGGACGCGTTCCGTCTGCGCAACTATCCGGTGCCGAAGATTCTGAGCCAACAGGCTGCGGCGTCGGAGTGACCGGGGCATAACGAAGGGGCGGCCCGGATCGGGGCCGCCCTTTTCCTTGATTTCGATGCTTCGTCGGTCTACATCGGCTTCGTCTCTGAGACTGCGACCCTATCGTCTAGAGGCCTAGGACATCACCCTTTCACGGTGAAGACACGGGTTCGACTCCCGTTGGGGTCGCCATGTGCAGGCGGAAATGACTTCCCGGCACATCGACATGGCAGCGCCGGAAACCGGACTCACCACACGCATCGCCGACCGGCGGGACCTCGACAGCGTCTCGGGCCTGCTGTTGGCCACTGATCGTCACTATTGGGGCGTGCGCGAAGGGGCAGAGGCGGCCTCTCGGCAAGCAGCCGAGGCGCTTCTGGCCGACGGCGCCGAGTGCCGCATGCTGCTCGGCTTCCTTGAAGGCACGGTTGTTGCGTACGCCACCTTCGCCATTCTCCACCCGGCGCCCAACGAGCATGGCGTGCTGTTCATGAAGGACCTGTTCGTGCTGGACGGCGGGCGGGGCGGGGGTGTGGGCGAGGCGATGATGCGCCGGATCGCCGGTCTTGCCGTGGAACGCGGCTGTCACAGGTTCGACTGGACCGCCGAGACGGACAACCCCCGGGCATTGGCATTCTACGATCGCCTGGCTGCCAACCGCGTCACGGAGAAAGTGTACTTTCGCTTGGCCGGCGCGCGCCTGGCGGATTTCGCGAAGGCCATGGGCGATGGCTGACGGCGCCGGATAGAGGAACCGGCATGGGCGCCGAAGCGATCACAATCGCCGCTGTGCAGAGTGAAATCACGGACGATGTCCGGCTTAACGGCCGACATATCCGCGAGATGATGACCGCGGCGCGAGAGGCCGGCGCGCGTCTGGCTCAGTTTCCGGAAGGGGCGCTGTCAGGATACGTCAAGTCGCAGGTCCGGGACTGGGACGCGGTCGACTGGAGCGTAGTCGTCGCGGAACTGCAGGCGACGGCGCGTCACGCCGGTCGTCTGGGCCTCTGGACGGTCGTCGGCTGTGCCCACCGCCTGACGGCCCCGCACCGGCCCCACAACAGCCTCTATGTGATCTCCGACGCCGGACACCTGATCGGCCGCTACGACAAGCGGCTTTGCTCGCACACGGAGCTTACGGGCTGGTTCACGCCGGCCCCGCCGGAGCCGCGCGTGTTCGACATCGATGGTTTTCGCTTCGGCTGTGCGCTGTGCATCGAGATCAAGTTTCCGGAACTCTTCGCCGAGTACGAGCGGCTGGGCGTCGACTGCGTGCTCCTGTCGGCCTATGCCGAAGACCCGGTGTTCGACGTTCTGGCGCGCGCGCACGCCGCGACGAATTGTTACTGGGTCAGCCTGGCCACACCGGCCCAGTGCGCCCATCGGCTGCCGTCCGGGCTGATCGGACCAGACGGTGGGTACGTCGCCCGCGGGTGGATTGACGACACGCCTGGGCCGGTCTGCGGACCACTGGATCGATCGGCGCCGGAGTTCGCGACGCCCCTCACGCTGGCCCGGCCCTGGCGCGCGTTGGCCAGATCTGACGGGGCATTCAAGGAGTACCGCGTGAGCGACCCGCGCAGCACCGATCTGACCAGCTTCTAGGGTCGCTCGCGTGGGAGAACCGGACGGTTCGGCGTCCGGTTCCCCCAAGCGCCCCCAGGGCCTATTGCGAACTCACGATCGAGAGGTTGTCGATCCTGTAGGTCCCGCCTGACACCAGGATGATCCCGATGCGCGGGCCCGGCTGCATCCCGGCGGTGACAAGGTCGCTCGCCACGCTGGTCTCGCTGGTCGAGCCCGAACCGCTTTCCACGCGGTAGACGAGGCTGCCGCCCTCTTCGCGGATCGTCAGGCGCACTGTCTGCCCGAGGCCCATATTGCCGCTGCCCAGCGCCTGGCCGATCGAGAAGCCGTCGCCGGTGTAGCTACCCGACCGCAGGGTTCCGCCATCCTGCGGCGACACCACGGTGAGGGAGAACGGCGTGCCCGGCTCGCCCTCGCGCAGTCCGTGGGTGAGACCGATGCCCACCAGATTGTCCGGCCAGCCGCCGCCATCCTTGATCATGGTGACGTCGATGGACACCTCGCGGCTGCCCGGCGCCGGCAACTCATCGTCGCGGAAGGTCATGCTGACATAGCCCTGGTACCCTGGCGGCGCGGAGACCAGGACGCTGCCGTCGTCCTCCACGCGCAGCGTAACCTCCTCCGGCACGCTGAAGCGTCCCAGGAACTCCGCAGCCGTGGGCGGGTCGAACGACCAGGCGGGGGCGGTTGTCGCAAGGCTGACGATCACGCCCGCAAGGGCGGATCTGATTAGGGTCGGGATCATTCTCTCATTCCTCTTCGGTTTTGGGGAACCGCCGCATGGGCTGGGTGGACCTGCGGTCTGTGGGTGCCTCAACGAAGGGGAAGGTGGCGCGAACGGCGCGACAGGCTCAGTTGTCAGAGATGTTCATTCTCGCCGGCTACACGGTCGCGGTGGCGGGTGCCGACCGCATATCCAGGCTCCGGCGAATGCGGTGATGTTCAAACGCCGTGATCGGATAGCCGCGCATCATGGCCAGCGCGGCAAGCTTCAGAACCACCGGCAGGAAGCCGTAGAGCCAGGCCAGCGCGGATACGGCGGTCGGCGTGTTATGCCCATCGGCCGTGAACCCGAAGAGGTCCAGCAGCGGAAAGGTAACGGCGATGGCCAGCGCGAAGGACAACTTCGTCGCAGAGCCCCAGACGGCATAGAAGATGCCGGCCCGGCGAAAGCCGGATTTGAGGTCATCCCAATCGATAAGATCGGCTTGAAGTGCCGCGGGCAAGACCAGATCGGCGCCGGCCGTCAGCCCGGTCAACAGCACGATCGCCAGGAAGACGGCCTCGTCCCCCGGGCCGAGAAACGGCGCGCATGCGAAGGCCAGACTGGCCACGACCATGGCGAACCGCCAGCTTGCGCATTTGCCCCACAGCCTTGAGGCCCGCACCCAAAGTGGGACGGAGATGGCCGCGGCCGCGAAATAGCAGACCATCAGCAGGGCCGCCCAGCCCGGGCGGCCGATGACATGGGTGACGTAGAAGAGAAAGAGTGTGGCCGGAATTGCGCCCGCCACGCCGTTCACGAGGAACGCGGCGAGCAGCCGGCGAACGGGCGAGGGGCCGCGCAGGATGGCGAAGCAGGCTCTGATGGAGGCATCCGGAAGACGGACATTCGAGCGATCCGGGATATGGACGCATGTCAGGATGAACGCCATGCCGAGCGTTGCCAGGACCAGGACCGCGTTTGCTGCGAGCGCGCCGTCAAGATCCCGCGCATCGGCATGCCCCAGGGTCGCCGGCACCAGCAGGGCCGCCAGCGTGCCGAACAGCCCGAACAGCGCCCGGTATCCGGTCACCCGGCTGCGTTCCTGATAGTGGGGTGACAGCTCGGCGCCCCAGGCGTTCATGGGCACGACGACCATGGTGCCGGCGAGATAGATCACGGTCGTCCAGAACAACAGATAGCCGGCGCCCGGATCCGCCGGCGGCAGGAACAGCGCCCACGCCGCGACGCCCACCAGGGGCAGGCCCATCACGACCCAGATCCGCCGACGGCCGAGCGATGCTGGCGTGCGGTCCGACAGATAGCCGACCACGGGATCCGTCGCCATGTCGCACAGCCGGGCGATCAAGAGCACCGCGGCGACCGTCGACAGGCTGAGACCGGTGCCCGCGGCATAGAAGGTCGGCACGAAGACCTGCAGGCAGAACAGGCAGACGGCCAGCGGAAAGGCGAGGGCGCCATAGCTGAGCAGCGTCCTGGTCGGAATGGGCATGGGCACCGCGCTTTGTCTTGCGTGTGATCGGGCCCAATGGCTACGGCTCGAGCCATTGAGCGGATCACCGGACGGTGCGCGTGCCGGCTAAGCGAGGCCTCTGTGCAGGACGGATACCGTGCTGCGTCAGTCCAATGCAGCCTGGGGCTCCGGGATCGCGGTGGCCGAGCCGCCCGTGGCACCTTCGGCAAGGAAGCCTAGCAGTTCCTGATCGGACAAAACGCGATCGATCACGTCGGAGAGGGTCTGGTTGATCTGCGCTGAGTCTTCCGCCTCCGTCGGCGTTATGAAGGCTTCATCCGTGATTTCCGAGCGATAGACCTGATCGAAGTCGTCGTCGCCGTTGCGCGCGACAACCTTGAACACTGCGTTCGTGTATATGCCGCCGGTGAAGAATCCGCCGCCCGCCGTCGCGTCGTAATTGAATGTCTGAATCTGCACCTCAAGCCCAACCGGTTCCGCATCGGACTCCGGCACCGGCTCAAAACCCTGGTTCTGCAGCCCTTGGCGGATGGCATCTCCCACGACCCGGGGGACATCTTGCACCGCCCTGATCTCCGCCGTCCGCATGTGACCGCGAATGCCGATCAGCCTCGACGGACGTTCATCGACGACGCTCACGGCCACCCGCTGACCCTGACCGATCGTACTCGCCTCAACGCGGCTGACGGGCCGCAGCATTATGTCCTCGTTGAAGGCTGCGCATCCCCCTATCGCGAGGATCAATGGCAACACGAAAGACCCGGTCAGCAGCCGGAGAATGGACTTAGCTTTCATGAATTGGCATCCATTGGACTGGATTTGCTGCGGACTAGGCCCCGCCACTCTGGCCAACTGAAGACTTGGCCGCCGCTACGCAGTATCGCTCGGGACTGCTGAGTTGGGAGTGTGCCCCCGGACAAGTGTTCAAGGTCCCTGGCTCGTGGTCTGGGGCTCAGCAAGGAACTCGAGGAGCTGCCGGTCGGTCAGAATCCGATCGATCACATCGGATAGAGCCCGATTGATCAGTTGAGAGTCCTCAGCCGCGGTTGGCGGCAGGAAGCTCTCGGTCGCGGTCTGTGCCCGATAGAGCTGTTCGAAACTGCGGTCACCATTCTGCGCGACCACCTTCAGGACAGCATTGACGCGAGGCTCAGGAAGGGGAAGGCGATCAGCCACGTCATAGCGAAGCTCGCGGAGCTCCACCTTCAGCGTCACCGGCTCCACCGCGGTTGGCTGGACAGGCACGAAACCCTGGTTTTGCAGCCCCTGATTGAGCACATCGTCGACAACCCGGCGCGCGTCCTGCACTGAACGGATGTCGGCCGTACCGTCGGGGCCCCTCTCGCCAATGAGCGTCGAAGACCGCTCGTCAACGACGTTCAGCGCGACCCGCTGGCCCTGACCGATAGAACTCGGCGGCACATCGCTGACAGGTCGCAGCATGACTTCTTCGTCGACTAATGCGCATCCAGCTATGGTCATGAACAGCAATAACGAAATGGCACCGTTCAGAAATCTAAAGGTAAGACTCGCCGCCATTTTCACCTGCCGGGGTGTTCGCAGAGATTGCGGACCGATACTCTCCATCCGCAATGCCGATACACTTTGTGACATTAGACTGGCCAGGCCCCCATCGCAACCATAGCGGGCCGCAGCGTCCGGGCCGCACTGCTGGTCTCTGGTCGGTATGGAACCCCAATACCGCTTGAGGCGTGGCGGCGCAGAAGGCAGTGTCCGCGGAGCGTGTGGGGCTCGCATCATAATCATACACGGTGACGGGAGGGGACAGCGATGTCGGGGTGGCGTCTGTTCGGCTTGTTCGTCCTTGTGTCGGCGGATCTGGCTCACGCGCAAGACCGCCGCGAGCTCTATGACGAACTCGACATCTTCGCCGCGGCGTTCTTCGACACGCTGCAGGTTCAGTCGATCGCAGAGAACGTGGAGTATTGCGGCTATTTCGGCATCGATGCGAGCGGCCAGTTGGCAGCCACGAAAGCGGTGCGTGGCGCCGTGGACAGCTGTTTGCCTGACGAGCCGCCAGCCGGGTTCCAAGCGCTGGCCTCATACCATACGCATGGGGCGTACGCGCTTGAGTCAGACAGCGAGGTTCCGTCGGTCGACGATATGCTGAGCGACCTGGAAGAGGGCGTGGACGGCTATATCGCGACGCCCGGCGGGCGGCTGTGGCTGAACATCTTCGACGAAGCGTTGGCCGTGCAGCTCTGCGGCCCCGGCTGTGTCACCGCTGATCCGAACTACCGCCATTGCGGCGCCTACCCGCCGGACTTCGAGTACACGTTGGAAGGTCTCTACACGCGGGCCGAAAAGGATCCCGGCATCTGCTGATGCCCCGCCGATCCGGCTGAGCCCAGGGTCAGGGTTGCAGCACCAGCGGAAGTATGGTCCGTCCCGGCGGGAAGCCTTCGCCGCCCGACACGTCCTCTTCGAACACCTCAAGGTGGCCGACCTGCCGTTCCGCAACGGCGTAGCTGACCGTGAAGGCAAAGGGGCCGGGACCGTCGACAGCGCCGCCGCTGGTGAACCCGTCCGCCAGCACGCTGCCGTCGCGCGCCAGCAGACGCCAGACGACGGTGCCTTCGAACGTGCGGGAACAGCCGCTGACCGGAAAGCCGCTGGACACACGTGCGCCAGCGGTCGGCGCCTCGGCGATCACGAACGCTGCGGTGTCAAGCGCACCGTCGGCGATGGCGCAGGCAGACGGCGGTGCGACGGGGTCGCCTGGATGATCGGCGCAAGAAAGCAAGACGAGGGCCGTCAAGGAGAGACCGATCCAGCGGCAGTGCATCATGATGTCTCTCCCCATTCTAGAGAGTCAGGCCCGGCGGTCGGAGCATCACTTGGGATGCTGCGCCGACAACATCATGAGCGTAGCCCCATCCAAACCCGTTTGGTAGCGGCTTCACGGCCAATGTCCGGCGCCTGCCGGCAAACCTGTCATGCTATGGCAACACGTGTGACGTAGCTTCAGCGCCAACACTGAAGCAGCGTGCGTTGAAGGGGGGCGAGCATGGCGAAGATTCACTGTCAGGCGATTGTGTTGGGCGAGGTTTCCGGTTCTGACGGTACGTACCTCTTCGATGCCGACGACGATTTGTTCCAGCGGCCGGCGGACGAGATCGTCGAGGTCTTCATGCGCCAAATCCACGACCAGCAGATCATCTCCGATCGCGATCATTACGAGTTGAACTCGGCCATGAAGAACAAGGATAAGCAGGTGGTGACGGCCGTCGGGAACCTGTTCTTGAAGAACGACGCGCTGCCCTTCGTCGTGATGATCTCCCAGACCGAGTAGCGGTTGCCCAGCCGGCGCCCTCGTCGTCCTTGGTCCGCCTACGTCCCGGCCTTGTCCAACCGTTGGCGCACCGTCTCGCAAGGCGGCTCGATATCGGGCAGCGTGATGCCGGCTTGCAGGGCCTGGAGAATGAAATCGGCCATCTCCGATGCCTGGGTGCGCAGGTCCTCCGCAATGCACTCCGCCACCAGGATCGGGTGAAAGAACTTCCCCATGGCGGAATGGGCGCAACGTGCGGTCGTTGCCGCGTCGACCGGCCGGAACTCCCCGGATTGAACGCCGTCCTCGATGATCCGCTGCAGCATCGCGCGCATGTGCCTCAGATGGTCTTCGATCACATGCCAGCGTTCCGAGATCGCCGCCGCGACCATCTCATGCACCTGGCTCTGGTCGACATAGCGCTCTCGCGTCATCTCGTGGACTTCCACCAGGAAGCCGCGTAGCCGCTCCGCCGCCGGCTGCGAGCGCGCAAGGATCTCCTCCGCCCGCTCTTCCACCTCAGCCAGCATCACTCTGGCAATCGCTTCGTTGATCGACGCCTTGCTGTCGAAGAAGCGGTAGACGTTCCCCGGCGACATGCCGCAAGCCTTGGCGATGTCGGCCACGGTGGTCTTCGTATAGCCGAGCGTGCGGAAGTGGCGCACCGCCTCCGCCATGATCCGCGCCCGCGTTTCCTCCGCTTTTGCCGTTACCGTGCCCATCTGCGATCACTGAAGAAATCCGTCATTCGTCACTCAATATGGCGTTTGTGACGATCCGCCGCAAGCCTGGCATGTCCGGCGGCCCGCGTGGTCAGAACCGCTCGACCCAGGGGCGCAGGTCCACCTCATGCGACCAAGCGCTACGGTGCTGGCAGTGCAGGGAGTAATAGACCTCAGCGATCGCTTCCGGCGCCAGCATTCCGTCCGGCGCCCGGTCCGCGGCGAGATCGGCATAGCGGGGGGAACTGATCTGGCCGTCGATGATGATGTGGGCGACGTGAATGCCCTGCGGGCCCAGCTCGCGCGCCATGCTCTGGGCGACGGCGCGCAGGGCGAATTTCGGCGATGCCAGGTTGACGAAGTTCGCGCCGCCGCGCAGTGACGCCGTGGCGCCGGTGAGCAGGATCGTCCCGCGTCCGCGTGGCAGCATCGCCTTGGCCGCGGCCTGCCCCACCAGGAAGCCGCCGAAGCAGCCGACGCGCCAGCACCGTTCGAATTCCGCCGGGTCCGTGTCCACCACGGAGCCCCGCTGGAAGGTGCCGGCGTTGAAGACGACGCAGTCTGGTGTGCCCAGTTCCCGCTCAATCCGCTGGAACGTGTCCGACACGGCTTCGGGGTCGGTCACGCTGCAGGCATAGGGCTTCAGGTGTTCCGGGTTCGTCGCCGCCAACCCGTCGAGCTTCGCCGCGTCGCGCGCCAGCATGGCCACCTTGGCGCCCGCGGCCGCGAACCGTTCGGCTGCAGCGCGCCCCAGGCCGGGGCCGACACCCGCCACCACCGCTACTGCTGTCTCTGTCATCGCTGGTCTCCTCCGTTTGCGGCCGTCCGTCCGCAACGCATCTCGTCCCTCAATAGGTGGCGCGTCCGCCGGAGATGTCGAATACCTGGCCGGTCGTATAGGCACAGCGCTCGGACAAGAGCCACAGAATCATGTCCGCAACCTCGTCCGGCCGGCCCAGCCGGGCCATGGGGATCCTGTCCGCCATCGCCGCCTGCCGTTCCGGCGAGAGCCCTTCCAGCATTGGTGTGTCGATGGCCCCGTGCGCCACGCAATTCACCGCCACCCCGGTGGTCGCCAGTTCCCGCCCCAGCGATTTCGTCAGCGCCACGACGCCGGCCTTGGCGGCGCTGTAGGCCGGGGCCAAGGGGCTGCCTTCCTTTGCCGCGATGGACGCCACGGTGACCACGCGCCCGAAGCCTTGACGGACCATGGCGGGCACCAGCGCCCGCAGCACCAGGTAGGTGCCGTGCAGATTGACGTCAACCAGCCAGCGCCATTGGTCGGGCGGCAAGTTGAGCGCACCTTGCCGCGGGCCCGGCAAGCCCACAGCAGTGACGACTGCATGCACGGCACCGATTTCGCGGATCGTGCGGTCGGCCGCCTCGGCAACGGCCTGGTCGTCGGTCACATCGACCGCGATGGCCGACGGGGCGCCGCTGGCCGCGGCCGCCGCGGACACGCCGTCGGCATCGATGTCCCAGAGCGAGACCGCAGCACCGGCTTCGCCCAACCGCTTTGCCACGGCAGCGCCGATGCCCATGGCGGCACCGGTGACCACGGCGCAGCGGCCGCTGAAGTCAAACGAGGCTTCGGCCATGACGGGGAAAATCCTTGCCCGGCGGTATGGGATGCGATGCTCCGGCAGCGCCCTAGAGTTGCCGATGGGGGGAGGGTCGGGCAAGGGCCTGCGGGCCGGCATGGAAAAGCGGCGACCCACAGGCCGCCGCTTCGGTCAGACCACCCGACATCACGTGGCATCATCACCGGCGCGGACGTGTCCGGCCGGCCCGGGTTTACTCAGGCTCGCCTTCGTACCGGAACGACAAGTACATGCGCGCCCGGTACGAGACGACCTTGCCGTGGTCGTCGACGCGAAGATCCAGCTTTTCCACCTCGGCGATGCGCAGATCCCGGAGATGGCGCCCGGCGGCACCAATGGCATTGGTGGCCGCTTCCTCCCACGAAGTCGGGCTGCTGCCGATCACATGAATGACGCGATAAGAGCTTTGGGGCATGGCGATACTCCCCATTTTCGAGCGTTTCACTGCCCTCGCAGTTCCGATTCTAGTTTACGGCAGGGCCCATCGCGCAGCCCCGCGTTGTCGGCATGGCGCCAAGTGCGGCCGCAGCCTAAACGCCCCAGAGGAAGATCAGGCCGAACCCGGCTGCGAGTGACGCCGGCATCAGCCAGGCCCGGCCGGGGCTGCCGATAATGCCGTAGCTGATCAGCCAAAGGCCCGCCCCCACCTTGGCCATGGCCGCAAGGGCCAGCAGCGGCGTTTCGGCCAGTGACAGCAGCGACGGGTTCCACACGAAGGCCAGCGGCACGACGAACAGCCCGATGCCCAGGCGCATCGCCGTGCCCGCGACCGGCAGCCACGACGTCTGCGCGATGCCGGCGGCGATGAAGACGTTGCCGCAGACCGGCGGCGTGATCGTGCACAGCAGTGCGTACCAGAAGACGAACAGGTGGGCGTAGATGTCCTCCAGCCCCATTTCCGTCAGCGCCGGGCCGGCGACGGCAACGCAGATGATGTAGGCCGCCGTGGTCGGCAGCTCCATGCCCAGCACCAGACTGGCAAGGGCCGTCAGCAGCAGGGCGGCCCACAGCTCGCCGCCAGACAGCGACAGGATGATCGAGGTCAGCTTGACCCCGAGCCCAGTCATGTTGAAGACGCCGACGATGATGCTGGCGCAGATGATGATCGCGGCGATGATGCTGATCTGCGCGGCCGCATTGACGATGGCCGTCTCTGTTCGTCGTAGCCAGAGGGACAAGGACGGCCGACCATTCTCGTCCAACGCCAGCAGCAGCCATGTCGCAAGGGTCGCGTAGACGGCGGCATAGGACAGCGTGACGTCAGTCAGCGCCAGGGCCCCGATCAGGATCAGGAACGGCACAAGGAAGAACGGTACGGTGCGGGCGACCTTGCCCCAGCCGGGCAGATCTGCTGCGGTCAGCCCGACCAGAGCGAACCGCCGGGCGAAGTTGTGCACGCCGGTCCACGCCGCCCAGAAGAACAGCACCGCCGGCAGTGTGGCGGCGACCATCAGCTCCGCGTAGGGGCGCCTCAAGAGCTCAGCCATCACGAAGATGCCCGCACCCATGATCGGCGGCATGATCTGCCCGCCGGTCGAGGCGACCGCTTCGACGGCTGCGGCCAGCCGGGGCGGGTAGCCATGGCGCTTCATCGCCGGAATGGTGACCATGCCCGTCGACGCCGTATTGGCCGCCGCTACGCCCGAGATAGTGCCGTAGAGGGCGGAGGAGACGACGGCCACCTTCGCTGCACCGGCCCTGAGGCGACCTGCGGACTGCGTGGCGAAGGACATGAACCCCGTGCCCGCCTGACCGGCGGAGATGAAAGCACCCAGGATCAGGAACAGCGAGATCGTATCGACCGAGATGCCGGTCAGCGATCCCCATAGCCCGCCTTCGGTGATCGTCAGCGTCCCCAGGAACGACGACAGCGGCATGCCGGCATGACCGAAATGCCCAGGGATCAGATGGCCGAACAGGCCATAGGCCAGCACGATCGACGCGACGGCGGGCAGCACGGCTTTGATCGCGCGCCGCGCCATCTCCAGCACGGCCAGGAGCAGCACCGCCGCGACGGCATACTGCACCGGCTCGTAGAGCGCACCGTATTGGCGCACCAGGTCGCTACGATTGGCCATGATGTAGCCGCAGGCCAAGAGCGCGGCGGTCGCGATGACGCCGGCAAGCGTCACGGCAACGGCGCCGCCGCGCCGCTTGGGCCGGATCAGAAAGATCCAGACCACGGCCAGCGCCATATGCGCGGGCCGGGTGATCAGGTTGGGGATCAGGCCGGAAAACGCGACATAGAGGTGAAAGCCGACGCCGACTGCCGCGACGCCAAGCACCACCCACCGCCACGCGCCGGTCTCGGCGCGCGCGGCGGGCTCGTTGGTCTCACTCACTGGGCTATCGATGCGCCTACCGCGCGGTCGCTCAGGGCCGCGCGGTCGGCATCTGTCGGGTCAGCGCATATCCTGCGGAATGTCGACGCCGATTTCCTCGTAGTAGCGCAAGGCACCGGGGTGCAGCTCCGTGCCCATCAGGCCGATCAGCTCAGGCGTGACGGCGACCCACCAAGGGTTCTCTTCCGCCAACTGGTCGCGCTGCTCCCAGAACGACTTCACGATGAAGTAGGCGGTGTCGTCGTCCATATCCGTCGTCGTGTAGGCACCCACGGGCACGCCGACGGTCTGCACGTCTTCGTCCTGGCCATTGTAGGTGCCGGCAGCGATGGTCATCGGGCCGGACAGCGGGTCGGCCGCGATCAACTGCTCGCGCTGCTCGTCCGTCAGGCTCAGGATCTCGACGTCGACGGTGGTCGCCAGCTCCACAAGCTGAGGGGTGGGGTGCGAGCTGCACGTGGTGAAGCCGACCACGCGATCATTGCGGATGGCGCTGGCCGCATTGTTCAGCTCCACATCCACGGCGTCCACATCGGTGACGCCCAGAACCTCGAAGATCCGATTGGTGCGGCGCTCGCAGAAGGTGCCGGTGCCGCCGGGGATATAGGGATGGCCGGCCAGTTCGGTCAGGTCGGTGATCTCGGCTTCCGCATCCACCACGAAATGCACAGTAACGAATGGCATCACGAACAACGTGCGCACCCGCTCGAACCCGGTCATGCCCTCGAACGGGCCTTCGCCGGCGCGGGCCGTGTCCAGCAGGCTGGGCGGTGTGGTGAACAGATATGCCCCCTCGCGCCGTCCGGCCTCCGTCACGTTCTGCACCGATCCCTGGCTTTCCTCGACGGTCGGCAGCACCTCGCCGTCGCTCTCGAGGCGCAGCATCTCCGCCAATTGCACCATCATGACGTAGTAGGACGAGGTGGAGGACGCCGATTTCAGGGTGACACGCACTTCAGCCTCGGCGCTTGGGGCGGCCATGGCCGATAGCCCCAAGGCCAGGGCGCAGGCGGCGAGACGCAAGGGTCGCATGAGACTGTTCCTTCTGTTCGATCGTCGGTGACATTGGATCGACGGGACAGGCAGCACGCACCTCGTGCTCTGTCCCGTCGGTCGGAGGCGGCGAGGGTGCGCCGCCTCCGCACCTCGCGTCAAGCCAGCGCGATCACACGGGACGGGCCGCCCGTCGCGCCCTTGATCTTGGGGCCGCCGACCACGATGGTCGCCCCGACCGGAGGCAGCTGGCCCAGATTGGCCACGGCCTCCATGCCCCACCGGTTGGACGGCAGCCAGAGATAGTGGGTCGCGAAATCCGGCGACGGGCCGAAATCCAGTGACAGCGTGTCGACCGCAATGCCGACGACGCTGCGCTCTTCCATCATCATGGCCGCCGCTTCGACATGGAAGCCGGGGAAGTGCATCACCCCGTCGGCATCGGCGTTGCGGAAGCCGTCGCCGCCGACCTTGGCGTCCCAGCCGCTGTGCATGGCCACGCACGCGCCTTCAGGGATCGGTCCGTTTTCCGCCTCCCAGGCCGCCAGGTCGTCCGGCGTCAGCTGTGCGTCGGGGTCGTCTTCGGCCTTGGCGGAGATATCCACGACGGCAAGCGGCGCCACCAGGTTTTCGATCGGGATCTCGTCGGCCGACTGCCCATCCTCTGAGAAGTGGAAGGGCGCATCCATGTGGGTACCGGTGTGCTCGATCAGCAGCCATCGCTTCAGGTTGTAGCCGTCATTGCTGAAGACGGTGATATCTTCGAACTCCAAGTTGACGCCGCCGCCGAAGGTCGGGAAATCGGGGCCCATCGTATGGGTCAGGTCGACGACGCGGCTGAAGCTGCCGGCGGTCTGGGCACGCACGGGCGCCTTCGGCAGCGCCATCGTCGCGGCACCGCCCGCCGCGGCCATACCGGCCGCTTTCATCAGGCCGCGCCGGCCCGTGCGCAGTCGCTGCAGTACGGTTTCCTGGCATTTCGGAGGACACATGTTTCCCACCCCTGCTGTTGCTTGGTCCGTTATCTCTGGCTCGCGACCGTTGGTCGGCCGTCGTCTCCGATGGCAATGGGACTGCATCGCCCGGGAACTGTCCAGCGCTGAAATGCGGCACAGGGTCGGCGGGGCTAGTCTTTGGTGGGGCGCGTCGGCCGGCCGACTTCCGCCAGTACCCAGTCGCGAAAGGCGCCCACGGGCCGCCGGCGCAGCAGGCCTTCGGTGGTCAGGATGTAGTAGGCCGGGTCAATCGGCAGCGACAGGGCGAAGGGCATGACCAGGTGGCCAGCTTCCAGATCCCCTTGCGCCAGAGCGGTCTGGCTCAACGCCACGCCAGCCCCTTCGATGGCCGCCTGAATGGCATGGTCGGCGAAGCTGAAATGCGGCCCGCGCGTGGTATCGACGCCGTCGACGCCCGCCGCCTTTAGCCACATGCGCCAGTCCGGCCTGGTGCCGACGCCGTGAAATTCGGCCGAGTCGTCATGCAGCAAGGTGTGGTGGCGCAGGTCCTCCAGCCTCCTCAGCGGCGGATCACCGGAGATCAGGTGCGGTGCGCATAGCGGCGCCACCGCTTCGTCGAACAGCTTTGTGACCTCTAGGCCCGGGTAGCGGCCGAAGCCGAAGCGGATCGCGATGTCGACCGGGTCGCGGTGAAGGTCCACCGGCGTGATGCTGGCGGAGACCCGCACATCGATCTCGGGATGCGCGGCGGCGAAGCGTTCCAGACGCGGGACCAGCCATTTGCTGGCAAACGACGGGGCGACGCTGACCACCAGGGTGCTAAGGGTGCGCGTCTGTCCCAGCCTGCAGACCGCTTCGGCCAGGCGATCGAAACCCTCACTAGCCCCCGGAAGCAGCAGTTGGCCGGCATCGGTCAGCAGCAATAGGCGGTTGAGCCGACGGAACAGCGGCTGACCAAGCTCTTCTTCCAGCGCCTTGATCTGATGGCTGATCGCCGCCGGCGTGACATGCAGTTCTTCCGCCGCACGCTTGAAGCTCAAGTGGCGGGCGGCTGCCTCGAACGCGCGGAGGGCGTTCAGGGAGGGTAGGCGTCGGCGCATGGTTTCAGATTAGAATACCTAACGTGAGTATGAGAATTCATCGTTTGCGGGCGAGGCAGATCATGAAGAATTGTTGAGACGCGGTCTACTGTGTGGCGGGTGGACAGGCAAGATCTACTCACCTGTAACCGTCGCCAGCGAAGGAAGACGACCATGATCCGCTGGTACCTGAGCAATCCGGAACTGACCCATCTGCTGGAACGGGGGGCGGATGCCCGGGCTCGCTGCATACGCGATGCCCTGCGGGCTGGAGCCCGGGGCATAGCGAGAGGTACGCGGGCGCTGGCCAGCGTCTGCCGCCGCGTTGCAGCGGCCGTGGTACGCAGGATCGCCGCGTGGCGCCGTCGGCGCCGTACTGCTGCCGCCCTACAAAGGCTGGACGACCGGACCCTGCGCGACATCGGTGCCGACCGCAGTGAGATCCAGTCGCTCGCGCGGGAGCTATCGGCTCCGGATCCTGGGGGAATGCCTGAGCGCAGACTGGTCGCTGAGACCGACGACCGGCCCGCCAATGAAAACCGGCGGCGTGCTGTCTCTCGCGGGCGGCGTGCCTACAGGAGTGGCCTCGGCCGGACGGCAGCGGCGAGATGGGTTTGGCCTCGGGTCGCGCGAGTGACCGTAGTTGGTGGTCGCTGACCTCGCTACCACCGTTGTGCCCATCGGGGCGGCGGCAGCTGCCTGGGCTGCAAGGGATTGAAATCGTACAGCTCTCGGGCCCGCAGTCCGGCCGCTGTCAGGGTCGCGGCAAACAATCGGCCGCCGCGCACGAAGACGAGCCGTTCCCAGGTATCACAATCCGCCCACGTAGCACCGTCGATCGGGATCAGGTCGCCGCCCGTCTCGAGCCAGACGGCCTCGCAATAGGGGCCCCCGAAACGCCGGAAGTCGACATCGTCAAGCTGTCGACAGAGCGTGACGGCATCGTCGGGATGCCGCTTCTCCCATACCTCTCGCTCGCCGACGCGGGCGAAGGAGCGCGGGTCGAAACCGCGTTCGACCAGGCGCCAGCCGTCGCGCAGCAGCCGCTGTTCCCAGGGTGACGTCTTCGCGGCCATGGGCTCGACCTTGAGGTGCTTCACCTTGAACTTGCGATGCGGCTCCAGCGTACAGGTTGCATCCAGCAGCACTCTGCGGTCCGCCTTGAACACGCCGCCGCCGTACCAGCTGCCGACATTGGGCCAGAGGCCCAGCGCCGTGAAATAGGGCGGGCGCGAGACAGCGGTCCAGGCATCTCCGATATCATCGCCACGCCGGCCGGTCCGGCCATGTTTGGCCGCGAAGTAGAGGAAGTACCGGCCGTCGGGCGAGAGGTCGCATCGGCGCTCGTACACCCGGCCATGGAACCACTGGCCCGGCGTGAACCGGTCCGACCGGCGGTCCCAGTGCACCATCTGCACCCACCGGCTCGGTCCGCGGCGCAGGATCACGCCGACGGCAGAACGGCGGGACAGGAACACGGACAGGCGGCACGCGGAAGATCCCGTCGTCATCGCGGTGGGATCTCTGACAGGCTCACGGGCCATCGGCTTGGCTGCTGTCACACCGTCCAATTCCTGAGCTCACTAAGAGTTGATGATGGCAAGGCTTGAACCTGGCTGGCAACGCAATATCCGTATGAAGTATGTAAAATCGCCATGGGGTGCTGATAGTGGGTAGTTTGGATTTTGTATGTGCAATACCGGTGACTGTGACACGCTACGGTTTGAAAAGACTTTGCCCGGCATCGCCCCACATCAGAGAACCAAGTTGATGGCCTGCATCATCAAGGATACCGTCCGTCGGAAAGAGATGTCTCGGACCGCCCTATGACGCTGGACCCGCAAACTTCAGAGCTTCTCGGACCTCCGGTGGAAGGTTCCTGGACGGCGACGAGCGTTCATAGGATTCTCCTGGATTTCTGGAGTACTCATGCTTCGGAGACGGGCCTGATCCCGAAATCTGCGGTCGATCCCATTGAATTGAAGACCGTCCTGCCCAGCCTGATGCTGCTGAAACGATCGGGCTTGCGCGATTGGAAGTTCACCGTTGTGGGCACGGGAGTCGTTGGCGCATACGGCGAGGACTTCAGCGGCACTCTGCTGAGTGAGCTCACCTATTCGCCGTGCCGAAATGTCTACGAAGGGATGATAAGCGAAAGCGTGTCGTCGCTGGCGCCCCAGCTGTGCATCGGGCGGATGCGGTATCCGGGGCGGGAGTTCCTCGATTCCGTTAAAACAGTCTTCCCGGTGTCCGACAACGATTTGGATGTGACGCATTGCCTGTTCGGCATATCGATCGAAAATCGGCCGAGACGGATGGTCAAGATCTATGAACCGGTCGCACCGATTGAGGCTTTCGACCATCTCTACCGAATTGGGAGCCGGCATCCGTCGGGCGAAAGCGATACTTGGACGGTCTCCTTCGTTGATCACATTAGCAGTGAGCTTTAATTCTCCGACCTCACCAATTGACCATTAGATCAGCGCTGCCAGCGCCTACCCGCCCAGCAGATCGATGATGTCGTATATGACATCCGAAGAGATCTGCAGCAGCACCAACCGGTCTCCGGCAACTACCAAGCTGAAGCCATCCGGAACCGGAGACAGCAGGCTGACAAGACCGGCCGGTGCGGCACGCCGTGCAATCCCTGGCGGCAACCCACGGCCACGCGCCACTTGACGCGCGATGCCTGGCGGCAGAGCAGAGAGCGATCCGAGTGCCCCGGGATTGTTCCTGTAGTAGGCCACGGCAGTCTGCCGGTCGCTGATGGAGAATCCGAAACCGGGCAGCAACACGGTGACGGAATCGGATGAACTACTTCCTCGATCGAGATGCCCCGGCGGCGTGTGATGCCCGGGACGGTGATCGGCGAGGGCGGGGATCGACATCCCAGCCAGGAGGGTCGAAACGACAATCGCGCGGATCATGATGCCGCTCCCGTCAGTCTGGATCGCCAAACCTGCGCAGTGCTTGGGGCAAGATTGTGGCTCGACCGTGCCGTTGGGCAGACCGAACCGGAGGCTCAGTCAGCCGGCCGTGGGGTCGGCTCATCCGTCCGTCCCTCTCGGGCTCGCCGCCTCGTCCCGCGTGCCTGCGCCAGGTTGGATGACACTCCGGCGGTGCGGGCCAACTCTTCGATCCGCAGGCGTGCCGTCTCTGGGGCCAAGCGGCCGGCGGCTCGCAACCCTGCGTGGCGGGCCCAGACGGCCAGCTTCTTGCTGACCTGATGGGGTTGATAGACATCCATTTCGCGCGGGCCGGCTTCGCCGTCGATGACGATCGCGCCGTCGCGGGCCGCGGCGTCCAGCAGGTCCCGCCCGTTGGCCGTGCGGGCGAGCACCGCATTGGTTCCCTTGTCCGTGGCTTGGCTTTCCGGGGTCGGTGCTCCGCCGGGCCAGGTGTCGGCAGCGGCGATATCGGCGGCCTCGCCGATGCCGTCAGGGCAGATCTTGCACCGGAACGGCAGGCCCCAGGCGCTCTCGTCCTTTCCCCACATGTCTAGATAGGTCTTCTCGATCACCCGTCCGTCGGCGGTCTCGATGCGGGTCGGGCCGGGGCAGCCGCGGCCGCGATAGGAAAAGCGGGTCACGTCCGCCTCCGCCAGGCCCAGTGAGGCGAGGAACCGGCGCATGGCAGCCGGTTCCATGAAGCCGCCGCAGACAGGCGCGAGATGAAACTGGCATAGGCGATCGACCCGGTCGTCGAGCCGGGCATAGTTCCGCAATGCGGCCACGTCGCACGGCTTGCCGATGAAGGCGAAGGGCCGACCCCGGTCCAGGATCTCGCGAAAGTCGACCAGCGGTGCCGTCGGCCCATACCGCGACTGCGCACCGGCCATGACGGCGGCGGCATCGAAGCTCACATGGCGCTCGCCCCAGGTGGGGTGTGCCGCCGACGCCTTGGCGTGCAGGATGAAGTCGACCCTACGGCTTTCCAGGAGGTAGAGGGCTAGCGCGCTCAGGACACCGCCGGTGGAACCCTGGAAACGCACCTCCGGATCGGCCGCATAGGCGTAGACGATGCGCTGGAAGGGCCCCCAGACCGCATCAACACTGGTGTCCTCTGTGAGCAGCCGTTCCGCCAGGCCGTCGACGCGGGTGCCGGGGCAGACCGCGTAGATGCGGTCGACCATTCGATCGTCAAGCCGGCCGCGGACCACGGGCCGCTGGTTGCCCTCCGTCGTCATGGCCATGCTGATACATTCGGGCCCCGCCAGGCTCTGGCACAGGCCGCAGCCGATGCAGAGGCCGGATTCGGGGATGCGATTGAAGCGTTCGCGCGGGCTCAATGCCAGATCCGATGGCGGGCGGTGTTCGGTTTGCAAGGCTAGACCCCGGCTCGTCGCCCCGGCTCGCGCACCGTCAGCAGGATCAGGGCGCCGGCGATGACGAAGATCAGGATCGGGGCGAGGCCGATGCGCTGGCTGCCGGTCCAGGCGGTCACCGTGCCGACGATGGCTGGTCCCATGAACGCGGTGATCTTGCCCGAGGCCTGGTAGAAGCCGAAGGTCTCGCTGACCATGCCTTCGGGCGCCAGGCGAACCATCAGCGAGCGGCTTCCCGACTGCACGGGCCCGACGAACAGGCCCAGCGGCAACGCGAAAACCCAGAGCCAGTCGCGGCTTTCGACCAGCAACAGCGGGATGCCGAAACCGAGCAGCCCCGCAAGCCCGATCATGATCGTCCGCCATGGGCCGATGCGGTCGTCGACCCAGCCGAAGATCGCGGCACCGAGGCCGGCCGTCAGGTTGATGGCGATGCCGAAGATCAGCACTTCGGCCACCGACATGCTGAAGGTGCCGGCCATGTAGATGCCGCCGAAGGCGAACAGGGTGTTGAGGCCGTCGTTATAGAGGATGCGCGCGATCAGGAAGCGCAGGATGTTGGCATGCCTGCGGCGTACCTCCCTGAAGGTGTCGGAGAGCTGCCTGAGGCCCTCGCGCGCCGCACGGACGATCGGGGTGCCGGTATCGGCGCGGTCCGGCACGAACAGGAACAGGGGCAGGGCGAAGACGGCAAACCACAGGGCGACGAACGGCCCCACGATGCGGATATGTTCCTGCGTCTCCGGATCCAGCGGTAGGATGGGGGTTTCTGCCTGAACGAACAGAAGCAGCGATGCACCGAGACAGGACAGGCCGCCAGCATAGCCCAGACCCCAGGCCCAGCCTGACCAGCGGCCGACGCGCTCTCGCGGTACCAGATGGGCAAGCTGGCTGTCGTAGAAGACCAGCGCCAGATGGAACGCGACATTGCCGATGACGATCAGCGCCAATGCCATGATCGCGTCGGCGGGATCTGGCCGGACGAACCAAAGCAGGGCCGTAGCCGCAACGCAGACGGCGGTGGCCGTGCCGAGCCACGGCTTCAACCGCCCGCGCCGGTCGGCGACGGCGCCGGCGACCGGGCTCGCCAGCGCAATGGTTAATCCGGATATCGACAGCGCATATCCCCATAGCGTGGTGCCTTCGGTCGGGGACTCCGCGACGCCGCGGGCGAAGTAAGCGCTGAAGACGAAGGTCAGGATGACGGTGGAGAAGCCGTTATTGGCCCAGTCGAAGGTGGCCCAGGACCAGAGCGCGCGGGGCCCGGCGCGAGGGGCGGATCCTGCAGGATCCTGTGGAGTCGCGGTCACCCTGCGCCGTGCCTCGCGGCGAGCGCTGCCACCTCTTGGCGCAGGCCGTCGACCATGCGCTCCGCCTCCGTCTCGCCTTCCCCCCGGGCGATCAGCGCCTGTTGCGTCAGCGGGGCACCGAAGACGACGCTGACCCGCCCAGGGCGAGGCAGCCGCCGGCTGCGCGGCCAGGCCTCGCGCGTGCCCTTGATATGGATGGGAACGAACGTCGCATCGGTTCCCGCAACCAGCCGGGCAAGGCCGGGCATGAACCGCCCAAGCTCGCCATCGCGCGACAGCGCGCCTTCGGGGAACCAGACGACCGCCTCGCCCCGGTCGAGCACGCGGCGGGCCAGTTTCAGGCTGAAGCCGGCTGTCTGCCCCGGCTCCACGGGGAAGATGTTGGCCGCCCGGCTGAACAGCCGCATGACCGTATTGGGGAAGAGGTAGGTGGTGGTGCCGGCCCAGTAGACGCGCCGGGCCTGGCGGAACGGCAGCCCGGCACCCACCGAGAACGCGTCGAGGAAGCTGATGTGGTTGGGTGTCAGCACCGCCGGGCCGGCAACCGGCACCTGGTCCGCCCCGGTACTGCGATGACGCACCAGCAGCGCCAGGATCAGGCGGTTGAGCAGGTAGATGAACCGACCGCCCATGCGCCAGACGGGGCCGCGCGGTTCGGCCCAGGCCTCCCATTTGGTCGCCGCCGCCGGGGGGCGGTCTTGGCCCTGGGACGTCAGCACGTGTTCCAGCAGGTCGCGCACGGTCTGGATGCGGCCGAGATCCTCCTGCTGCAGCACCACGCCGGCGCGCTCTTCAAGCTCCAGCGACAGGTTCACCCATTCCAGCGAGTCGATGCCAAGATCGCCCTCAAGGTCGGCTGCGGGGGCGACGGGCTTGTCGGCATAGCGGCGGCTGAGATAGTTCCATACCGGAGCCACGGCCGGCGCCCGCAGCAGGGCCAGGTCGGCTTCGGACAACTCCGCCTTGGCGGGGGCCTGTCGGCCCTCCATGCCCTGGCGGTAGAGATCTGGCAGCTGATGGCGGCGCAGCTTGCCCAATGGCGTGCGCGGCAGCGGCTGGCGGGTCAGGGCCACGGCGTGGGGGCGCATATGGGCGGGCAGGCGCTCCGCAACCGTGCGGACCACAGCTTGCGCCGCCTCCGCCACGTCCAGCGCGCCGGCCCGGCGTGCCGCTTGCGCATCGGGCATCGCCAGTGCGGCAAGTCGGCCGTCCAGTTCCAGCACTGCGATCTCGCGGATCACGGGCTCGTCATCGAAGGCGGCTTCCACGGCTTCGGGATAGACGTTCTTGCCGCCGGCCAGCACGATGCGCTCCGCCCGCCGGCCGGCGATCTGCAGAAAGCCGCGATCGTCCACCCGCCCGAGATCGGCGGTACGGAACCAGCCGTCTTCGGTAAAGGCAGCGGCGGTCGCGTCGGGCGCCTGGTGATAGCCGGCGAAGACGTTCGGCCCCTTCACCAGGATCTCGCCATTGCCGTCGCTGTCCGGGCCTTCGATGCGCAGGTCCACGCCATTGAGTGGGACGCCGACGGTGGCGATGTCGACCCGACCGGGCACATTGAAGGCGACGATGGGGCTGGTCTCGGTCAACCCGTAGCCCGAGAGCAACTCCCAGCCCAACCCCTCCAGCCCCCAGGCCAGTGCCGGGTCCAGCTTCGCCCCGCCAGACACCATCAGCCTGAGCCGCGGCGCGATACGGCGGCGGAATGAGCCGAACAGCACCCGGCCCGCATGCCATCCCATCCGGCGCCGCAGCCATGAGGAGAGGGCGAGCGCGCCGCCGAACAGGGCGGCCGGCACGCGGCCAAGCGCCTTCAGCCGGCCCCGCACGGCGTCCATCAGCGCCTCGTAGAGCCGGGGCACGCCGACCATCACCGTGGTTTCGCCCTCTTTGAGCGCGGCCACGATCTGGGGCCCCGTCAGGCCTTCGGGAAAGACGATGGTGATGCCGAGCGCTAGCGGCGTCAGCATTCCGACGACAAAGGGATAGACGTGGTAGAGCGGCAGCGGCACCAGCACCCGGTCATCCGCCGTCACCAGATCGCGTTCCAGCAGGGCGTGGACGCAGAACGCGATGTTGGCATGCGTCAGCGGCACGCCCTTCGGGCGGCCCGTGGTGCCGGATGTGTAGAACAGCACGGCGCGGTCGGACGCGGCCGGCGTGGGCAGGATAGCCGGCCGGTCGGCAAGCCAGGCGCGCCAGCTTCGCCCCGCATCGCCGTCGCTGTCTGCGTCAAGCAGGCCGAGCGCCAGCCCCTCGGCCGCGATGATCGGCGCCAGTTGCTCTAGCCTGTCTGTCGAGGCGAAGACACGCCGGCAGCCGCAATCCTGCAAGGCATAGGCGAGATCGTCGGGCGCCATGACGGTATCGAGCGGCACCACGGTTCCGCCCGCCAGGATCACCGCCAGCGCCAGCGCCACCCATTCCGCCCGGCTGGGGCCGAGCAGCGCCACCGGCTCCCCCTGAGCCAGTCCGTCCGCCAGTAGGCCCGCAGCCAGGCGGTCGCACTGGTCGCGCAGTTCGGCATAAGACCAGGCCTGGCCGAGGCCGACTGTGATCAACGCGGGGCGCGCGCCACGCGCGGCGAAATCGTCGAACAGCGCCGTCAGCGTCGGCGCGGCAGTGTCTTCGGCGGTGTCGATGCGGGCAGCCGTCGTGCTGGGCATGCTGTCGGCGCTCGTCCGGGTTGCGCCAGGCCATCTGCCCGAACGCATTCACCGACCCTTAGACCAGCATCCGCCGATCGGTGCAATCCGCCGTCAGTTCACGGGCGACAATATGCATCGTCGCCGGGCGGCGTCGGGGCGCCCCACTTCCCGCTCAGCGCCTGGCCTTTCCGTCATGCAGCCCGGCACTGTTCCGCGCTGGCGATGCGGCGTTCGGCCATGCGGTCGGCCAAGATATTGGTGGGCAGGCCGGTCCTGTCGGCATCCGTCACGATGGCGTTCAGCGTCGCCATCAGGCGCTGCAGCTTGTGCTCCACCCAGGACGGGTCATAGCGACCCGCGATCTCCGCGGCGACGTTGATGATGCCGCCGCCGTTGATGACATAGTCGGGCATGTAGAGGATGTCGCGCTGCCGCAGCTGCTCGCCGCAGTCATCGTCCAGCAACTGGTTGTTGGCGGCACCGGCTACGATGGGCGCCTTCAGCCGCGCGATCGTCTCCGGGGTCAGCACCGCACCGCCGGCGCACGGCGCGAAAACGTCGACATCGCTGTCGATAATGGCGTCCGGCGCAACCGGTTCCGCCCCCAGCTCCGTGACGGCGAAGTTGATCGCGCTGGCGCGGACATCCGTGACCGCCAAGGTCGCCCCGGCGGCGCGAAGCTTGCGGCACAGGTTCAGGCCGACATTGCCCAGCCCCTGGACGGCGACACGGACACCGTCAAGGCTGTCACGCCCCAGCTTTCTCAGAACCGCCAGCCTGAGGCCCAGAAAGACGCCGCGCGCCGTTACCGGCGAGGGATCGCCGCTGGCAGCCGACCCGGTGTGGCGGCCGGCCACATAGCGGGTGACGCGGGCCATGGCCTGCACGTCGGCCAGACCGATCCCCATGTCTTCGGCGGCATAGTAACAGCCGCCCAGCCCGTCGACGGCGCGCGCAAAGGCTTCCAGCAGCGCGGGCTTCTTGTCCGACGCCGGATCGCCGATGATCACGGACTTGCCCCCGCCCAACGGCAGGTCGGCGATGGCATTCTTGTAGGTCATGCCGCGGGACAGACGCAGCACGTCATCGATCGCGGCATCCGCCGAAGGATAGCTCGACATCCGGCAGCCCCCGGCAGCCGGGCCCAGTGCCGTTGAATGGATGGCGATGATCGCGTGCAGGCCGGTCGCCGGGTCATGCGCAAAGGTGACGGCCTCGTGGCCGGCGAAGCTGCGATGGTCGAAGGCGCACATGGTGTCTCCTCGGTGAATCCTTATCGTTGGGCGCGGCGGGGTGGTGGCCAGGCGGCGGCCAAATGGCCCCAAGCCGTCGATCTCAAAATCCACGATCGAACGGTTGCGCAGAATGAAATGATAGCCGAGGGCGGTGGGAATTGGCTTTCGTAGATCCCGGATTATCGCAACAAAACAAATACCTAGCGGCCAATCTTGGAAGATTGCGAAACCTCCCTGGACCGCAGTGCGGCGCCATTGCAGGCGGCCTTGCTAGAGGCCGCCTGCGGTCCAACGCTGGATGGTGAGGCTGCGCGGCACGATGCGGGCGCGGGGCCGCCCGCATCTGGGCCCGTCAATGTGACGGCGCCGTGCGCACAGAGCGCAGCATCGCGATCGCCTTTTCGTGGAACGCCATGCGCTCCCTGGCGAGCGACGCCGTGACCGCGTCTTTGCAGGCGATCGCCGTGTCGACGACGCTGCGCAGTCGGCTGATCAGCGTCTCGTGGTCGCGCAGCAGCGATGCGGTGATCTGCTCCGCCGACTGGTCGGAGGTGGTCTCGTCGATGGTGGTCCGGCCTGCCAGCTCCACAAAACTCTTCGGGGCAGGATAGCCGAGGTTGCGAATGCGTTTGGTCAGGGCGTCCACGGCCACGAACAGATTGTCATAGTGCTCCTCCGTCAGCCGGTGCAGGCTGGCGAAGAAGTTCTTCACCATCAGGGCATAGCTGTCCGCAAGAATGCAGGTCAGCATGGTCGCCAGCTTATCGGCGTCCCGACCGGCTTTGGTCTTGCCATTTGAAAAGTCGGCAGGCGTCTGTTCGGACATGTGGTCGCTCCACTTCCTGGGCATTCACAGACAATCGAGAAACGGTCTGCTTCGCAGGAGCACGCTGGACAACCCCTCCGTCACAGCGATCTCCGTTCTTGTTTCCGGCGCACGCGCCGCCGCGGCATTCAGGCAACAATCCCTCACCATGGCGGCATCTCGGCGAATTTATCTTAAGAAGTCGTGCCCGTCGGCCAGCCGATCAAGGGCCCCTGAACGCATCACCCACAGCCACGGCCGCTTCATGCCGAGGACGCGCCGCCATTGAGCGCAACCGACGTCATGACAGCCGCATAGTGGCAGCCGGCGGCGACCAGCACCATCGCGTGCCAGATGACCGTGCGGTATTTCATCCGCTTCTGCACATAGAACAGTACGCCCACGCTGTAGATGACACCGCCGGCGGCCAACAGCACCAGGGCTGGTGCCGATACGGCTTCGACCAGTGGACCGATGGCCACCACGCAGACCCAGCCGAGACCGAGATAGGCAGCGATCGTCACCGGCTCCCACTTGCGCGGATAGCGCAGTTTCAACAGCACGCCGAACAGCGCCACCGCCCAGACAAAGCCGAACAAGCCGAAGCCCCAGGCGCCGCCGACATTGACCAGCACGAAGGGCGAATAGCTGCCAGCAATCATCACGAAGATGGCCGAATGGTCCAGCCGGCGCAGGAACTCCTTGCGCTCCGGCTTCCTGGTCATGTGGTAGAGGGCGGAGGCCCAAAGCATCCCGGCGAAGCCGATGCCGTAGAGCACGAGGCTGAAGATCGTCAGCCAGCCGCCCCCTTCCGCCAGCGCAATGCCGATCAGCGCGGGGACGCAGATGATGCTGGCCGTCGTGCCGAGGATGTGGACGCATGCGTCAGCGATCCGTTCCCCCCGGCTGTAATGCGGAAAAGGAATCGTCTGCTCTCCTGCCTGCCGGGATCTCGACGGCCCCGTATTCGTTAACATGGAGTCGAGAGGAGGATTGTGGCGGAAACGCGGTGACCGGATCCGCCGTCAACAGACGCTGCGGAGATGCCCAAGCGCCGCCTCAAGCTGCGGGTCGGCCCCACCGGAATGGGTGAGCGGGCGGTCGATCTGGATGTGCGGCGGGACCCCGATGCCCTCCAGTTCCGTGCCGTCGGGTGCGCGCGGCAAGACCGCCAAAGAGAGGAGGAAGCGATCCCCGATCGGGAAGACGCTGCCGCCAAGAAAGGCACCGGCGGTGCGGGTGCCGACCAGCGTCGCGCGGCCACTTTCCCGCAACAGGTGCGCCACCCATTCCTTGCCGCTGCGTGTGTCGCGGTCGATCAGCACGACGAGCGGTTTGCTGAAGACGCCGCCGTCAAGAAACACGGCCGCATAGTCCGGGCCGGCACCACCGAAACCTCCGCGCATGTCCAGCACCATGGCAGTCGCTTCTTGCTCGAAGCGCTCGGCGGCGTCCGTCAGCGTCTGAAGGAACGCGGCATGGGTGCCTGTCGGCAGGTGGAGGTAACCGACGCGTGCGCACCCATCGGCGACGATCCGAACTGAGCGTTCCGCCCCATTAAGCATCATGCGCTGGACGCCGAGCCGGGCAGGGTGGACCTCGACTCTGCGGGGCGCGGCATCGGCTGCGGCAACGATCCAAAGGCTCACACCGTCACGGTCGAACGACGTCACCGGCTGAAACGGCGTGTTGTCGGCCAGCACAATCTCATCGCCACGGCGCAGGCCGGCGGCTTCTGCGGCCGAGCCGGCATAGACATCGGTGACGAACCAACGGCCGTCCACGGTTCGGAACCAGGCGCCGATCTGCGGCATGGGAAAGCTGTCGAGCTCTCTGGAGAAGATGTTGCGCAACGCCCAATAGGTCTGCTGCCCACGCCAATAGAGCGCCGTGTGCGAAGTGCCGAGTGCCTCCAGCATGTCGTTCGCCAAGTGCACGACTTCGGCATCCGGCAGCACCCGGTCACTGGCGGCAAGCGCGACCGACTTGGCGGTGTTCCAGGCCGCCGGTACAGGATCGGGCGGGGTATCGGCGAACAGGAAATGGTGGCGCTGCGTCAGTGCAATCGTAGTTTCGATGATCTCGCGGGGAGACGGTGCCTGCGGAAGGGCAATCCGCGGCGCTCCCGCGGCCAGCATGAATGGTCCGGCCGCCAAGCCCAGCCGCAGCAAACCCCGGCGGCCGAGCCCAAGGCCGCCGCGGCGCAACGTCAAAGCACCTTCCCGGGATTCATGATGCCGGCGGGGTCTAGCGCGGACTTAACCTTGCGCATCAGGTCCATTTCGACCGACGACTTGCGCTCCGCCAGTTCGTCGCGCTTCAGCCGGCCGATGCCGTGCTCCGCACTGATCGACCCGTTCAGATCGACGACGACATCATGCACAAGCCGGTTGACCTCTTGCAGCCTGGCGGTAAAGGCCGCGCCATCGCCTTGCGGCGGCTGGTTCAGGTTGAAGTGCACGTTTCCGTCGCCGAGATGGCCGAATGGAATGACCCGCACACCGGGAACGGCCGCGGCAACCGCCTCGCTGGCTCGGCGCAAAAACTCCGGCACGGCCGCTAGAGGGACCGACACGTCGTGCTTGATGGCAGCGCCTTCGAAGCGCTGTGCCTCGACGATCGCCTCGCGCAGGAACCAGAGCTGCTGTGCCTGCGTTCCGCTGGACGCGATGACGGCGTCCAGCACCAGCTCATCCTCGAAGGCCTGCTCAAGCAACGCCTCCAGCTTCTCTCTCAGGTGCGCATCGGCGACCGGCTCGGTCAGTTCCGCCAGCACGTACCACTCCGCCGGTTCGGTCAGCGGGTCGACCGTGCCGGCGACGTGTTTGAGCGCCATGTCGATGGCGATGCGCGGGATCAGCTCGAAGGCGCTGACGGCGTCGCCACTGCCGGTGCGTGCACGAGCCAGCAACGCCACGGCTGCCGTGGCATCCGGCACGGCGATCAGCGCAGTTTCCACCTGTTTCGGCTTGGGGAACAGCTTCAGGACCGCGGCCGTGATGATGCCCAGCGTGCCCTCTGCCCCGATGAACAGGTGCTTCAGGTCGTAGCCCGTATTGTCCTTGCGCAGCGACCTGAGACCGTCCCAGATCGCGCCGTCCGGCAGCACCACCTCCAGCCCCAGCGTCAGGTCACGGGCATTGCCATAACGCAGCACGGCCGTTCCACCGGCGTTGGTCGCCAGATTGCCGCCGATCTGGCACGAGCCCTCGGCCCCGAGGCTGAGCGGGAACAGGCGGTCGGCTGAGTCCGCTGCCTCTTGCACCGTGCGCAGCACCACACCGGCTTCCGCCGTGATCGTGTAATTCAGCGGGTCGATGGCGCGGATGCGGTTCAGCCGCTCCGTCGACAGGATAATGTCGCGGCCATGTTCTGCGGCAGCGGCACCACCGCACAAGCCCGTGTTGCCGCCCTGGGGCACGATGGCGATGCCGGCGTCGGCGGCCAGGCGCACCACGTCTGCGACTTCCGCGGTCGATGCCGGCCTGACGACGGCGGTGGCCTGAGGCTGATAGTTGCCGCGCCACTCCCTGAGATAGGGGACCAGTCGGTCGGCATCTTCCACCCAACCGCCGGGTCCGACGCGGGCCCGCATGGCGGCAAGGGCCTCTGCCCGGCCGGTCGTATCGGTCGTCATCCTGCAGTGCCGTCCGTCGGCGGTGAGTGCCTGGGGGCGGCTGCGCGCCGCAGCCGGTCGTTGATGGCCACGCCAAGGCCGGTGTCCGGGATCGGAGCGACCGCGATCCCGGGCAGGTTCAGGCGGTCCAGCTCTCTCAGCATGGCGAACAGATTTGCCGCAGCCTCCGCCGGATCGCCCTTCTCGCTGAGATTGCGGATATGGTCCCCCTTGCGCAGGTCGGGGCCGAAGGTCAGCAAAGCTTCGTTCGGCGCCACGTCGCGCGCATCCAGGCGCAGCGGCGTTGCCGGCGCATAGTGGCTGGGCAGCCTTCCGGGTGACCGCGGTCGGGCGTCGCTGCCTGCGGCCAAGCCGACGGTTCCAAGCACCGCCGTCAGGTCCTCCGCCGTGACCCCACCGGGGCGCAGGATCGCAGGCTCCGAGCCGGTGAGATCCAGAACCGTCGACTCAACTCCGACATCGGCTCGGCCGCCGGCCAGAATCAATGGGATCCGGCCAGCCAGTTCTTCATACACATGGCGCGGGTCGGTCGGGCTGACGGCGCCCGATCGATTGGCGCTGGGTGCGGCAAGCGGCAGTCCGGCGGCTTCAAGCACGGTCCTTGCCACGGGGTGAGAGGGAACGCGAACCGCGATCGTGTCCAGGCCGGCTGAGATCAGGAGAGAGGCGGGGCTCTCCGGGCGCCGCGGCAGGATCAGCGTCAGCGGGCCGGGCCAGAAACTCTCGGCCAATGCCTCGGCCCGCAGATCGAACTGCACCAGGCGCTCAGCTGCAGTTGCGTCGACCACGTGGACGATCAGCGGATTGAACCTTGGCCTCTCTTTGACTGCGAAGATGGCCGCCACGGCTGCATCACTGGTGGCGTCACCGGCCAGGCCGTACACCGTCTCGGTCGGCAGGCCGACCAGCTGGCCGGCGCGCAGGGCCTCTGCCGCCCGGGAGATCCCGGTGCCGCCGGCGCCTACGATTTCGGTGTCGAAGTGCTGCATGGCGCAGCGTATAGCAGCTTGCCCAAGGCGCTGTCCAAAATGCGGGCGCCGCCGCAGTCAACGGCCATTCCGGCACTGTTGCGTGTCGGCAACATCTTCACGGCCCGTGGCCGGCAGCCATTGCGGGCTCTCTGTCGCAGGTCTATAAACGCTGAAAATCCTGGGAATCCAGGCATCTGAGGGGATTGTCCGGAAAATGGAACGGGATTGATGCGCCGCCTTGCCCTCATGGCGGCGGTTGCCACCTCCGTCTTCGCCCAATCACCTGCGACCGCGCAGGACGATCCGTCGACGCCGCCTCCGCCGCCGGACGACAGCGGATCGGTGCTGGGCGACCAGTATGGTTTCTATGCGGGTTTCCGCGGCATGTTCATGCTGACGGATGTGGGCGATGTTCAACTGAACCCCGATCGCCCGACCTTCAGCGAGAACTCACCGGGCCCGGAGGCGACGGGCGGGGGCAGCATCGTGCTCGGCTATCGCTGGGACGACTATCTGGATCTGCCGCTGCGCACGGAATTCGAGCTGATCCATCGGTTCCGGCACGATTTCGACACGCGCGTGCAGAGCGCAAACGAGATCCTGGACTATCAGAACAATGTGTCGACCGACCAGTTGATGTTCAATGTTCTGTACGATTTCGATACCGGGTCTCCGTGGCGACCCTATGTCGGCGCGGGCGTCGGTGTGGCGCGGCACTTTTCCGACGCCTTCCAGTTCGACGTCATCGCAGGTGGTGACGGCGTCCACAGCGGCAATTTCGAGCACAATTTCGCTTGGTCGGTGCAGGCCGGCGCGATGGTGCGGATCGCTGAGAACTGGGCGCTTGAGGGTGGCTATCGCTTCAGCAGCCTGGGCGAGATCAAGACCGGCCTCTACCCCAACGGCGACGAAGTCTCCGCCGGCGAGTTCTACGCCCACGACTTCATTATCGGCATCATCTACCTGTTCTGACAGCGCGGGGGGCGGCGTCACTCCGGAACGTGGGTCCGCCGCCGGTTGGGGGGCCGGTAGTTCGTCGGCTGAAGCTTTGGTGCCGTGCGCTGGTAATGGTCGCGTGAGTGGCGGGCCGGCGGGGGCGGGTGCCGGTCGAAACGGTCCCCTGCGAAGACGGTGACGAGAAAGGTTGCCGCCAGGGCCAGCAGGGGCGGGCCGACCACGATGCCCACATTGCCGAAGGCGGTGACGAGCTGATTCTCGCGCTGGGTCCAGATCCGGCTTCGGCGCTGGCTGACGGCATGACTGCACACCTGGGCCGCGGTCGTGTCCTGAACGCTGGTGGCACATTCCGACGTGTCGACCAGCCCGATCTCGCTGGCCATCATTGCATCCCACAGCCCGTCCCAGTCCCGCGTCTGGGGAAATGCCGCAAGCGCGAAGCCGACCCACGCGGTCGACGCGATCATCCAGATCCACCAATAGATCCGCCAGCCCGACGGTCTTGTCGTCATACTCTGCTGTCGCGGCACGCTCGAAGTTCCATTCAGCTCTGTTCTCCTCATCGCCTCCGGGCCGTCCTCAGCCGCCGACCAGCGCCTGCTTTTTGCCTGCGGTCGCGTCCGTCCAGGTGAGTGTCTGGCCCAGCTGTTGCGCGGTGTTACGCAGGGTGGCGAGGCAGGTTTCGGCACGGTTGCCCGGGATTCCCACTGTCAGCACCATTCGGTAGAGTTCGACGCGGCCCTCCAGGCGCGTTGCCACCAGGCTCGCGATGTTGGCGCCGGAACCGACCAGCGCTTCCGACAGCCGCGCCAGCAGGCCCGGCTGATCCGGCCCGACGCATGTGATCTCATGCGTGACCCTGGCAGCATCGAGCTGATGCATGCCGAGCCCGAAGGGGCTGATATGGATGGTGGCTGCGTCCAACTCAGGCAGTCTGGCCAGCTCGTCCCGCAGGGCAGCCGGTTCCAGCCCGGTCGGCAATTCGCAAAGGGCTGTGAACTCAGCCCCTTCGCCAAGCGTGGCGAAGGTGCCGTCACCAAGATTGATGCCCAGATCGAAAAGGCGGGCGGCAATCGCCGACACCAGCCCCACACGGTCCCGGCACCAGATTGACAGTCGTACGACATCGGTCATGGCAAGTCCGCCTTTCTGGCGATCCATCAGCGTGGCTCTGCCACCATCCTAAGCCCCAATCCGGCCCGCGATGCAATCGCCCAGGCAACCCGGTGCGTCCCCGCTCCATGGCAGGTGTCTAACCCGATGTTGGTGAAAGAACCATGAACACCGGCATCCGGTGGCCAGCGTGACCGGTTCAGGTGCTCAGCAACCGTTGCTCGCGCCCCTGCAACACCAGGCAGGTCAGGCGTCCCGTCATCACCGCGCCTGTGTCGATGCCGATGCGGTTGGTGCGGAATTCCGGCCGATCCACGATCGTGTGGCCGTGCACGACCATCTTGGCGAACTCGGCTTTGCTGTTCAGGAAGACGTTGCGAACCCACATCATGTCCTGGGGCGACTGCTGGTCCAGCGGTACGCCCGGGCGTATGCCCGCGTGCACGAAAAGGTAGTCGCCGACCGTGTGGCTAAGCTCCAGCGCGCTTAAGAAGGCCTGATGGCGCTCAGGCATGCGCTCCAGCAAACGGGTCTGTACCGTCTCTGCATCGTAGGTCCAGCTGATGCCATAACCGTCAAGCGTGGCGTCGCCGCCATTGCCGACCCAGCCATAGAGCGTGTCCGGATCGTTCAGGAAGTCGAGCATCATCTGCTCATGGTTGCCGCGCAGAAAGGTTGCGGCAAATCCGTCGGGGAGATGATCCAGCAGGATGTCGATCACCTTGGGCACGAGGGGCCAGCGGTCCACATAGTCGCCGAGGAAGATCAGCCGCCGGTCCATATCGGCGGCGTCGGCGGCGTCGGCCTCGATCTTGCGCAAAAGCGCACTCAGCAGATCCGCGCGCCCGTGGATGTCGCCGACGGCATAGACCCTTGTGCCCTCCGGAACGGACGGCGCTTCGGTTGACGTGATCAAGGTTCCCCCGATGGAGCCAGGCGGTCCGATATGCGGACAGCCATATCGCGCTTCCGGTTCTCTTCCAGCATAGCGAGTTGGCGAAGTCTTGCACGCGTCTTCAGACACTTGCCGATGCGACCGTTCGAGGAGTTGGGGTATGTCATGTATTGCCGACCTTAGGCCAAATTTTCGCTAAATATAATGATAAGAATTCCATAACCAAGATCAGCTATAAATAAAGGGATAGAAAATTGGTTACGAAATCGTTAATATATTTTTCGACTTTTCAATGTCGTAAAGCTTGACTTCTTTGACTGGCACGGCTAGTATTTAGTCAAGGAGGATAGTGTCGTGGAAAGCATCGGCTCCATAACCGCAACCAATGCCCAGATGGGCATGGTGCCCCTGCCGGAAGGGCAGGCGGGTGCGGTGGCCGACGCGCCGGCGGCGATTGTCCCCGAAGGTGGCGGCCAGGACATCCGCGTACGGGTCCGGCTGGACGACTCGATCAACCGCATGGTGTTCGAGTATCGCGAGCGGGATACGGACCGGCTGGTGCGCCAGCTGCCGGCGAAGGAAGTCATCCGCTTCTACCAGATGATGGCCTCGCGGGACGAGGCTGCGGAAGCGGCGGGCGCGTCCGAGGGCGGTAAGCACGAAGATGCCGGAACCACGGTGGCCGCGGGCGGCGATCGCGGGTTCGACGGCTTCGACAGCGAAATCCCGCAGCAGTCCCCGACGACGCCGGCCGTTCTTGGCGGTGGCCGCGGGTTCGAAACGGCCGGCGTCGTCAACGCCTACGCCTAAATCTCAGATCTTTTACCAGTCTTGTTCGGTGTTGGGCCTCCAGGGGGCCTTTCCCCACGCCGTTTCGGCGCGGGGCATGGCATCGTATCGCCGCCGCCTTGCGTGGCCGCAGACAACCCTTGCGGAGTCCTTCATCCACAACTAGAGGGTTCAGCGGTTGCAGGACTTGCCGACCGCTGTGCAGTATGCGGCCGGCTGCTGTGGGAGAGAGGGCGACGATGGCGGGCAAGGTGATCACGGTGGCACAGCAGAAGGGCGGCGCCGGCAAGACGACACTGGTGGCGCATCTGGCGATCGCGTTCCGGCAGGCCGGCAAGTCCGTGGCAACCGTCGACATCGACCCGCAGGCCAGCCTGACACGATGGTACGAGGCGCGCCGCACCCGCCAGGGCGACCAGATGGACATCACGCACAGCCAGATCAACGGCTGGCGGGCCGCGGGTGAGGTGACGCGGCTGGCGCGCGGCCACGACGTGGTGGTGATCGACAGTCCGCCCCATGCGGAAACGGAGGCGCGCATCGCCGTCCGCGCCGCCAGCTTGGTGATCGTGCCGGTGCAGCCGAGCCCGATGGATTTCTGGGCGACGACGCCGACGCTGGAGCTGGCCAAGCAGGAACGTGTGCCCGCCCTGATCGTGCTGAACCGGGTGCCGCCGCGTGCCAGGCTGGCCGATGCGTTGATTGCCAAGATGGAGGAACTCGGTGCCGCCGTGGCCGAAGCCCATGTCGGCAACCGCGTCAGCTTTGCCGCCGCGCTTCTCGACGGCCACAGCGTGACCGAGACGGACAAGCGCACCCGAGCGGCCACTGAGATCCGGGCGCTGGCCAAAGAGATCCTGGCCAAGGCCGCCTGAGATCTTCCTGCCCGCGGGATATTGCGCCGCAGCATGTCGCGCCTCCGCTACGCCCTATGCTAGGGTCGCGGCCAGACACAAAGAACCCTGATGCGGGAGTGAGAACCCATGCCCGAGGATGTCGTGACCGAGGAACCCGTGGACGGCGTGACCCTGCGCGCGCCCACGGCCGCGGGCTTCGCGGCCGTGCTAACGCCGGAAGCCCTCGGCTTCGTAGCCGACCTGCAGCGCCGCTTCGGCAAACGCCGGCTGGAGTTGCTGGAGCGGCGGGTCGAACGACAGGCGCGCCTCGATGCCGGAGAGCTGCCCGGCTTCCTGCCGGAAACGAAGCACATCCGCGACGGCGACTGGACCGTGGCGCCCATGCCGGCCGATCTGCAGGACCGGCGGGTGGAGATCACCGGGCCGGTCGACCGCAAGATGGTGATCAATGCGCTCAATTCCGGTGCGAAGGTGTTCATGGCGGATTTCGAGGACGCCAGCACGCCCACCTTCGCCAACCTGATCGACGGGCAGGTGAACCTGTCCGACGCCATTGCCGGCACGATCGCCTTCGACGACCCGGCCACGGGCAAGGCCTATCGCTTGGCCGAAAAGACGGCCGTGCTGCTGGTGCGCCCACGCGGCTGGCACCTGCCGGAAGCCCATGTGCTGGTAGATGGCGAGCCCATGTCAGGCTCCCTGTTCGATTTCGGCCTCTACTTCTTCCGCAATGCCAAGCGGCTGATGGAAAACGGTTCCGGGCCATACTTCTATCTGCCGAAGATGCAGTCGCATCTCG
>JANQQD010000306.1 GCA_028285185.1 Anaerolineae bacterium | reverse complement strand
ATGGCTGCTGTCGTCGTCGGCCAGCCGGCCGGTCATCTCTTCGAAAAGCGTCTGCTCCAGGCGCGCCAGGGGCGCCATCACCTGATCGGTGTAGTCGTTCTCTGCGGCCAGGTAGTCCAACACCGCAGGATCAGCCTCGTTGCGCAGCCAGGCATAGGGATCGACCAACTGGTCCCCGTGCACCTCCGTGACGGTCTCGATGCGTTGTGCAATCGGCGGTTCAGCCGATTCCGGATCGAGCAGCGACTGAGCGGCCGCCGGGCGTGGCATCCCTTCGACGAGGGCGACAATGGGCACCAACAGCAGCAGGGCGAGCAGGCGCATGGCGATCCTCCATGAAGGTCGATCAGACGATGTCGGCGGAGGGCCGCCCTCAGCGCCTGCGCAGTCTGCGGGAAGCCGCAGGCATCACGATGGCGATGGACGGTCCGGTCCAGGAACAGTCAGGAGTCCATCCAAAATGGGCGTGATCATGGCCGATCGAAGGTGCACGGATGTAAAGCGGGCGGGGAGGGAGCCGGATCAGTACGGAACGTCGAACTCCTCCTCGTCGAACAGCTCGCCCCGTGCCCAGCCGGGAATCGGCGCGGCCGGCTGGACCTGTGGCGGCGCGCTGGCTGAAACCACGTCAGCCATTCTGCCGACGGTCACCTGGGTTGCCGCCTCTAGGCCACGGGGGCGGATCCAGGCCTCGCCCACCAGAACGATCAGCCGCGTCGCGCCGGTGACGGGGGCGACCGTCACGGTCACATCCGTGCCGCGCAGGCCGACCGTGGCCACCGGCGTCTGGATTAGATAGCTGTCGCTGGGCATCTGTCCGCTGATGAACCGGAGGCCGCCAACCGCAATGCTGCTGACAAGGTCGCCACCGCCGCTTGCCGGGTCGTAGAGGAACTGGTCCAGCACGATGTCGGTCTGCGGCCCCAGAGTGATGACCGTGTCATCCATCATGTTCAGCCTGGCAGACCCCGAGCGGTCCGTAGCGATCTGGTCGCGCATGAACAAGGTGTCTTCGCGGGCGAGTGAGGTGCGAACGCCGCCGGACGGCGTGCGGTATGACTGGGTTTGCACCAACGCGCAGATGCCGGCCGGCTGGGATAGTGCGTCGGCTACCGGCAATCCCGCGAAGACGCAAAACGACAGCGCGATATTGATAAGAAGTCTGCGCATCGTTGTCGGCCTCCCCTTCCCGCAATTGCACGATGGCTCAAAGCCAATCTCTGCAATCAAGAAAATAGCATACTTGAATGTCTTTCGCGATGCGGGTTGGCCCTTAAGGAAAGGGGCGAACTTCCACGGTTGTGGTTCCCGGATGCCAACCGGTCGATCGAGTGCGGCGAACCGATCAGCGTTTTGGCACGTAATAGGGCAGTGGGGACGTCTTGGCGTGCCCGACGTTGCGCATCCCTATTGCAACCGGAGCCAGTGTGATCCATGCCTCGTTTTCGTATCGCCCTACCAATGCTGGCTGCTGCGGGACTAGCACTTGCAGCCTGCGCTTCCGCGCCGCCAGTGCCCGAAGAAGCGGCCGAGGACGCCCGCTTCGTGCTGGCCGAGGACCTGATCGGCCGGACGGTGGGCGAGGGGCGGTTCACAACCATCACCGGGGTCGACCGCAGCTTCACCGTGGAGATCGACGGCCGCATGGAGGGCAATACCGTCGTGCTGGTGGAGGATTTCGTCTACGACGACGGTGAGACGGATAGGAAGACGTGGCGCCTCACGCGGCTGCCGGACGGCAGCTATGTGGGCACACGCGAAGACATCGTCGGCGAGGCACGGGGCTTCCACGACGGTGAAGCCTTCCGGCTAGAATACACACTCGAGATTCCCACCGGCGATGGCGGCTCACGACGTGTCGGGTTTCGCGACGTGCTCGTGGAACTGCCTGATGGGTCCATCCTGAACCGTGCCAATGTCGGATGGTGGGGGTTCCATGTGGGCGAAGTCGAACTGACCATCGTCCGCGCGTCCGAGACCTGATACCTCCGCCACAGGAGTAGGCTTGGCTGCCATGCGACCCCGCCGGCAGCGGCGAGAGCAGTATTTGACCTCCGGCCAGCAGTCCACCCAACGGCGGCGCCAGGCGAAGAGGCGACCGCAGGTGGCGCAAGCCTTCGTCGGCAGGTCCCGCTTCAGCCGCATGACGTGACGTCAGAGGTCCAGCGACCGTTGGGTGGCATTGCCGGCGCGGCCTCGCCGCCTGCTGCCGGCTTGACGCGGCAACCCGCTCTTGCGGCTGCCGTAGCGGGCCTGGATGGCGTCCGCCTCGCCGCGAAAGGCGGGTGATCGGCGGATGGCGTAGATTTGCTCGCGCGCGGCTCTGGCGGCCGCGGCGTGGTCGACGATGGGGGCCGGGTAGTCCCGGCCCAGCCTGCAGCGCGCTGCCTCCTGCTCGATCGCGGACATCCGCCAAGGCTCGTGGATGAACGCCTTGGGCACGGCAGCCAGTTCCGGCACCCAGCGCCGAATGAAGATGCCGCCCGGATCGTGGTCGTGGGACTGCTTGACCGGGTTGTAGATACGAACCGTATTGATGCCCGTGGTCCCGCTTTGCATCTGCATCTGGTTCCAGTGGATGCCCGGCTCATAGTCGGTGAACAGCCGGGCCAGGTGCAGGCCGGTTTCCCGCCAATGCAGCCACAGATGGTACGAGGCAAAGGCTGTCAGCATGGCGCGCATGCGGAAGTTGATCCATCCGGTGGCGATCAACGACCGCATACAGGCGTCGACGAAGGGAAAGCCGGTGCGGCCTCCCGCCCATGCGGCGAACCGGCTCGCATCGAAGGCATCTTCTCGCAGCCCGTCATAACCGCTGTGGACGTTGCGGAACTCGTGCTGAGGCGCGTCTTCCAGTTTCTGGATGAAATGGCAGTGCCAGTGCAGTCGGCCGATGAACGCGTTCAGTGCTGCGGCGCGTGTGCCGCGGTCCGCCTCGGGAAGGTGCCTGACGGCATCGAGACGGCGCCATGCGGCCTGCGCCACTTCGCGCATCGACAAGGTACCGATTGCGAGATGGGCCGACAGACGCGAACAGCTCTCTGCCGCCGTCAGCGGGCTGGACATCTCTTTGTGATAGGCGGCACCGCGGGTACCGAGGAAACTCGCCAGCAGATCGAGGCCGCTCGCGCGTCCACCCCGCTGCCGGCCCGGGCAGGCATCATCGGCGAGGTCCATTTCGCGTGCAGTCGGGATGACACCCGGGTTGATCCCGTCGATGGCTCGGATGCCTGTCGGAGGTGCGGCCAAGGGGCGCTGCATGAAGCGGTCCCAGCGTTGCGCCCAGCCCGTGCGAGACTTGAGCCCGCGTATGACCCCGTGCTGTTGGATCTCGATCCAGGGAATGCCCTGGTCCCGCGTCCAGGCCTTTACGGCCTTGTCTCTCTCGAAAGTCCAGGTATTGCCGGTTTCCTGATGCGACCATAGCCCGTTGATCCCGACGGTTTCCTGCAACTGCTGCAAGACCTCGGTCACGCGCCCGGACCGGACGATCAACGGTACGCCAAGCCTGCCTGCATCGGCTCGAAGCGCGCGCAGCGAATCTGCGACGAAGCACCATTGCCGGGCGGACGCGTCCGGCTGGCGCCAGAGTTCCGGCTCGACAACATAGAGCGGCAGCACCGGCCCGGTCATGGCAGCTTGGGCCAGTGCCTGATGATCCGCGATACGCAGGTCCCGCTTGAACCACACCACTTGGATCATGGCCGACCCTGGGCGCCCAAGTCGTGCGGCAGTCCGATCCGGATTGGGCCCCGCGCACTCTCCCGATCGACGGGGTGACCCTGTTTCAAGACCACGACCTGCCCGGCGGCCTTAAGCCGCCAAGCCGCTTCGCGCACGGACGGCATGAGGGGTCGCCAATCGGCTGTGTCCAATGCACGCGCCACCTCAGAAGGGCAGATGGTGGCACCTGCCCTTCGGCTGCCGAGCATCTGTCGGATCTCTCGCTCGATCGACGGGCCGTCCGGGTATCGCGTTGACCGTTTCATCGTATCGGGGCACCGCAGGTGGGGTACGGCTTGTCGGACATATGCCCAGGCCAACGGGGCAATCCGCGACCGTCAATCCTACGTATCGACGATCGTCCCGGATCATCGTTTCGGATGCCCTGCCCGACGAAGCTGCCGTCATCGTGACCTCAGAGCAAACATCCCAACCCAGCATCGCCATTATCGGCGCCGGCATGGCCGGCATTGCGTGCGCGAGATATCTGCTGGACGGCGGCTTTCGTCCAATAGTCTTCGAGAAGAGTCGGGGGCTGGGCGGCAGGCTCGCGACCCGCCGCACGGATCACGGGCTTGCCTTCGATCACGGCGCGCAATACGTAACAGCCCGCTCACCCCAGTTCCGGACCTTCGTTGGCGATGCCATCGCCCGTGGTGCTGCGGACTACTGGCGCCCGGTTCAGCGCAACGGCGCAGACGTGCAATCCGATGAATGGATCATCGGTGTTCCCGGGATGAACAGTCTGGTCAAGCCGCTCGCTGAGGGGATCGACGTTCGGCTGGCCTGTCAGGTCGCTAACATCCGGCGGCATGGCTATCGGTGGTGGGTGGAGACGGTCGACGGCGCAGTTGAGCCGATCTTCGACATCCTCGTATGCACCGCGCCCGCGCCACAGGCGCAGCAGTTGCTGAGCGCGGAACCGGCAATCGCGGATGCACTTGGTGCGGTCTCAATGGCTCCCTGCTGGGCTCTGATGCTGTCATTCGCCATGGCGGTTGAAGCGCCGTTCGACGTCCGGCGGTCGACCTCGGACGATCTAGCCTGGGTCGTGCGAGATGCCTCCAAGCCACATCGCAGCAGCCGCGAGACCTGGGTGATCCATGCGAGCCCTGACTGGAGCCGGCGGCATCTTGAGCTTTCGGCTGCAGACGCTGTGCAGCGGATGGTGGAATTGTTACCGGACGCGGTTGGCATGCCCCTACCGCAGATCGACCATGCGTCGGCCCATCGCTG
The DNA here is from genome assembly GCA_028285185.1 of Anaerolineae bacterium. Classification (GTDB taxonomy): domain Bacteria; phylum Pseudomonadota; class Alphaproteobacteria; order DSM-16000; family Inquilinaceae; genus JACKIG01. The sequence continues at coordinate 33,234 of JANQQD010000306.1, read as the reverse complement.
GCGCTACGCATTGACGACCTCGCCTTTGGGTCGGGCGTATCTCTGCTCAGACGACCGGACGCTGTTTGTCGGGGGTGACTGGGCCCTCGGCGGCCGCGTCGAGTATGCGTTTGAGAGTGGGCGTGCGATGGCGGAAGCAGTGGCTGAGGCGGCTTTGCACCTGCCGCGATAGACCGTTGCTGTGACCCTCGTTCTTTGCAGCAGTTGACGCCGCGAAGACGTGCTACGTACGGCGCTCCAGCCAGTTTGTCGCACCCGGGTGGCGGTCACTGAAGTGAACCAGCGGCACCCCCTCACCGTAATCGGTATGGGAGATGCTGATCATGCGAACACTGCTGCTATTGGTCGTTCTCGGCACGTCGTTTTTCGTTGCAACGAAAGCTGATGGAACGCGACGTTTCGGCCTCCGGCGCGTGTTGAGCAACCGAGGTACCTAATGTGACCTGATATCGTGGCCACTCTGGTCGCGCGGCTGATAGGCAAGCCATGCTTGCCTATCCTTCGCAACGTTCGGTTCCGGATACTTGGCGTAGAACGCGCTGCGTCGAACATAGCTATTGTGCTCAACGCACCGCTTGCGGATGCCGCTTCGACCAATCTTCAACGCGCCTCTGCTTGCTGTGATCCAGCTACATCATAATCGCGTAGTGGTGTGCGTCGGATGCGGCGTTCCATCAACAGGTGCTTCCCATTCATTGGCAATGATGCGGGAGAATCACTGTGCGTAGCAGGGGTTCGGCTGAGCTTCGTGGCGGTGGACGGACCCAATGACCCAAAGAATGGATGACCACAGGCAGGAGAGCATCATGTTTCACTTCCTCAAATTCTTCCTCCCCAAACCGAAGCCGACGATCGCAGAGATTGCGGCGACGAACGGGAACTTCGATATCCTGGTCGCTGCGCTTGGTCAGGTGAACCTGGTCGATACCTTCGCCGACCGACATGCCGACTTCACCGTATTTGCGCCGACCGATGTGGCCTTCACCGAGCTTGCGATAACGTTGGGCATTGATGTCTCCGGCCTCGACGAGACCGGCATCGCAACGGCGATCATCGAGACGCTGGTTGACATCACCGGTGGCCAGACTGCGGCCGATGAGTTGCTGACCAACATCCTGCTTTATCATGTGAAGGACGGCGCCAGCTCGGTCCAGCAGCTTCAGGCCACCGGTACGGTCGAGACGCTGCTGACGGATGCCACGTTTACCATCGACGGCAACGAACTGGTCGACAACGACCCGGATGTCGAAGATCCCGAATTCATCGAAGGCCTGACGGACATCAAGGCCGCCAACGGCAAGATCCAGGCGATTGATCGCGTGCTGCTGCCCATCGATATCGAAGAGGCGGTGGCGCAGCCGACGATTGCAGAGATCGCTGCCACCAACGGGAACTTCGACATCCTGGTCGAGGCACTGACCGCGACGGGCCTGGTCGGCACCTTTGCCGACCGGGATGGCGATTTCACGGTCTTCGCACCGACCGACGCGGCATTCACGGAGCTTGCGATAACACTCGGCATCGACGTTACCGGGCTGACGGAAACGCAGATCACCGCGGAGATCCTGAGCGCGCTTGAGGCCATCACCGGCAGTGAAGCCGCGGCGAACCAGCTATTGACTGATATCCTGCTCTACCATGTGAAGGCGGGCGAGAGCACCGTCGCCGAACTGCAGGCCGACGGTACCGTGGACACGCTGCTGTCTGGTGCCAGCTTCACCGTGGACGGCAACGAACTGTTGGATGCCGATCCGGAAGTGGAAGATCCGGAGTTAATTGAGGGGCTGACCGATATCGAGGCCGTCAACGGCAACATCCAGGCGATCGACCGCGTGCTGCTGCCGATCGACATTGAAGAGGCGGTGGCCCAGCCGACGATTGCGGATATCGTCCTGGCCGTTTCCGGCGACAGCGGGTTCGACACCAACGGGGGCGATTTCGACATCCTGCGCGACGCCCTGACGGCCACCAATCTGGTCGGCGCCGTCGCCGATCGTGACGCTGATTTCACCGTCTTCGCGCCGACCGACGAGGCATTCGGGAAACTGGCGGTCGATCTGGGGTACGACGGTAATGCCAGCGACGAAAGCGCCGTGTTCAGCTTCATTGCCGGCGCCACCGGTTACGTCTCGCCGGACGATCCGGGCCTGCTCGACGATGTTCTGCTCTATCACGTCGCGCCGGAAGGCCGAACCGTGGCCCAGCTGCAGGCCGACGGAACCATCGGTACGGTGCAAGGCGACAGCTTTACCGTCCAGGGCAAGACCCTGGTCGACAACGACCCGGACGTGAAGGACCCGAAGCTGATCGAAGGTGCGACGGATATCGAGGCCGCGAACGGCGTCGTCCAGGCGATCGACCGCGTGCTTCTACCGGCCGATCTCGCCGACGCCACGCCGGAGCCAACGGAGATCAACGGCAGCTTCCGTCGCGACCATCTGATCGGCACCGACGGCGACGACGTGATCCGCGGGTTCTTCGGCCGCGACCGGTTGTTCGGCGGCGATGGCGATGACGAGTTGTTCGGCGGTTTCGGCCGCGACCATCTCTCAGGCGGTGACGGCGACGACACGCTGACCGGCGGTTTTGGCCGCGACCGCTTCGACTTCAGCCATCTCAGTGGCCACGACGTGGTCACCGATTTCGGTTGGCGCGACAAGCTGATCTTCTCGAAGGATGATTTTGCCAATGCCAGAGAAGTGCTGGCCGCCACCAGCGATCAGGGCGCCGGCGCCTTCATCGAGGGGGAAAACGGCACCGTTTTCCTGGCCGGTGTCGATGCCGACCATCTGAACGGCCGCGACTTCCTGTTCGTCTGAGCCCATCAGGGCGGGCCGTCGGATCACCGGCGACCCGCCCGACCGTCTGCTGCAATTGTGCAGACCGTATAGGCATATTCGCTCGTTTCCCCAAGGTGCCCGACAGCAATAGCGTGTTCGTCAACGCTGTCGGGTCAGAGGGAAGCGCGTCATCATGATCTACGCCGTACTGTTCACGGACAATCCGGATCGGGCCGATATGCGGCAGCGTCTGATGCCCGATCACCTCGACTTTCTCGAAAGGAGCCAGCCGGCCATTCGCGCTGCCGGGCCACTGCGCGATCCGGCGAGCGGCGAGGGGGCCGGGGGATTGTGGCTTGTCGAGGCCTCGTCCGCCGACGCAGTCAGAGACCTCTATGAGCGAGATCCGTTCTGGCCGGCGGGGTTGCGCAGCGGCGTACGCGTGCTGGAGTGGACGCAAGTCTTTGTCGACGGCAGGCGCCAGCTATGACGATCGGTCTGCCGATTTAGAAGCGCGTCGCGATGCAGCTGCACGGCGCTTTGGTTGGCCGGCCGGTTTGGCAGAGCCCATCGTCTTGGCCAGCGCCGCCATCTCCTTACCGCCCAGCTCGAAATACTCCTTCTGGATCTTGGCGTGCTTGAGCGACACGGTCATGCTTTCCAGGTTGCTGGGCCGCAGCACATGGATGGGCTTGGCGTAATAGGTCTGGCCCTCCACCGTCATGCTTTGCTGGCCGGCGGCGCCCAACAGCGCGTTGATCCGCCGTGCCTCTTCAAGCTTGCCGGCGTTCGGCAAAGTCAGGCCGATATCGGCCACCAGCAGGTACATGTCGATGCTGTTCATCGGCAGCGTCAGCAGGTTCTTGTCGTAGATCCGTTCAAGCTCGCGGTGATAGTCGTAGTCGGTGAAGTCGACGGCGATGATCTCGTCGACGTCCGGATCTTCCATCAGCGGGCCCAGGGGCGTGTTGTCCGTGTATCCGCCTTCAAGATAGTAGTCGTCGCCGATGGTGATGGCTTTGAAGTACGGCACGGTGGTGATGCCGGCCAGGAAGACGTCCATGAACCGGTCCAGCGTCGCCTCGTCGATCGTGCCCAGGATGTCTTTGACCGCGAAACACTCGGACCGGCGCTTGGTCAGGTTGGTCGTGGCGATGGTCCACGAGGTCGACCGCAGGCTTTCCGCCAGCTGCGACCGTCTTTCGGTCTCGTCCAGCAGCAGCGATTTGCGGCAGCTGTCGCGGTCGACGGTGAACAGATAGCTGCCGTTTGGCAGGAAGGCCGGGCGCAAGCCCAGGAAATTGGCGAAGACATGCGCGATATCGCCCACGCTCAGCCGCATCGTCCGGGTCAGCGTCGGCGGCAGTTCCTCCGCCTTGCGGTCCCACATCAGGTAGTCCAGTACGATATTGTTGCCGGAACTGGTGGATGTGATGTGCGTGACCGGCACGCCCTGTTGGGCAAGCCAGACCAGCGCGCCGCAGGTGTAGAAGCTTCGGTAGCCGCCGCCCGAAGCGACGAAGCCGTACCTTGTCATCGGTTGCCTCCCGTCCAGGGGACGTGGCCGAGGCCCTACCGTATCGATCGCCCGACGCGAGGTCGACCACACTCTATGGTAGCTTGCTGCGCCTAAGCTATCCAGCGGCGATCTTCGCCCGCGCCGTCGCCTCAGTCCCCGCAATTCGGCCACCGACGAAGCACTCCGCCAGATTGCCGCCGCTCATGTAGAGGTGGCCGAAAATGCTGCCCAGCTCTCCCGCGCTGTAAAGGCCGCCGATAGGCTCGCCGAACGGGGTGAGCACACGCTGGCGCGCGTCGTGCACTGGGCCGCCCTGGGTGTTGGCGCAGAGCGGCCAGAGCCGGCCGAACAGGAACGGCGGCGTGCGGATCGGCATCATCGAGGCGGGCATGCGCCCGAACTCCTCATCCTCCCGGCAGTCACAGGCGCGGTTCCAGCGCGCCAGTGTCTCCGTCAGCCGGTTAGCCGGCAAACCAGTTTTCTCTGCAAGCTCCGCGATGCTGTCGGCACGGCCGAGGATGCCCAGTTCCACCTCACGCAGGTTGTCGCTGCTCCATGCGAAGGTCTGGGCGGGGTCGTTGTAGGTGGGAAAGCCGAGCGGGGCATGGCGGCGTCCGTCCTCATCCACGATCAGCCAGGACGGGATGCGCGGATAGGTCATCGTGACCGGATCGTAAGGCTCCAGCCAGCGGTGCCCGGTATCCTGCAGATAGGGCGGAAACTCATTCATATAGCGCCGGCCGGTCTGGTCGACGACGATCCAGGGCATGCGCGGATCCTGCCGGGCATCGAAGAAAGCAGGGATGTCGTCGTCGCCATGCAGATCCGTGCCCGGCACCCAGTCCGGCAGGCGCGTCAGGCGGATGCCGTAGGGGTAGGTGGGGTCGACATGGCGCAGGCCGTAGGTGCCGTGAAAGTGCCACATGTGCCAGAGATCGGCGCCCACCGCCTGGGCCATGCGAATACCGTCGCCGGTATTGCCGAGATAAGCGCCGGGCAGCACCGGCTTCTCCTGCCAATACTGCGCCTGCATGGCGCCGTCGGCCTCAAACCCGCCGCACGCTAGAATGACGCCCCCACGCGCGGCAATCCGTTCTCCGGCGCCGGTCAGCACGCCCGTGACGGCGCCGTCGGCACCGGCCAGCAGCCTTGTCGCCGGGGTGCCCAGCCGCACGGCGATCGGCCGTGCCGCCACGGCATCGGCCATCACCTTGAACAGCCGCGCCCCGCCCCTCAGGCCACGGAGATAGGGGAAGCGCTGGTTGAGATCGACGCCCGGCAGATCGGTGATGGAGATGAAGCCGAAGCTGTCATGGCCGACGAACGGATAGTTGGCGTCGCGCCAGTTGACTGTGGCGACAGCGCCGTGAGCCGCGGCAAGGTCTTGGATGAAGGGTGCGATCGACGCCATGCCGTCGGCCAGCACACGCAAGGTGTCTTCCGGCGCCGTGCCGGCGTTCGTCGCCTTCAGGTATTCGTACGCGGCATCGGCGTCGCGCGTGATCCGCACGCCGCCGGCCGAGCAAGCGGAGATCCCACCGGGCTGGGGCATCTTCTCCAACAGCAGCACGCGTGCCCCAGCGTCCGACGCGGCAAGGGCGGCCGCCGCTCCGGCAAAGCCGAAGCCAATAACGATGGCGTCGTAGGCTTGGTCGAATTCCTTCACCGATCTCTCGCCCATTACGGTCTTTGCTGCGAGATGGCGGCAGAAGCCGTGCTCTACAAGCAACGAAGCAAGACGAAGGCGCCCATCCGCCTATCCTTCCTCGTCCATCAGCCGGTCGATGGCGCGGCGGTCCTTCTTCGTCGGTCGGCCGGCGCCGCGACCGCGCGCGCCCGGCTCCAGCCCATCCGACGGCAGCCGGTTCTCACGCGATGGCGGCGCCAAGTCCTCATAGAGCGTCTGCGCCTCGGGCGCCGGCCCGCGGCGCGTACCCAGCGCCAGCACCCGGATCACGCGCACATGGCCGCCATGGGCGAAGGTCAGCACCTGACCGGGGCGCACAGTGAAATGCGCCTTGTTGATGGTGGCGCCGTCGACGCGGATGCGCCCATCTGAGCACAGCTTTGTCGCCAGCGAACGGGTCTTGCAGAAGCGCGCGAACCACAGCCATTTGTCGAGGCGGAGCCCGCCACCGCCGGCGTCCGTCATCGCCGTGCGCTCAGCGCCTGCAGCTTGGCAAATGGGGAGTCCGGTTTTGCCTTGGGGCGCCGGTCGCCGCGGCGCCGGTCCGGGCGCCGCTGATAGGTGACCACACCATCCGGCCCGGCATCTCCCTTGAATCCAATGGCTTCCAACAGGCCGGGCAGGGCCGTCATCGGGCAGCCGGCGAGCTGTGACAGCTTCGGTGTCGGCACGAAGGGCCCCTGGCGGCCAAGCTTAGCGCAGGCGGCGGACAGGGCCTCCAGGCGATCGGCGCGGCACGCGCGATCTCCAGCCATTGGATATCCGATAGCCAGATAATACGAGGCATCCATCCGCGCATCGGCGTGGGCGGTCAGGCTGCCCGCGGCCGGCAGCGGCGGCGGCAGGTCGGCTCCGCGGGCCACGGCCCGCAAGAGGCCGCGCATTGCCACTTGGCGCGGTTTCAAGAGCCGGGGCAGGAAGATGAAGGTGCTGCCGATCTCCACGCCCAGTTTCTGAAGGCGCCGGCGATCGGACTTGTCGAGGGTCGCAACCATGTCGGCGACATCGGCGCGCCGCAACGTGCCCAGCCCCTCGGCGATCTGGAAGGCAAGGCCGCGGGCGGGGCCGCTCAACTCAGCCTCGCGCAGCCGAAAGAGCAACGCCAGCGTTTCCGCCACCGTTTCGCCCAGCCAGGCCGTCAGCCGTTGGGCAATGCGGTCGCGTTGTTGCGGTTCCAAGAGATCGCTGGCAAGCGGCTTGGCCGCCGGCGCCAGCACCTGGGCGCCGGCCGTGATGCGGGCGATGGTCACTCCGTGCCACAACAGCGTGCCGTCCGGCGCCAGAGCGATGGCTTCGTGTGGGGCGGCTTCCAGCCGGCGCACGCGGGCGGCGATCTCGTCCTTCAGCGCACGGCGGGCGGCCCCCATCAGTGCGCGGGCATCCTCGGCATGGGTCGCCGTGTCGGGGCGGAAGCGGAACCCCTCGATCCGGCCAATATGCTCGCCCTCGACCACCACATCGCCGGTGCGGGTCACTGCTGCCAACAGGTCGCCGCCGCCCTTCAGGCTCTTCACCAGCACCGCCTGCCGGCGGTCGACGAAGCGCTGCGTCAGCCGCTCGTGCAGGGCGTCCGACAGCATATCCTCAACCGACCGCGCCTTGCCCTGCCACTGGCGCGGATCGGCCACCCAGTCGCCGCGATGGGCGATATAGGTCCAGGTGCGGATATGGGCCAGGCGTCCGACCAGCGTGTCGATATCGCCGTCGGTGCGGGCCAGATGTGCGATCTGCCGCGCCACCCAATCGGTTTCGAGCCGGCCGTGCGGGCCGGTCAGCTGCCGGAAGACCTCGCCCAACAGCCGCGTATGCGCATCCGACAGGATCTTGCGGAAGTCCGGGATCTGACAGACGTCCCAGAGAATGCGCACGGCCGCACGGGACGATGTCCGGTCGACGACGGTCGGCTCCTTCGCCAGCGCTGCCAAGGCCATGTGGTCGTCGGCCTCTGCAGCCCGGCGCAGCACCGGCACCGGCGGCCGTCGCTCCAGGCTGCGCAGCAGATGGTGCGGGCTGCGGAAGTCGAGATCGGTGTTGCGCCACATCAGGGCGCTGAGCGGATCGAAGCTGTGCGTTTCCACCGCCTCGACGATCTCCGGCTCCAGCGGACCGATCTCGGCCGTGGTGCCGAAGGTGCCGTCGGCCAGGTGGCGCCCGGCCCGGCCGGCGATCTGTGCCACTTCAGGCGCCCGCAGCCGTCGCGGCACGCGGCCGTCGAACTTGTCGAGCCTAGCGAAGGCGACATGGTCGACATCCATGTTCAGGCCCATGCCGATGGCATCCGTCGCCACCAGATAGTCGACCTCGCCGGACTGATAGAGGCTCACCTGGGCGTTGCGCGTGCGTGGGCTCAGCGCCCCCAGCACAACGGCCGTACCGCCGCGCTGGCGGCGCAGCAGTTCTGCCGTCTGATAGACCTCTGTGGCGGAGAAGGTGACGACGGCGGACCGTGGCGGCAGGCGCGTCAGCTTGCGCGGGCCGGAATAGGTGAGCTGCGAGAACCGCGGCCGCGACAGGAACTCCGCGTCCGGCACCAGGCGACGAATCAGCGGGCGGATCGTTTCCGCCCCCAAGACCATGGTTTCCTCAAGCCCGCGGGCATTCAACAGGCGGTCGGTGAAGACGTGTCCGCGTTCCGGGTCGGCGGCAAGCTGGATCTCGTCGATGGCCAGAAACTCGAAGGCGCGATCCAGAGGCATGCTCTCGACCGTACAGGCGAAGTATTCCGCGCCTGCAGGGACGATCTTCTCCTCGCCCGTGACCAGAGCGACCCGTGCGCGCCCCTTTTCGCGGACCAGCCGGTCGTAGTTCTCGCGGGCGAGCAGGCGCAGGGGGAAGCCGATGACGCCGCTCGCATAGCTCAGCATCCGCTCGATGGCCAGGTAGGTCTTGCCCGTGTTGGTTGGCCCTAGAACGGCCAACACCCGTGAGCGGTCGGCGATCGGCGACATGGGGTCAGTGGTGAAGCTTTATTTGCCGCAATGCAAGGGTTCAGGGCATGATGCCGGCGCTTCGGTCAGCGGGCGGGGCGATCTTGTCGGCTCTTGTCCATGGACGTGCCCATAATTCGACAGTGGAGGTGATCCAATGCGTGGATGCAGGCTGTTCGTCGTCACCGCGGTTGCTGCCGGCGTGGCATGGCCGGCGTCGGGTCTTGCCCAGGTGACACCGGAGGAAGCGCAGGAAATCGAGACCGGGTTCAAGGCCTGGTTGTCGGAGAACCTGATGGTGCCGGATGCGGAGGTCTCCATCGTCTTCGACGGCGGCGTCGACGTGCTGCCGGACGGAGACCGGTATTTGATGACGGTTCCGGCCGCCACGATCTCTCTTGAGGACGAGATGGAGTTCGTGGTCGACACGATTACGGTGGAGCTGGTTCCGGCCGGTGAGGGCCGCTACAACGCCACCTGGACAATGCCGGACCGCTACGAATTCACTGAGCCCTACGGCAGCGACACTGTGGTCATCACCGTCGGCTCGCAGCGGAACACTGGCTTGTTGGCGCCGGAGTTCCAGACGTTCCTCGACGCGGACATCGAATGGAACGACGTGGTGCTGCTGCCGCCGGATGATGAGGGCGAACTGTCGCTGGGCGCGCTACGTCTGTTCGGCGAGAGCGATGAGACGGCCCCCGGCGTCTTCGACAGTACCTACGAGTTGAGCTTCGAAGGCCTGAACTTCCTCGACAACCGCAGCGGCGACACTTTCACGCTGGAGTCGTTCGGCGTGGCAGGCAGCATGGACCAGCTGAACCTGCCGGCCTACATGGCGTTTTTTGAAGAGCTGACGGCGATCATCGAGGCGGGCGAGACCATGCAGCCCGGCGGCGAGGCCGAGCTGATGCAGCGGATGCAGACGCTGATCAGCGGCACGCCGGCGCTTCTCGACAGCTTCAGCCTGGAATACTTCATCGCGGGCCTTGACGCGGACATCGAGGGCGAAGCTGTCGTGCTGGGCGAAGCGAGCCTGGGGGCTGATCTCTTCGGCATGTCCGGCGATGCTTCGGAACTCGCGATCTTCTTCCAGGCAAACACGGTCGACATTTCGCCCCCGCCGCCCTTCTCGCAGTACATTCCGACCGAGGTGGCCGTTGAGCTGGGGCTGGCGCAGATCCCCAACGACGCGATCATCGAGGCCCTGAGCCAGGCGATCCAGAACATGCCGCAAATGGGCCCCGAAGGGGCGATGATGATGGCGGGCTTCGCCTTGCAAGAGGCGATGATGAGCATGGGCAGCGAGGTCCAGGTGCGGGAGTTCGACATCATCGCGCCGACCTACACGCTCTCGGTGGAGGGTTCGGCCAGCCCATCACAGTCGTCGCCGTTCGGGGCGATCGCCCAGGCGACGATCATCGTTGGCAATCTCGACGAACTGCAGCAGGAACTGATGGCGTCGCCGGAAACGCAGGAACCGGCGCAGATGATCGCCGTGTTCCAGGCCATGGGTCAGGAAGATGTCGATGCCCAGGGCAACCCGGCCCGCCGATTCGATATCGAGGTGACGGAAGCCGGATCGGTCACGCTCAATGGCGCCGACATGGCGCCGCTTCTTCAGCAGATGCAGTAAGCCACGGGCTGACTGCCGCATTCGAGTGCCGGCGCAGTCCATTGGGCGCGCCGGCATTTTCTTGTCTTCCAGTCTTGTGGCGGTTTGCCGGCGAATCGCCAGCATCTCGCCGCATTCTCTCTCTAGATCTGCGGCTCAGGCGTGTTCGGCGGCAGTCCGAGCAAGAGGGTCGCTCTGGCCCCGACGCCGTGGGGGGCGAACATGCGTCGATCGGGATGGATGATTGCGCTGGCGACCGTCGGCCATGTGGGGCTGGCGCCGATCGCAGCAGCGCAGGAAGCGACGACGGAGACCGAAGGAGCCGCACCAGGACAAGCCCAGCCAGGGCTGCCGACAGCAGTGCCGGCGACGCCGGAGATGGCCGAACGGCTCGAAGGCCAGATCGTCGCTTGGATCGAGACCCGTCTTTCGGACGACCAGCTGGATCTGGACGTGGAGTTTGACGGCGCCGTTGCCGTGACTGCGGAAGCGGATCGTTACTTGCTGACAGTCCCGGCCGCGGTCGTGCCGCTCGCCAACGGCGCACAACTTCAGTTTGGCGAGACGGCCGGCGAGATCGTCGATCATGGAGAGGGTCGCTTTGGCGTCTCGCTGACCGTGCCGGATCACTACCGGTTCAGCCGCAGCCAGTCCGATTGGACAATGTCGTTGGCGATCGGCTCGCAATCCGCCAATGGAGAGTTCTCGGCCGATCTCGGCCTTTTCCTCGATCTGGACGTTTCGCTGAACGACATCCTGCTGTCACCGCCCGGTGCGGGCGACGGCCAGCTGAGCCTCGATTCGCTGACGGTCGTTGTGTCGTCCGACGAGACCGAGCCTGGCACGTACCAGGCTCGATATGGGCTCGGGCTTCAGGGCCTCGGCTTCGACGATCCTGTCGGCGGTGACACCCTTTCGCTCGGTTCCTTGGTTATGGAGCTGGCCTTCGCTGACCTTCGTCTGGCGGACTTGATCCAGTTCATCGATCGCGCACAGGCGATCACCGACAGCGGGCAGGGCATCCGGGGGCGGTACGGAGAGCGCGCGATGGTGCGGGCGCTGGGCCGATTGCTTGCCGACACTCCGGCACTGATCGGCGGCCTCTCGGTTGACGTCGCGCTCGATGCGCTGGACACGGATTTCGAAGGCGAAGGGGTGCATATTGAGAGCAGTGTCCTCTCCGCTGCCCTGTCCGGCTTTGCCGATGAATTACTTGATCTGGCGGTCCGGTACGAGGGGCGGGGATTTGAAGTCGTGCCGCTGCCGCCGCTGCCGCAGTTGATGCCCAACGAGATCATTGTCGACTTGGAGGCAACGCAACTGCCTATCTCGGCCCTCCTGGACCGCATGAGGCAGGCGCTGCAATGGGCGCCGGATATGGACGAGGACGAATTGGGTCCGTTGATGGTCGGGGCGATCCACGAGGCGATGGTGGCCGCCGGCAGCGCACTCGGGACTCGAGAGGCGCGCGTCACGGCGCCCGCCTATACGGTCGAGATCGATGCTGTCGCAACCGCGTCGCGGCTCTCCCTGTTCGGTCTCACCGCAAACGGCACAATGCGGATCACCGGGCTCGATCGCGTGGTGGCAGAGCTGCAATCGCTGGATATCGACGATGAGGGGGCGGCGGCGATGGCCCTCTTCCAGGCCATGGGCCAGCGTGACGCCAGCGACGAAGGCCAAACGATAAGACGCTACGAGGCGGAGGTGACGCCCGATGGGACCGTGCTGCTGAATGGTGCTGACATGGCACCCCTCGTCCAAGAGCTGCTTCGGTAGCGTGCGTCACGAATTACCGCACATTTCCCCTGGCTGCAGCGGAGGGTATCTCTGATGCGACACACAGCAATCCCGGCCGGCGTCGCTCTCGCGGCGTGCCTCGCTTTGCCTATCGGTGCCGCGGCCCAAGCCACGGACGAGACGGCCGCTCAGCTGGAGAACGACCTGAAACACCTCTTGACGGAGTGGATCAGGCCGATGGCAGGCCTCGTCGACATGGTCTTCGAGGGGGATATCTCCGTCGCAGCCCAAGGCGATCACTACCTGGCGGCGATCCCGGCCTATGAGTTGACCGTCGCGAAGGTCATGAGCATGCGCTTCGGGCCAAGCGACTGGCGCATGGAGCCTGCGGAGCCCGGACAGTACCTCATCACAATGTCCATTCCTGAGGTGATGGGCATCGACGCAGCCGATGTGGGCATGTCAGGCGACATGACGTTCGGTGACGGCGAGATGACGGCGCTCGTCGACTTCGAAACGGGGTGGATGCTGGCCCACCAGAGTCATCTTGAGGACATGGTCCAGACATTCGACGAACTGGACAACCGTAGCACCGTCGCCCTCTTCACCATGGGCGGCGAGCACACCCGCACAGGGCCCGGTATGGCCGACATTCAAGGGGAGTTCCTCTACGAAGGCTACGAGTCCCTTGATAGCCAGTTTGGGCTGAGCGTGACGGCCGACCGCATTGCAACGGATTGGGCTGTGGGTGACCTCAACATCGAATCCGGCGCGAGGCTGATGCGCATTCTGGCCAATCTGATCCCTGATCCACCCCAGGTGGAACCTGATGAGGAGGCGATCGCGGCCGCTTTCCGCGACATGCTGGCCGAACCATCGCTGTTCGATACGGCCACGATGGGCTTTGAGTACGTCAATCTCAGATACGCCATGCTGGGCTTCGGAGTGACCTTCGAAGAAGCGGACGGCGCCTGCCAGATGAGTGGGTTCGCCGGGGAGCTTTCGGCGCTGGAGTGTAGCGGTGCGTTCAGTCTTGCCGGCGTTGAACCCTTGCCGCCTCTAGGGGCGGACCTGATTCCAAGCGAATTTGCCATGGGTGTCGCCTTCGAACAGGTGCCAAGGTCCGCAATCCTCGATGCGCTGGCATTTGCGATCGATGGGATCCCGACCGTCGGCGAAGATCAGGCGTTTTCCGATGCCGGCCTCACCATCGCGACGGCCATGGGCGATGTCGGAAGCGAGGTCCAGGTGCGCGAACTGAGGATAGAGGCACCCGCCTATTCGATTGCGGCGGATGGCACGCTTGCAGTATCGGCCGACTCCCCGTTCGGCGTGACGGCGCAAGCATCGGTGACGCTCGGTCGGACGGACCATCTGCGCCAGGCGCTTGCCGTCTTCGGCGACGAGCCGGCCCTGATGCTGGAGGTGATCACAGCGATCGGCCGGCCGGAAGTCGACGCCGACGGCAATCCGATTCTGACGTTCGACATCTCGCTGACGTCAGCGGGAGAGGCGTTGGTCAACGGGGAGGATCTGCAGGCAGTCTTCCCGTAGGCTGGCCAAGGGCGGCCGGCCAAAGAGACATCGCGGTTGCACCAACGGGCTTGCGTGCGGGCGCTGACTTGCACATATCAGCGACCATCCAGCACGAACCAACAACCGCGATTGACGGGTGATGACCGAGGAAAAGCTTTCGTTCCAGGCTGAAGTCAGCCGGCTCTTAGAGATTGTCGCCAAGTCCCTTTACAGCCACGAGGAGGTCTTCCTCCGCGAGCTGATATCCAACGCATCGGATGCCTGCGACCGCTTGCGATATGAGGCGCTGACGCAAAGCGAGTTGGCCGGTGACGATCCGTACAGGATCATCCTGGCCGTGGACAAAGACGCCCGCAGCCTGAGCATCAGCGACAACGGCATCGGCATGAACCGCCAGGACATGGTGGACAACCTGGGCACGATCGCGCGTTCAGGCACCTTGGCGGCAATGGAGGGCCTGACCGGCGATGCCAAGAAAGATCTGGCGCTGATCGGGCAGTTCGGCGTCGGCTTCTATTCGGCCTTCGTCGTGGCCGATCAGGTCGAGGTGCTGAGCCGCAAGGCCGGCGAGCCGCAGGGGTGGCGCTGGATTTCCGACGGCAAAGGCAGCTTCACCATCGGCGAGGCCGAGGACGTTCCGCGCGGCACTACGGTCAAACTGCATCTGGCCGAGGGCAAGGACGAGTTCCTGCAGCCGCACCGCATCCGGCACATCGTCAAGACCTATTCCGACCACATCGCCCTGCCCATCGTGATGGCCGACGACAAGGGCGAAGAGGAGACGTTGAACCGCGCCTCGGCGCTCTGGGTCCGGTCGAAGTCCGATATCAGCGAAGAAGACTACAAGGAGTTCTACCACCATGTCGGCCACGCCTTCGACGATCCGTGGCTGACCATCCACTACAAGGTCGAAGGCGTGCTGGAGTATTCCGTTCTCGTCTTTGTGCCGTCCACCCAGCCCTTCGATCTGTTCCAGCCCGAGCGAAAGCATCACGTGAAGCTCTATGTCCGTCGCGTCTTCGTGACGGACGAGGCGCAGGGGCTGGTGCCGCCCTATCTGCGCTTCCTGCGCGGCATCGTCGACAGTGAAGATCTGCCGCTGAATATCAGCCGCGAGATGCTGCAGCGCAATCCCGTGCTGGCGAAGATCCGCCAGGCCGTCACCAAGCGCGTGCTGTCGGAAATCACGGCCAAGGCGAAAGAAGATCCCGCATCCTATGAAGGCTTCTGGGACAGCTTTGGGCCGCTTTTGAAGGAAGGCGTCTATGAGGATGCCGATCAGCGCGAGGCCTTGCTGGCGCTGCTCAGGTTCCAGTCCACCGAGTTCGATGGGTGGGTGACGCTGGACGACTATGTCGGCCGCATGAAAGAGGGGCAGGAGGCGATCTACTACATCACCGGCGAGGACGTCGAAGCCCTGAAGAAGTCGCCGCAGCTGGAAGGGTTCCGCGCCCGCGGTGTCGAGGTGCTGCTGCTGACCGATCCGGTGGACGAGTTCTGGGTGCCCGCGGTCGGCGAGGTGCAGGAAAAGCCCCTCCGCTCCGTCACGCGGGCCGGCACCGACCTTTCAAAGGTCAAGGCGCAGGAAAAGGACAGCGAAGACAAGCCGGAAGAGCCACCCGAGGCCGCCAACATCGACCAGCTGATCGCCGCCTTCAAGCTGTCGCTGGACCAGGAAGTGAAGGATGTGCGCACGTCCGAGCTGTTGACCGACAGCCCGGTCTGCCTGGTGGCCGACGAACACGATATGGACATGCATCTGGAACGGCTGCTGAAGCAGCACGGACAGCTGCGCGGCGAAGCCAGCAAGCGAGTCCTCGAGGTCAACCCGCGCCATCCACTGATCGCGACGCTGTCGGCGATGGCTGCCGGCTCGGACGACGACAAGGATCAGGTGCGGGAGCTCGCATTCCTGTTGCTCGACCAGGCGCGTATCGTCGAAGGCGACCCGGTGCCCGACCCTGCCGCCTTTTCCCGCCGCCTGAATGCGGCCCTGCAGCGCGGGCTGACGCTGGCGGCGTAAGCGGTACTGAAGCGACACACGTCGATTGAGGGGCATATCGTGGTGAAGCAATTCGCTCGGGCCGGACTGGCCGCGCTTGCGGCATTGGCGGGGCCAGTGCTGCCGGCTGGCGCGGTCGAGTATCAACTGGGTCATATGATCATCGAGCGGCCGTGGAGCGTTTCGCCGCCGCCGGATGCGTCTCAGCCGGCCTTCGCCTTCTTCACCATGACCAATCTCGGGGATGTGGAGGACGTTCTGGTGTCGGCGGCAACGACAGCCGCAGACTCTGCAGAGCTGCTGCGAGACACCGACGATGGAAGCGGCCGTCGCCTCGTTCCGGTCGAACATGGAATCGCGGTGCCGTCCGGGGGAACCGTCGTGTTGGCTCCAGATGGCCCTTACATCTGCATCATGGGGCTTGATGCGGCGCTGGAGGAGGGGGACATCTTTCCGCTGACGCTTGAATTTGAGGCCGCGGGGATCATTGAGGTGGATGTCGTGATCGGCAGCCCGGACTCAAGCAGCCCCGAAGACTAACGGGCCCAGTGCAGGCGCTGCGTTAGACGTACAACCGGAAGGATTGGATCCATGGACGGCCTGCGCCTGGAAGACAGCATCAACCGAACCTGCCCCTGGTCCGGCGACCCGATCAGCCCCGACTCTCTGACGCTCTACAAGGGCCGGGTTGTCGGCTTCTGCAACACCGGATGCCGCGACAAGTTCGAGCGGGCCGTTGCCGCGTTCGAGGCAGCATTGTCCGGCGAAGCGGCGCCGGCGGCACCCGGCGTCTAGGGCGGCACGCCGGTGAAGGTCTGTGTCATGGGGGCCGGCGGCGTTGGTGGCTGCCTCGGGGCCCGGTTGGCTGCAGCCGGCCACGACGTTACCTTCGTCGCCCGCGGGGCCCATCTGTCGGCCCTGCGGTCCGACGGTCTCCGGCTGGAGAGTGTGCGCGGCGACGTCGCGGTCGGCGATGTGCGGGCGACCGATGATCCGGCTGCGGTCGGCCCGGTCGATTTGGTGCTGTTCACCGTCAAGATGCGCGACTGCGCCGCAGCTGCCGATCAGTGCCGGCACCTCATGGGCGACGGGACAATGGTTGTCCCGCTGCTGAACGGGGTGGAAAGCCACGAGACCTTACGTGAGCGCCTCGGGGTCGAGCCCGTGCTGGGCGGGACGGCCTACATCTCCGCCGTCATCGACCGTCCCGGCGTCATCCGCCAGACCGGCGCCTTGGAGCGCATCCTGTTCGGCGAGCTGTCGGGACCGATCTCGCCGCGCGTTCAACGCCTGCAGAGCGCTCTTTCGGACGCAGGCATTGGCGCCATCGCCAGCGTCCGCATCCTTCCGGAGATCTGGGAGAAGTTCATCCTGCTGGCGACGAATGCTGGCTTGACGACGCTGACCCGCCTGCCAATCGGCATGCTGCGCAGCCATGACGGAACACGGGCGCTGATCGATGCCGGCATGCGGGAAGTCGAAGCTGTGGCGCGCGCCAAGACGATCGAAGTCGCCTCGGACATCGTCGCCCGGCACCACGCGTTCTACGACACGTTGCCGGCAGAGATGAAATCGTCGATGCAGGTGGATCTGGAACGCGGTGCGCCGCTGGAGCTGCCCTGGCTCAGCGGCGCCGTTGTGCGTCTGGGTGAGGAGCTGGGCGTGCCGACACCGGTCCACGGGTTTATCGCTATGGCCCTCTCGCCCTATGCGGACGGCCCGCCACGGCCGCCCACCTGACGGACGACTGCGCTATCCCGCCCGCACTGTAGCCAGGAACGTGTCGACCACGCCGCGCAGAGAAACCGACTGCTGCGAGAGTTGATGGGCGGCGTTCTGCACGGCTTCGGCCGCCGACCGTGTCGAGCCCGACGCCGCGGTGACTCCCACGACATTCTCGCTGACCTGGGTCGTATCCTGTGCTGCGCGCTGGGTGTTGGCGCTGATCTCGCTGGTGGCCGCGTTCTGTTCTTCCACCGCGGCGGCGACAGCAGCGGCGATCTCGCGCATCTCGCCGATCCGCTGACCCACCGCTTCGATCGTGCCCACCGTCGACTTGGTGCGGTCCTGGATCGACGCGATCTGAGAGCCGATCTGTTCGGTTGCCTGGGATGTCTGGTTGGCGAGTTGCTTGACCTCGCTTGCGACCACCGCAAAGCCCCGGCCCGCATCACCGGCCCGCGCCGCTTCGATCGTGGCGTTGAGGGCCAAGAGGTTGGTCTGGTCGGCGATCGTGGTGATCAGCTGGACGACCTCGCCGATCTTCTCCGCAGCTTGCGCCAGGTCGTGCACCTGAGCGCTTGAGGTCTGAGCCGCGTCAGCGGCGGTGTCCGACAGCCCGGCCTGGTGCTGCACCTGGCGGCTGATCTCGCTGATGGAGGCCTCCAGCTCCTCCGACCCGGCCGCTACGGTCTGGACGTGCAGCGAGGCCTCCTCGGCCGCCGAGGCGACGGCGTTGGCCTGCGTATTCGTCGTCTCTGCGACGTCCGACATGGTGTCGGCCTGCTGCATCATCGCGCCTGCGGCGCTGGAGACCGCATCGACGATGCCGCCGATCTCGCCCTCGAAATCATCCGCCATCTTCTGCAGCACGGCGCGCTTTTCTTCCGCCATCCGCTGTTCCTGCTGCTGCTGTTCTTCCTTCAGCCTGGCATTCTCGATCGCATTCTGGCGGAATACTTCGACGGCGCGTGCCATGCGGCCGATCTCGTCACCGCTGGCCGTATACGGCACCGTCACGCCGTTGTCCCCTTCCGCCAGTGTGCCCATGCAATCGGCGGTCTTCACGATGGCGCCCGACAGGGCACGCGCAACGACGAAGGAAACGCCGCCGACCACCGCGAGCACCGCCAGAAGGATCAGCCCGACCTCTTGCGCCTGCTCCAAGAACGCGGTCTGCACATCGTCCACATAGATGCCGCTGCCGATCACCCATCCCCACGGCTCGAAGGTCTGAACATAGGCGATCTTGGGTGCGTTGATCTCCGTGCCCGGCCGGCGTCCGATGTAATCGACGATGCCCGCACCATCGTCGGCGACGGCCCGCAGGAACTCCTGATAGATCTTCGTCCCTTCGCGGTCCGTCAGATCCAGCATGCTGGTGCCGATCTGGTCTTCGCGGTGCGGATGCATCACCAGGATGCCTTCCAGATCGTTGATCCAGAAGTAATTGTTGCCCGCATACCGTAAGACCTGAATGGCCCCGGCTGCGGCGGATTGTGCCGCGGCTGCATCCATCTCGCCCGTTTCGGCCCGCTGATGGAAATCCGCAGCAATGCTGATCGCCAGCTCCACATGCTCGCGTGTCTTGTCTTGGCGATCCTGCATCAAGCTTTGTTTGAGTTCCCAAAGGCCGTTGGCAGCGATGGCTGCAAGGCCAATAACGGCCAGCCCAACAATTGCAAAGAGTCGATACTTGATGGATAGATTGCGCAGCATGTGACTCGGACTCCGAAGGTGCGGGTGTATAGTTCAGATGCTTTCTAAAATTATCGTTAAGGGAAACGGAGTTTCGCCATATTGTACAAAAATGTCGCGCCTTAATAATCGATTTGTGATCGCATCACTTTCATTTGCTGTTAATCCGGTGATTGGACCGCTCAGATCTGGCTGTTGGCGAGCGGTGATCTGGCAGGCAGTTGGGAGCCGCGTGGCCATCGGCATGCCGCTGCTTTTTGCAATGGACTCTTTGGCGTTCCGCGTTAAACCTTGATGACAAGAGGAACGGTCACCGGCCCCACGCGGTTCGGCGGAGCGACGCCAACTCTTTGATGGCAAAGCGATTATCGAAATCGGATGCCGTCGGCGGCGGCCGGATTCTCAACGCAGGACACAAACCGGCGAACAACAATCGCCAGGCAAAGCAGCGCGAACCGGAGGCGTCGATGCCAAGCTCACCCGACCAGATTGTCCATCCCGCCTTGCCCCGGGCTGCTGCCCTGGTTGGGCCGCAGTCTTCCGGCAAGACGTCGCTGTTGGAAAGCCTGCTGTTCGTCACCGGTGCCATCGGCCGCAAGGGCCTGATCAAGGACGGTGCCACCTTCGGCGATGCCAGCGAAGAAGCCCGTGCCCGGCAGATGTCGACCGAGCTCTCGGTCGCGCATACGACCTTCCTCGACGAACACTGGACCTTCCTCGACTGCCCCGGATCCATCGAGCTGGAGCAGGAGGCGATCAACGCTCTGATGGCTGTCGATGTCGCCATCGTGGTGTGCGAGCCGGATCTTGCCCGGGCCGTGTCGCTCAGCCCGGTGCTGCGTCTCTTGGACGAATATGCGATCCCGCACATCCTGTTCATCAACAAGATGGACACGGGCGATACCAAGACGGCCGATCTGATCCAGACGCTGCAGAGTGTTTCAGGCCGGCCGCTGGTGCTGCGCGAGGTGCCGATCCGGCAAGGCGACACCATCACAGGGTATGTCGATCTCGTCTCTGAACGCGCCTATCAGTACAATCCCGGCAAGCCCTCATCTCTGATCCAGATCCCGGACAGCGTGAAGGATCGCGAGCAGGCGGCCCGGCAGGAACTGCTGGAGAGCCTTGCCGATTTCGACGACACGCTCTTGGAGCAGCTGCTGGAAGATATCCAGCCACCGCAGGAGGACGTCTATCGCCAGCTCACGAAAGACCTGGCGGACGATCTGATCGTGCCGGTGCTGTTCGGTTCGGCGGAAAAGGACGGCGGCGTGCGGCGGCTGTTGAAGGCGCTGCGCCATGAGGTCCCGACCGTCGAGGCGACGGCGGCCCGCCGCGGTGCGCCGGACGGCGCGGTCGTCGCGCAGGTCTTCAAGACCGTGCATGCGCCCCATACCGGCAAGCAGTCTTTCGCCCGCGTCTGGCGCGGTCGGATCACCGACGGCATGACCTTCGGCGACACCAAGTTGAGCGGCATCTTCCACATCAACGGCGGATCCACCTCGAAGCTGACGGAGGCTACGGCAGGCCAGGTGGTGGCGCTCGGCCGCATGGACGCGGTGGAAACGGGCGATGTGCTGACCCCTGCCGGCCACAGCCGGGCGGAGGATTGGCCGGAGCCCCTTTCGTCGGTCTTCTCGATGGCGGTGGCGCCGGAAAACCGGGCCGACGAAGTGAAGATGACCGGCGGCCTGCAGCGACTGGTGGAGGAAGATCCGTCGATCACCTTCCGCCACGATGCCGACACCGGGGAGTTGCAGTTGCACGGCCGCGGCGAGATCCACCTGCAGATCGCCATCGACCGCATGCGCCGCAAGTCGAACGTGGCCGTCACCGCGCGCCAGGCACAGGTGCCGTACAAAGAGACGATCCGCACCGGCACCAAGCTGCATTCCCGGTTCAAGCGGCAGACGGGCGGACACGGCCAGTTCGCCGATGTCCACATCGAGGTGAAGGCGCTGGAGCGCGGCGCGGGCTTCGAGTTCACGGAGAGCATCGTCGGCGGTGCCATCCCCCGCAACTACATCCCGGCCGTGGAGGCTGGCGTGCGCGACTACCTGAAGCGGGGGCCCCTGGGCTTCCCCGTGGTCGATGTCGCCGTCAACCTGTTCGACGGCCAGTTCCATACGGTCGACAGCTCCGACATGGCGTTCCGCACCTGCGGCCGCCAGGCCATGCAGGAAGCCATGCCCAAATGCGGCCCCGTGCTGTTGGAGCCGATCCTGGAGGTGGTGATCTCCGTGCCGACGGAATTCACGCCGAAGGTCCAGCGCGTGCTCAGCTCCCGCCGCGGCCAGATCCTGGGCTTCGACGGCCGCCCCGGCTGGGACGGCTGGGACGAGGTGAAGGCCTATGTGCCCCAGGCGGAGATGCACGATCTGATCGTGGAACTGCGGTCGCTGAGCTTGGGCCTGGCCAGCTACACCTGCACCTTCCACCACCTGCAGGAGTTGTCGGGCCGCCTCGCGGACCGCGTGATCGAGCTGCGCCAGGAGACTGAGGCAGCTCAGTAGCGGCTGACTTGGTGACGCCAGGATAGGCACCGCGTCCGCCAGGCCGGCTGTCGAGAGGCCGCCCGCGGCCATACGCTGTGGGCGGCATTCGGCGCAAGATGCCGCAATGTCGGTGGTCCGACGTCGCTCCAGCGCCATAACGCGCTTGAAACGTCACCCATAATTCCGGTCGCAGCGATACCCCGCGACACCGGATCCGACGCCATGGCCGACCCCAAGACCCCCGACGACCCGACCGCCGGCACACCGCTCACGCCGCTGGTGCAGCCGACCGAAGTGCCCGACCAAGCGCCGCTGGAACCCGAGGCCACGGCGCGGGTCGGTCGGCGCCGGCCGGTCGGCGGTGGGCGTGATGCCAAGCGTGCCGCCCGCGCACGGGCCATGGTCGCGTCGGCCCCGTTCATCACCCGCCATCATCGCCCCTACGAAGTGCTGGACGAAGAAGGGCTGGAGCTGATTGAGCGTAACAGCGACTTCATCTTGAAAGAGGTCGGCATCGAGTTCCGCGGCGATGCGGACGTGCTGGATATCTGGCGCGAGGCGGGTGCGGATGTGGATGGTGAGCGTGTGCGCTTCGACGGCGGCATGTGCCGTCAGATCATCCAGGCCACCGCCCCGCGCGAGTTCACCCAGCACGCCCGCAATCCGGAACGCTCGGTGACGATCGGTGGGCCGAACACGGTGTTCGTGCCGGCCTACGGGCCCCCCTTCGTGCGCGATCTGGACGGCGGCCGGCGCTATGCCACGCTGGAGGATTTCCACAACTTCGTGAAGCTGGCCTATCAGTCGCCCTGGCTGCACCATTCCGGTGGCACGATCTGCGAACCAGTGGACGTGCCGGTGCCCAAGCGGCATCTGGACATGCTGCTGGCTCACCTGACCCTGACGGACAAGGCCTTCATGGGCTCCGTCACGGCGCCGGAGCGGGCGGAAGACAGCGTGGCTATGGCCAAGCTCGCCTATGGCGACGCCTTCGTCGACAGCCAGTGCGTGCTGACCGCGCTGATCAACGCCAACTCGCCGCTGGTGTTCGACGCCACCATGCTGGGTGCGCTGAAGGTCTATGCGCGGGCCGGCCAGGCCTGCATCGTCTCGCCCTTCATCCTGGCCGGTGCGATGAGCCCGGTGATGTCCGCCGGCACGCTCGCCCAGCTCTATGCCGAGGCCCAAGCCGGCATGGCGCTGACCCAGCTATTGCGCCCTGGCGCACCCGTGGTGTTCGGCACCTTCGCGTCGTCGATCTCCATGCAGTCGGGCGCTCCCACCTTCGGCACGCCGGAGCCGGCGCTGGTGCTCTATGGCGCTGCCCAGTTGGCGCGCCGGCTGGGCGTGCCATTCCGCTCCGGCGGCGGTTTGTGCGGCTCGAAGATCCCCGACGCCCAGGCGGCATACGAGGCGGCGAACACGCTGAACGCCACCCTGATGGCGGGCGTGAACTACGTGCTGCACGCCGCCGGCTGGCTGGAGGGTGGCCTGGTCATGGGCTATGAGAAGTTCGTGATGGACGCCGACCAGCTGGGCATCCTGGAAACCTTCGCCCGCGGCATCAACCTGTCCGCCGACGGCCAGGCGCTGTCCGCAATCCAGGAGGTCGGCCCCGGCGGCCATTTCCTGGGCTGCGCCCACACCCAGGCCCATTTCGAAACGGCCTTCTACCGTTCGGCCATCGCAGACAACAACAGCTTCGAACAATGGTCCGCCGACGGCGAAAAGGACGCCGCAGCCCGCGCCAACGCCGTGTGGAAGAAGATGCTCGCCGACTACCAGCCCCCGCCGCTGGACGAGGCGATCAACGACTCCCTGCGGGAGTATGTGGAGCGCAGGAAGCGGGAACTGCCGGATCACGAGGTGTGAGGGTGCAACTGCCTATGATCTTGACCGATCGGGCGGGCCGATAACAATCCTTGTCAGAGTTCGCCATTCTCCCCGTCCTCATTGCAGGAGGGAGTGCGTTTATCAATGTCTCGCTGACGCCTAAGCTGGAAGAGTTCGTGCGACGCAAAGTTGCCTCCGGCCTCTACAACAATGCCAGTGAAGCGGTGCGTGAGGCCCTCAGGCTGTTGGACTCTGAGGAACCGAGCCGGTGACGACAAGACTGTCGACCTTCCCGCCGCGACGACGGGTCTCTTTGAAGGCTGCGATTGAAAAGTTGGCGGGCGAAGAGGGAACCAGCATGAACCAGTTCCTCGCCATGGCGGCCGCCGGAGAAATGGCGTCTATCCCGACGGCAGAACGGTTCTTCGCCGAGCGTGCCGGACCCGGCGACGTGAACGCGGCGATCAGTTTCCTCACGCGCGCGGGTGGCGAGCCGCCCAGAGCCGAAGACACACTGCCGTCCGATTGATCGGCGTATCGCCGCCTAGAGGTATTTCTGGCATCCCCCTTGCATCACCATCCCCCGAGTGCCCCTCTCGGGCCCACGGTCAGGTTGGCAAGCAGGATGCCGCAGTCATGATGAAATCGCTCCATATCGCCGCGACGGGCATGAGCACGCAGCAGCGCAACGTCTCCGTCATCACCAATAATCTGGCGAACGTGAACACCACTGCGTTCAAGACCCAGCATGCACTTTTTGCCGACCTGATGTATCAGAATTACCGGGTGGTCGGTCAGCCGACGAGCGATTCCGGCACGATCCGACCTACCGGGCTGCAGATCGGTCTGGGCTCGCAGATCAACGGGTCCTACCGCATCTTCACCAGCGGGGCGCTGCAGCAGACCGAGAACAGCTTCGACGTTGCCATCAACGGCCGCGGCTTCTTCCAGGTCACCATGCCCGACGGCTCGCTGGCCTATACCCGAGCCGGGTCCTTCGCCGTCAACAGCGAGGGCGAGATCGTGACCACCGAGGGCTATCGGCTGAACGGTGTCAGCGGCACGATCGACGTCAACGCGCTCTCCGTCACCATCGCGGAGAACGGCGGCATCTGGCAGGAGCTGGCGGGCGAGACCGAGCTGCAGCAGGTGGGCGACATCCAGCTGAGCCTGTTCCAGAACGAGAACGGGCTGGAAGCCGTCGGCCGGAACTATTTCCGCGAGACCTCGGCGTCGGGCCAAGCGCAGAGCGACACACCGGGCCTCGAAGGCCGCGGCGTGCTGCTGCAGGGCTATCTGGAGCGGTCCAACGTCGACACTGTGTCTGAGATCACCAATCTGATCGAGGCCCAGCGCGCCTATGAACTGAATTCCAAGGCGCTGTCGCGCAGCGATGAGATGCTGCGCACTGCCGTGAACATCCTGAACTGATCCCGCCTGAGCCGATGATCCAGGTGGCAGCCACAAGACGGGTGACGCGATGAGCATCAATAACAGCATGGCGATCGGCGTCATGGGCATGAAGGCCCACGACAAGGCGATGGCCAACATCTCCAACAACATCGCGAATGTGGGAACCACGGGCTTCAAGCGCACCGAGACGCGGTTCGCCGACCTGGTGGCCGGCGAGGCCGACAAGTCCGCCGCCGGCAAGGGCGTGATCGCACGCAGCCACAACTTCATCGGCATGCAGGGCCAGGTGGAGACCACGGGGCGCGACCTCGACGTGGCGATTTCCGGCCGCGGCTTCTTCCGTGTGACCAAGACGCTGGACGGTACCGAAGCGGCCGGGGCCAACCAGCCCGGCACGCTCTACACCCGCGACGGCGGCTTTCAGATGACGGACACCACGTCGGGCAAATACCTCACGACCGCGGAAGGCTATTACGTGCACGGTTGGGAAATCAGTGAGACGACGGGCGCCGTCAGCGGCACGCCCGGCCCCATGCGGTTTACCCGCTACGGTCTGCTGCCGCAGGAAGCCACCAGCAACGTGAACGTGATCGGCTATGTGCCCGCGGACGGTTCGGTTCTTGAGGCGCCGATCACCTTCCTTGCCTACCAGGCCGACTCGCTTCCCGAGGACGCCGCGGGCCAGGATGCGGCGATCGGCGATCCGGCTGCCGACGGCTCGATCACCATTCCGCCGCTGCCCAGCCCGTCAAGCATCACCTACGACTATATGCTGCGCTGGAACGGCACCGGCTGGGATCTGCACGACCCGACGAATGCGCTGGTCGGGCCGCTGACCGAGGTCGGCGGCGTGATCCAGCCGCTCACCCATAACGGCTTCACCTTCGACTTCTCGGCCATGAGCTTCTCCGGCACCGGCACCAACGGCGCCAGCGCCAGCGCCGACGGCTATCCCCGCGGCCGGCTGGTGTCCTACGGCACGGACCGCCAGGGCAATGTGACCGAGCTGTACGACAACGGCCAGACCCGCCAGCGCTTCCGCCTGGCGCTCTACAATGTCGTCAACGAAGACCTGATGAAGCCGGTGGGCGACACGTACTTCACGGCCAACGTCTCCCGCAACAGCCCGGATTTTGCGGAGCCCCTGCAGACCGGCGCGTTTGTGGAGGCGGTGGACGGCAACTCGCAGAACCTGACAGCGCAGATCGTGCCGGGGGCGTTGGAAGGCTCCAACGTCGACCTAGCGCAGGAGATGACGCATCTGATCGTGGCCCAGCGGAACTATCAGGCCATTTCAAAGACGGTGACGACCGCTGATCAGATGATGCAGACTCTGGTGGCGATCGCCTGACGCAGCCTTGGCCGGCCACCGCTGGCCCCGTTCGTCCGGCTTGGCTAAGCTGCCCCCTCATGCCTTCGAGATCGGGCAATGGGGCATCCGATGCTGGCAACGCGGCGAATTTCGGCGATTGGAGCCATCCTGGGGATCTGCATGGTCCTGGTTGGCTCGCTTGTCGCCCAGGCGCAATTGGCGGCGCCGTCAGATCCGCCGCCGCTTGAAGACCGCGATGCATTCGTTGCCGAGATGGTGGCGCGTCATGGTGAAGACCCCGCCCTTGCCGGCAGGAGGTTCGACCTCATGCAGAGGCTGATCCAGCAGGCCCAGCTCTATGGCGACGGGGCGCGGGCGGCGATGCTGCTGACGGGTCGGCACGACTTCGTGCTGCCCGGCGACCGCGATGCGGCCTATCGGGATTCGCCGCTGTCCATCGGCTTCGGCCAGACCATCTCCGCACCGCATATGGTGGCACGCATGACGTCGGTGTTGGCGGTCGAGCCGGGGCACCGGGTGCTGGAGATCGGTACAGGATCCGGCTACCAGGCGGCTGTCCTCTCCCATCTCACCGACCAGGTGTATTCGATCGAGATCGTCGAGCCCCTGGCGGAGCGTACCGCGGCGGCCATCGCCGGCATGGTTGAGGCCGGGCATCCGGCCTATGCCGGCATCCAGCTCGGCATTGGCGACGGCTATCACGGCTGGGCGGAGCATGGACCCTTCGACCGCATCATCGTGACCGCCGCCATCGACCACATCCCCCCGCCGCTGCTGCAGCAGCTTGCCCCGGACGGGATCATGGTCATCCCCGTCGGGCCGCCCAGCGTGCAGACGCTCCTGGAGGTACGCAAGCGTGAGGACGCCGACGGCACCATGACAGTTGAGCGGCGGGATGTGTACGAGGGCACAGCTCGTGTCCGCTTCGTGCCGTTCACCCGGGCGCCGGAATAGGATCTATTGCAGGGGCCGACAATAACCTGTCCCTGTCAGGCTTCCCCTGGCAGGCGGGCGGTCACGCGGTCGAGGAAAGACCGCCGCTCCCCATCGTCCTGGATATGGTCGGCCAGGGTGCCGACGAGATCGTCCAGCGTTCCGGCCGAGCGTGCCGATTTCTTCACCAGCACACGGGCGATTGGGCCCAGATGCACGGTCAGTTCGCCGGTCAGGCTGTCCAGCACATCCGCTTGGAATGATGTTCCGCTGGCGTCGGTCCGGCCGACGGCGGTGGAAATGGTGCGCCCCGCCGTGTCACGCGTCGACATGGTGCGGGTGCTGCCCCCCTCCAGCCGCTTCGCCCGCTTCAAGAAGGCTTCGCGGTCGTCATCGGCCGGGATGTGCTCTGCGAGCGCCTTGTAGAGTTCGGTGATGCTGGTGGTCTGTGCGGCAGCCTTTTTCACCAGGACCTTGGCGATCGGGCCGATGTAGTGGGCGAGGTCCGCCTCCGCACGGCGCAGCAGGTCCGCCTCCAGCGACGTCAGCACGGCGCCCTGCAGGGCGGGCCCAGAGCCGAGTGTGGAAACCAGCACCTCCTCGTCGGACTGCGAGATCCGGCCTTCGGCCTTTGGGTCGGTAAGTGCACTGCGCAGCACGCGGGCGAATTCGTCCGCTGACTGGTACCGGTCTTCCGGTTCCCGCTCCAGTGCCTTGCGGACGACCGCATCCAGCGCCACCGGCGCCTCCGCCCCCACATCGGCGAAGGACAAGGGCGGCTCGTGCAACACCCGGTACATGATTGCCGTCGCGGTGTCGCCCGGGAAAGGCTTCTTGCCCGTCAGCAGCTCGAACAGCACCACGCCGGTGGAGAAGATGTCCGACCGGTGATCGGCGGTCTCGCCCCTGAACTGCTCCGGCGACATGTAGCTTGGGGTGCCCATGACGGAGCCGACTTGCGTGAGCCCGGTCACCTCCAGCCGCGCGATGCCGAAATCGGTCACCTTTATCTTGCCGCCCTTCAGCACGATGATGTTGTTGGGCTTGACGTCGCGGTGCACGACGCCCCGGCCATGGGCGAATTCAAGCGCGCTCAGCACCTGGGCGATGATGAACAGCGCCACGCTGCGCTCGAACATCACACCCTGGCGAATGAACTGCGACAGCTCCTTTCCCTTCACATACTCCATGGCGATGAAGGGCGTGTCGCCTTGGTCGGAGAAGTCGAACACGGCGACGATATTGGGGTGCATGCAGCGGCCGGCCGCCATCGCTTCCCGTTTGAAGCGCGCACGCAGCTGGTCGCCGTCGCGGCCGTCCAACAGATCCGGCCGCACCGTCTTCAACGCCACGTGACGCTCGATGGTGGGATCGTAGGCCTTGTAGACCACCCCCATGGCCCCGCGGCCGAGGACGGCCTCGATCTGGTATTTGCCGATAGACTGTGGGTGCCCCGTACCGGACGACATGTCTGGTCCTTATAGGGGCGATAGCGAGAAGGACTGTGCCAAGCCTAGTCCTCCAGCATCTTCATCGCGTTTTCCAGGCTGCGCCGCATCCGGTTGAAGGATGAGGCCAGCGACCCGATCTCGTCCCGGCCGCGCCACGCGAACTCCGGTTCATCCATGTGCCCCAGGCTGACTTGGCTTGCCATGTGCGAAATGCGCACGACCGGCTTCACTACCACCATGTGCAGAAGGATGTTCAGCAGCACCGCGATGATCAGGAAGACGACGACCAGCGAGATCAGGAACGTGAAGAAGGTCTGTTCCGCGCGTGCCATGGGCACCGATTTCGGGATGGAAACGACCTGTGCGCCGATCACCTCGCCCAGCGTCCAGCCGAATCCGTTGGCGGGGCCGTACATGGCCAGCATCTCCGGCGGGGCATCATCCACGGCGCCGTGGCAGGCCAGGCAGGCCTCGTCGCCGACCACCAGCGGGCGTGCCAGCACCATGGTGATGCCGGACGGCGTTTCGCGGGCGATCAGCTGCTCGTCAAGGCCGGGCTCGTTGCGGAAGCGGTTGATGATGTCGGCTTCCCATTCGTTCGCAAGATCCGCGAGGTTGGTCGGGTTCAGCGCCGCTTCCTTGTAGCTGTATTCGGGGAACTGTTCCTGAACGAGGCGGAAGTTGGTCTGCGCAGCATAGGACGGCACCGTATGGGGCAGGAATTGGTCGAAATCCGCATCGTTCAGCAGCGGCCCCACCTCAGATGATGTGTACGCGCGGATCGCCAGCGCGTTCTCCATCATCAGGCGCGCCGTTGCCACGACCTCCTCCTCGGCGTTCTGCTGCAGGATGCGGAACGACAGGAAGCCCGCGATCACCAGCCCCAGCACGAAGGCCGCCAGAAGCACCAGGTTGAACTTCAACCTCAAGCCCATTGTCTGCTCCAAAGAGTTCCGGCTGCCGCCCGGATCGGTCGGCCGACATAGCAGTCTATCACGGCATCGGCGGCCCGGGCCGCTCTTCCCGGCACCGCATTGCTCAGTAGGCCATGGCCCACGCCGTGACCAGCTCTCGCTCCACGTTGCGGGCGCGTGTCAGCCACCCACGCCCGCCCTGCGGCGGCGCCAGGAAGCGGCGGTCCATCACGGCATCCAGAGCCAGGCGCTCCGTGATGTCGGACACGAAGACGACAAAGCCCAGCGTCCGCCCGCCGACGGTCGTCAGATAGCCGGCAAGGCCGCTGCCGTAATAGACGGTTCCCGTCTTGGCGCGCACCTGCAGGGGCGGCGTGCCGGCCGGTCGTTCTTGGTTCAGGGTGTCCTGCCAGCCGGCGGGGCGCAGCAGGTCGAACAGCCGCTGCCCGCCATAGTTCTGCGGCCAGGCGTAGAGCAGGACATTGGCCATCTGCCGCGGCGTCACGCGGGCCGCCGTGCTGAGGCCGGAATGGTTGTCCGTGCGGAAACCGCCCCAATCGACCCCCGGCATCTGTGTGGCAAACCACTGCCCCAGGGTCTGGCTGGAGGCGGCGATGCCCATGGGTGCGCCCGTCAGCCGCCGTGAGGCCGAAAGGCCGACCAGCTCGGCCGACAGGTTGTTGCTGTAGCGCAGCACCTGCTCGGCAATATCGACGAGCGGAAGGCTCATATGGCGTGCCATCGGCGCCGACCCGGCCGGCCTGACGGCGGCCACAGGTGCACTGACGACGACGCCCTGCTGCTCAAGCAGCCGGGCGAACACCGTTGCCGTGTGCAGGGCCGGCGTGCGCACGGGCAGCCAGAGGCTTCCCGGTTCAGACAGCCGCTGTGACACGAGCCACCGCTCACCGCCGCCGAAACCGGCATAGAGGAAGCCTGCGCGTGGATCCGTCTCCGCCGGAGCAGGGTCGAAGCTGACCCAGTCAACAGGCATCTCCATGCCTTCCGAGACCGCATTTGCCAGGGCGACGACGCCGCCCACGCTGCGGCTCTGCTGCCAGCTCACATGGATGCGGTTGAAATTGACCGACAGGGCGCCGACACCGGGATTGTACTGGGCGGGGATGGGTTGGCCGGCATTGATCTCCTCAGCACTGGCCAGCAGGCTGTCGTCATAGGCAAAGGCCCCGTCGATGGCCGCGATGCCGCGCGCGCGCACCTGCTGTGCCAGGCCCGACAGGTCGTCGGTGTCGAGAAACGGGTCGCCGCCGCCCACCAGATAGAGGTTGCCGGTCAGACGGCCGCCCGCGGCCGCTGACGATGTGTGGACGGACGTTTCGAATCGGTAGTCGGCGCCGAGGATGTTCAGCGCCGCCACCATGGTCGGCACCTTGGTCACCGATGCCGGGATGAAGCCCCGATCGGCGTTCAATTGCTCCAGCACCGCACCGGTCTGGGGATCGAACAGCAGGAAGCCGACATCTTCCGGCGCCATGGCCTGACTGGTGATAACCGCCTGGACATCGACGGCCGACTGGGCGAGCCCTGTCCTCAGCGGCACGATCACAAAAAGAAGCAGCAGCGCGACGCGGCCAAGGACAGTCGCGACCTGCGCCGGTGAAGCGCAAGGGATGGTCGGGTTTCCGGCGCGATCCAGCATCGGCATGGCCTGATCTCCCGTTTAGACCCTAAGCAATCGGCCGATGGTGCCGCCGATCCCCGGAGGCCGCAACACTTGCCGTTCGGCTGCGGCACTTCAGCTTATGGTTCTAAGCATTGACGGCATCGTCAATGGGTCGCGGCGCATTCTCACCCAACCGTCATAAACGAAATGCTAACCAACCCACGCGTGCGCGCGGGCCCGCGCCGTTTGGCCACAAGAAGGATCCCATGACCGACAGTCACGACAGACAGCCCACGCCGCCGACGCTGAAGCAGGCCTTGGCCTACTGGCTGAAGCTGGGCTTCATCAGCTTCGGTGGGCCGGCGGGCCAGATCGCGATGATGCAGAGCGACCTGGTGGACCGGCGCGGGTGGATCGATCAGCAGAGATTTCTGAACGCGCTCAACTTCTGCATGCTGCTGCCCGGGCCCGAGGCGCAGCAACTTGCCACTTATGTGGGCCTGCGCATGAATGGTCTTGCCGGCGGTATTGCCGCCGGCGTCCTGTTCGTGCTTCCAGGTGCTGTCGTTCTCCTGGCCCTCTCGTACATCGCTGCGGCTTACGGCGATGCGCCCTGGGTCTCGGCGGCCTTTCGCGGTGTGGCCCCGGTCGTAATCGCGATCATCGCGGTCGCGCTATGGCGGCTTGCGCGCCGGACGCTGAAGGGACCAGTTCCCGTTCTGCTGGCCCTTGCCGCTTTTGTCGGGCTGCAGCTGCCCGGCGTGTCGTTCCCTATGATCGTGCTGGGCGCCGCCCTCTGCGGGGTGTTGGCGGGACGCTTCGGCATTGCCGGCTTCGGGGCAACCGCCGATCCGGCGGCGCCGGCAGCATCCGAGGCGATCGGCGGCTGGCGCCGGCTACTGAGGCTCTGTGCCATCTTCTTGGGTCTGTGGGGCGCCGTCGTCGCCGGTGTTCTCGCAACGCTTGGAACCGCGCCGTTCCTGGGGGTGATCGAGCTTTTCACCACCGCAGCGTTCGTCACTTTCGGCGGCGCATATGCAGTGCTGCCTTACATCGCCGAGCGCGCGGTCGAAGACTATGCATGGCTTTCGTCCGCCGACATGGTGCGCGGGCTGGCTCTGGCCGAAACGACGCCAGGGCCGCTGATTCTGGTGACGCAGTTCGTGGGTTTCTTCGCCGGCTGGAACCAGCCGGGAGACCTGCCGCAATGGCTTACAGGCTCGATCGCTGCAGTACTGACGGTCTATGTGACCTTCCTGCCGTGCTTCCTGTTCATCCTCGCCGGCGCCCCGTACGTCGAGCGGCTGTCACGCAACCGCCGGGCTGCAGCCGCCCTGGCGGCGATCACGGCCGCGGTTGTCGGCGTGATCCTCAACCTGGGCGTGGTGCTGGGTCAGGCGATTCTGTTCACGGCCAGCGGTTTCGATTGGGTGGCGGCAGGCGTTGCCGCCGTCAGTCTCTTGCTGCTGCTGCGGTTCTCGCTTCAGGTGCATTGGGCCGTGTTGGGTGGCGCGCTGTTCGGGCTGGCCGAAGCCGCCCGGAGTGGCGCATTCGCACTCTAGTCGTGATGCTGGTGGGCGTGGATGTCGATGGGCACACCGGGCTGGTGCTTGCCGGTCCGAATCGCGAGCGCCGACTTGACGTGGCTGACATTGGGGGCAGCGGTCAGCTGTGTCGTCAGGAAACGCTGATAGGCGTCCCAGTCTTCTGCCACGATCTTCAAGAGGAAGTCCGTCTCGCCGGCCAGCATGTGGCATTCGCGCACCAGCGGCCAGGTCTGCGCCAGCTCCTCGAACTGGCGGAGATCCGATTCGGCCTGGCTGCTCAGGCCCACATGTGCAAACACGGTCACGCCGAAGCCCAGCGCTTCGGGGTTGATGTCGGCGTGATAGCCGCGGATATAGTCGGCTTCTTCAAGCGCCCGCACACGGCGCAGGCAAGGGGGGGCGGAGATCCCGGCGCGCCGCGCCAACTCGACATTGGTCATGCGTCCATCTTCCTGCAGATCCCGCAGG
>JANQQD010000283.1 GCA_028285185.1 Anaerolineae bacterium | reverse complement strand
CAGCAAGAGCAGGATCAGCAAGCTCCAGAAGCCGGGTGTGACGATCGACGCCATGATGATCAACAGATAGAGGACCGGCATGCCCGACCAGATCTCGATGAAGCGCTGGAAGATCAGGTCGGTCCAGCCGCCGAAATACCCCTGCACTGCGCCTGCGGCCACGCCGATCATCGAGCTGAGCAAGGTCAGCGCCAGGCCGAACAGGACGGAGAGCCGGAACCCGTAGATCAGCCGGGCCAGCACGTCACGGCCCTGGTCGTCGGTGCCCAGCCAGTTCTCTGCGGATGGCGGCGCCGGAGCCGGCTGCGCCAGGTTGTAGTTGATCGTGTCATACGAAAACGGGATCAGTGGCCACAGGATCCAGCCGCCGCCTTCGTCGACAATCAGTTCCTGAACGAAGGGGTCGCGATATTCCGCCTCGGTCTCGAAATCGCCGCCGAATTCCGTCTCCGGATAGAAGAAGAAGACGGGGAAATAGGTGCCGCCGTCGTAGCGCACCACCAGCGGCTTGTCGTTGGCGAAGAACTCGGCGAACAGGGTCAGCAGGAACAGGACGACGAAGATCCACATCGACCACCAACCGCGACGGTTGGCGCGGAAGTTGATCAGCCGCCGCCGCGTCAGCGGGGTGATGGGAAAGAGGCCGAACAGGCGATCTTTGTGCACCGGCATCAGACTCTCCGCGTCTCGAAATCGATGCGGGGGTCGATGATGGTGTAGACGATATCCTCCACCAGCTTGATCAGCAGGCCCAGCAGCGTGAAGACGTAGAGCGTGCCGAACATCACCGGGTAGTCGCGGTTGATGGCAGCCTCGAAGCCCAGAAGCCCAAGCCCGTCCAGCGAGAAGATCACCTCGATCAGCACCGAGCCGGTGAACAGGATGCTGATGAAAGCGCCGGGGAAGCCCGCCACGACGATCAGCATGGCGTTGCGGAAGACGTGACCGTAGAGGACACGCCGCGACGCCAGCCCCTTCGCCCGGGCGGTGAGCACGTACATCTTGTTGATCTCGTCCAGGAACGAGTTCTTCGTGAGCATCGTCAACGTGGCGAAACCGCTGACGACCAGCGCTATGACCGGCAGCGCGATGTGCCAGAAATAGTCCAAGATCTGCTGCCACCAGGGCAGCGTCGACCAATCGTCGGAGACCAGGCCGCGCAGTGGGAACCAGTCGAAGTACCGCCCCCCGGCAAACATGACGATCAGCATCACCGCGAAGAGGAAATTGGGGATGGCATAGCCCACCACGACGACACCACTGGTCCACACATCGAAGCGTGAACCGTCCTTGACCGCCTTGCGGATGCCGAGCGGGATCGAGATCAGATAGACCAGCAGTGTCGTCCACAGACCCAGCGAGATCGAGACCGGCAGCTTGTCCAGCACCAGTTCCATCACCGGCGTGTCGCGGAAATAGCTCTCCCCGAAATCGAAGGTGAGGAAATTGCCGATCATCAGGAAGAAGCGCTCGTGGGCCGGCTTGTCGAAGCCGAACATCCGTTCGATCTCGGCAACGAATTCCGGGTCCAGCCCCTGGGCGCCGCGATAACGGCTGGTGACGTCGCTGCCGGTGCCCGTTGCATCGACCTGCGGTCCACCGAAATCGTCACTGCCGCCGGAGATGCGCGCCGTGGCGTCGCCGCCCAGCCCCTGCAGCTCGGCAAGAAGCTGTTCCACGGGTCCGCCGGGCGCGAACTGGATTATGACGAAGTTCAGCACCATGATCCCGAACAGCGTCGGGATCATCAGCAGCAGTCTGCGCGCGATATAGGCCAGCATCGTTTAAGTCGGCCGCCTGACCTGCGCCGGCATCAGGGCTTCGGTCACCTTTGCGTCTGCTGTGCGCCGCTGCCGGTCTCGAACCACCACGTATCGGGAAATCCTGTGCTGTAGTGCGGCAGCCGATCAGGCCGCTCGAAAACATCCCAATAGGCGACCCAGGCTTCCGCCTGATGGAATTGCGGGATCATGTAATAGTTCCAGAGCAGCACGCGGTCCAATGCGCGATTGGCTGCCTTGAGTGTTTCGATGTCGCGGGCCGCGACCACCTCTTCAACCAGCGCGTCGACCACCGGGTTCCGGATGCCCGCCCAGTTGGCGGAACCGACGGTATCGGCAGCAGCCGACCCCCAATAGCTGCGCTGTTCCGGCCCCGGCGGCGGGAAGAAGTTCGACCGGACGCTGATGATGTCATAGTCGAACTCGTTCACGATCCGCTCGTACTGCGCCGTATCGACGGCCCTGATGCTGACCTGTATGCCGGCCCGCTCGAGGTTTCGGGCGAAGGCCTGGACGATCCGCTCGGTCGCATCGGCGGCAATCAGGGTGAACTCTATCGTGAACGGCTCTCCGGACTCCGCATGGATCAGCACGCCGTCGCTGATCTCCCATCCCGCCTCGGCGAACAGCCGGTTCGCTTCGTCAAGCTGCGGGCGGATGTTGCCGGAGCCATCGGTGACTGGAGGCTCCCAGACTTCGGTGAACAGCTCCGGTGGCAGCTGATCGCGGAACGGCTCGAGAAACGCCAGCTCCTGCCCTTCCGGTGGGCCGAAATCGCCAACCCCGAAATCGGAGTTAGGGAAGTAGCTGCGCGTGCGCGTGTAGTTGCCGTAAAATAGGTTCTTGCGCGTCCACTCGAAGTCGAACAGCTGCGTCAGCGCCTGGCGGACCCGAATGTCCTCGAATTGCGGATGCCGGGTGTTGAGGACATAGGCCTGAATGCCCTGCGGCGTGTTGTCCGGCAGGGCTTCCTGAACCACCTCGCCCTCTTCCACAGCCGGGAAATCGTAGCCTGTGGCCCAGCGCTGCGATCTGTACTCCAACCGAAAGTCGATGTCGCCGCTGATGAAGGCGGCGAACAGTGCGTCGTCGTCTCGGTAGTATTCGTAGGTGATGCGGTCGAAATTGTACTGCCCAACATTCACGGGCAGATCGGCCGCCCAATAGTCTTCCGCCCGCTCGTAGGTGATGGAGCTTCCGGGATCGACGGAGACAATGCGATAAGGCCCATCCGCCAAGGGCGGCTCCAGGAAGCTCTGTTTCACATCACGGCCTTCTTCCTGCCAATAGTGCACCGGCAGCGGCTGCATGCTGGCGGCCAGGGCCACGGACTTCCAAGCATCCGTTGTCTGGAAATCGAAGCGGATCTCCCGCTCGCTGACAACCGTGGCGCCGGTGATGTCTTCGAAAAAGGCCCTGAGGAAGGGCCGCCCGTTGTCCATGATGGTGTCGTAGGCGAACTTGAAGTCTTCCGCCGTGATCGGATGGCCGTCATGGAACCGCGCCCGCGCGTCGATCGTGAAGACCGCATAGCTCAGGTCGTCCGGTACTGCCACATGTTCGGCGATCAGCGGATAGTGGCTCGCCAGCTCGTCGGACGACCCCGTCATCAGCGTGTCGCTGGTCAGGCCGATGCCCAGCGGCCATTGGCCGCCCAGAACGATGGTATTCAGCGTCTCGAATGTCCCGAAGCCGCCCAAGGTGACCTCGCCGCCCTTCGGTGCGTCGGGATTGACATAATCGAAATGCGGAAAATCGTCAGGATAGAGCGGTTCGCCGAACTCCGCGAAAGACCGGTAGACGGTCAGTTCCTCATCCGCCTCCGCGATACCGCCGATGGCCAAAGACAGAAGCAGACTGGCCGCCAAGCCTGCTGAGACGCGCAGCATCAAAAGTATCCTCGCGCGGTTGGGATGAACGCGGACAATCAGCGGGTAGTTTCCCGCAGGCGGTTAAGGGTGATGTCGGATCGTGTTCGGATCAAGGCGATTCCGCGGTGGTCCTCGATTGCCTCGCCAGGGATTCAGCCGGTCTGCCGGCAGGCTCAGCGGTTCTCACGCAACGCGGCGGTATTGCTGTCGTCGAACCACCATGTGGTCAGCACCCCCAGCCCGAACCGCGGCCGAGTTTCCGGACGGGCGAAGATGTCCCAATACGCGATGCGGGTCGAATCGTCATAATAGAACGGGATCGAAAGATAGCTCCACTGCAGGTACCGATCGAAGGCACGGGATGCCTGCACCATGGCCTCCCAGCTATCGGCGTTGATCACATGTTCGGCCAGTGCGTCCAAGACGGGGTCTTTGATGCCACTGAGGTTGAAATTGCCCGGGATGTCGGCGACCGCCGATCCATAGCCTTCCCTGAGCGCCGCGCCGGGCGGATAGAACGGCGTGTTGAAGCCGAACATCAGATCATAGTCGTACTGGTAGATGCGGTTCTGCCAGGCTGCACCGTCGACGAAGCGCGGCACGGCACGGATGCCGCCGCGTTCCAGATTGCGGACCAGCCCCAGCACCGTGGGTTCGATGGTGGGGGATCCGTAGACCAGCTCGAACTCCATCGGCTCGCCGGTCTCGCCGTTGACCAGCACGCCTTCGCGGACCTCCCAGCCGGCCTCGCGCAAGAGTCGCGTGGCTGTGCGCAGGTTGGCCCGGATGTTGCCGCTGCCGTCCGTCGCGGGCAGCGAGAACTCTTCCGTAAAGATGCGCTCGCGGATGTGGTCCGGCATCTGGTCCTGCAGGCTCTCCAGAATAGCGAGTTCTTCGCCTTCCGGCAGGCCGGTGGCCTCCAGTTCGGTATTGGGGAAGTGGCTGACGGCCCGCTGGAAAAAGCCGTGATGGATCTGCCGCCGCGCCGTCTCGAAATCGTAGAATTGGACCAGAGCCTCACGCACGCGCGGATCTTCCAGGAAATCGCGCCGCAGATTGAAGATGAAGCCGGAGGAGCCTTCCGGGTCGGTCGACGGGATGATCTCCAGCACCAAGGTGCCGTCCTCGACCGGGTCCAGATCCTCAAATCCGGTGCTCCATTCCTGCGGATCGGTCACCGACAGGAAGTCGAACTCGCCGCCCTTGAAGGCTTCGTAGCGGACCGTGTTGTCGCGGTAGTACTGATAAGTGACCCGCTCGAAATTGTAGATGCCGCGGTAGACCGGCAGATCGTCACCCCAGAAGTCGTCGACCCGCACATAGGTGATCGACCGGCCAGGATCGACATCCTCGATCCGGTACGGCCCGCTGCCCAGCGGCGGCTCCAGCGTCGGATCGTCGAAGGTGCGGTCTTCCCAATAGTGCTTCGGCAGGATCGGGAAGCTGCCGATCGCCAGCGGCAGGGAGCGATTGGACGTGTTGGTGAAGGTGAAGCGAACGGTGTGCTCGTCCAGCGCCTCGATCGATCCAATCTCGTTGTAGAAGCGGGTCTGATAGAAGGGCCGCCCCTGGTCCCGGAAGGTCTCGTGCGTCCACACCACGTCTTCGGCAGTGATCGGATGGCCATCGTGGAAATAGGCGTCCTGACGCAAGTTGTAGATGATCCAGGATCGGTCTTCCGCCAGCTCGATGGACTCGGCGATCTCGGCATACTGCACGGCCACCTCGTCGGCGCTGGCGGAGGTCAACGATGCGTAGATCAGGGCCAGACCCTGCACCGGGTCGCCCTGCATGATGTTGTTGTTGAGGCTGTCGAAGCTGCCGAAGGCGCCGACCACCAGCGTGCCGCCACGGGGCGCGTCCGGATTAACGTAGTTCCAGTGCGGGAAATCGGCCGGATAGAGCGGCGGATCGCCATACTGGGTGATGGCATGCACAGGTTCGCCGCGTTCGACGCTTGCGTCCTGAGCCAGAGCTTCGCCGGTGAGGACCATGCAAAAGCAGGCCCCGAGCAAGCGTGGTGCGGCCATCATTGCGGCGTCCTTCCCGATCACTGGGTCTGTTGAAGTGCGGCATCCAACTCCGCATCGACCCACCAGCTGGGCTGGAAGGCGATGGAATTGGGGAAGCCGTAGTTGTAGGGGGGATGGGTCTCAGGAAAGCCGAACCGGTTCCAATAGGCGACCCAGGCGACCCGGTTGTACCAGTGCGGCACGACGTAGTGGCCCCACAGCAGAACGCGGTCGAGAGCGCGGGTCGCCGCCTCTTTCGTCTCAAGGTCGTCGGCCTCGACAATGACTGTCAGCAACGCGTCGACTACCGGATCCCTGATCCCGATCAAATTGGCGGAGCCGTTGTTGTCGGCGGCGGCGGACGCGAAGCGGTTTGCCAGCTCCGATCCCGGCGGCGGATAGAACGTGTAGGCGAAGTTGATCATCTCGAAATCGCGGTCCTGATAGCGCGCCTGCCATTGCGCGATATCCACCGGCCGCATGGTCACTTCAATGCCGGCCTGTCCCAGCGTGTCCACATAGGCGCCGGCATGCGGTCCCAGGCCGCCGCCTGCCCGCATCAGCAGCTCGAAGGTGAAGGGCTCGCCAGTCTCCACATTCGTCAGCGCGCCGTCGCGCAGCTCCCACCCGGCGTCCGCGAACAACGCCAGCGCCGCGCGCCGGTTCTCCCGCGACAGCCGCCTGCCGTCATTCGTTGGCAGCGCGAACGGAGTGGTGAAGATCTCTTCCGGCAGCATGTCGCGATAGGGCTCGAGAAGCTCCAACTCCAGCCCTTCGGGCATCCCGCTTGCGGCATAGTCCGAGTTGGGAAAGTAGCTCTCCATCCGGTCGTAGAGCCCGTACATCAGTGTTTCGTTGATGAACTCGAAATTGAACAGCAGCGTCAGGGCTTCCCGGACGCGCCGATCGGCAAAGATCGGCCGGCGTATGTTCATGTAGAAACCCTGGATCCCCCGAAAGTCCTGAACCGGAACCTCCATGCGCTGCAGCCGGCCCTCTGCGACCGCAGGGATGTCGTAGCCCGTCGCCCAGTTCCGCGACGTGAAATCGCGCCTGTAGTCGTATTCGCCCGCGCGGAACGCCTCGAACAGGATGTCGCGGTCACGGAAATAGTCGTACTGGATCCGGTCGAAGTTGAAGAGGCCGCGCCTGACCGGCAGGTCCGCCGCCCAATAGTCCTCCACCCGCTCGTAGACCAGTTGCCGGCCGGCATCGACGCCGACCAGGCGGTAGGCGCCGCTGCCCAAGGGCGGCTCCAGCGTGCCGGAGGCGATGTCACGGCCCTCGGCTTCCCACCAGTGACGGGGCATTACGATCAGCTCAGCGACACGCACCAGCGGTGTCCTCGTGTCCGTCGTGCGGAAGTCGAAGCGGACCCGTCGGTCGTCCACAACGGTGACGTCTTCCACGTCGTCATAGACGGCGCGCAGGAACGGGCGTGCATGCTCGCGGATGCTGCGGAACGTCCAGGCCACATCGTCTGCCGTGATCGGCATGCCGTCGTGCCAGCGGGCCTCCGGCCGCAACGTGAACGTGGCAGACGAGAGATCTTCGGGGAACTCCACACTCTCCGCGACAAGGCCATAGAATGCGGAAAGCTCGTCCTGGGGCTCCACCATCAGCGTGTCGTAGAGCAGGACGATATTGCGCGGATAGACGCCTTGGAGGGGGATCAGGTTCAGCGTGTCGAACGGCCCCGACGTTCCGATCCTGAGCGTGCCGCCTTGTGGCGCATCGGGATTGACATAGTCGAAATGCGTGAAGTCTTCCGGATAGCGGGGTTCGCCGAATTCCGCGACGGCATACCGCGCTGAGGGCAGATCAAGCGCAACCGCCGCCCTGTCGGCGAAGACAATGGCGACAAAGGCGGCAAGGCCCGCCATCACACTGCGCATCAGACGCCTCCCTCTCTACCCGGCATATGCATACGCGAAGCACGGCACGCCCGCATGCCTGAAAGGGTGATGTCGGAACGTGTTTGGATCAAGGCGGCTCCGGCCTCGC
This sequence comes from Anaerolineae bacterium, assembly GCA_028285185.1. Lineage (GTDB taxonomy): Bacteria > Pseudomonadota > Alphaproteobacteria > DSM-16000 > Inquilinaceae > JACKIG01. The sequence goes on along the minus strand of JANQQD010000283.1, from coordinate 12,343 downwards.
TCCCGCAACAGTTATCCGTTGAGCAGAGCAAGCGCTTCGGCGTGGCAGGCCGGGTCGCCGGCGGCCAGGATGCGGCCGTCCGATGTGGTCGTCAGCGGCTGGCCCTGCCAGTCCGTGATGCGCCCGCCGGCGCCGTCGACCACGGGGACGAGCGCTGCATAGTCGTGCAACTTCATGGTGCCGTCGACGACAACATCGATGAATCCAGAGGCCGCCAGCCCATAGACATAGCCATCGCCACCCCAGGTGGGCACCTGAACGCTCCGGCACAGCCGTGCGAACGCCACGGCGTCTTCGCCGGTGAACATGTCCGGCGCGGTGGCTGCCAAAAGCGCGTCTTCCAGGCGCCCGCAACGCCGGGCCGAAACCGGCTTGCCGTTGTGCAGGGTCGGCCGACCCGCGATGCCGATCCAACGGTCGCCGACGATCGGCTGGTCGATCACGCCCATCACCGGCACGCCGTCTTCCAGAAGCGCGATCAGCGTGACGAAGGTGGGGCGGCCGCTGATGAACGCCTTCGTGCCGTCGATCGGATCGATCACCCAGACCAGACGGCGGTCGATGCCGTCCGCGCCGAACTCTTCCCCCAGCACGCCGTCGTCCGGGTATTCGCGCTTCAGGATGTCGCGGATGGCCCTCTCGGCCTCCCGGTCGGCAATCGTCACCGGGCTGGCATCGGCCTTGCGGTCGACACCGAACCGCGTGCGGAAATGGCGGCGCGCAATGGCGCCGCTGGCCGCAGCAAGCTCGTCCAACAGGGCGGCGCGACGGTCTGTCGACCAGTCGGTCATGGCGGCGCTAGGGGCTCGTGCCGCCAGATGTCACGGCCTCGATTTCCTCAGCGGTCGGCAGCGGAACGGGGTCGTCGCTGAGTGTGCGCAGCCACGCTATGACGTTGGCACGATCCTCTATGTCGCGGATGCCGGCATAGGCCATCGTCGTTCCCGGCACGTATTCACGCGGGTTCAGCAGATAGGCATCCAGCGCCTCGTAGGTCCAGATCTCTCCGGCATCGTGGAGCGCCTGCATGCTGCGGGAGTATCGGAAGCCTTCAATGTGGCCGACAACCGCGCCGACGACACCCCAGTTGTTGGGTCCGACGCGGTTGGGGCCACCCTGATCGAAGGTATGGCAGGCGACGCAGGCGCGCGAGAAGGCTTCGCCGGCAGCAACATCCGCGTCCGCCAGAAGGGGCAGGACCGATGGTACGGACGGCCCTTCATCTTCCGGTGCGGAGGCGGTCTCTGCTGTCGCGTCTTCGGTGGGGGCTTCCTCTGCCGCAGCCTCCTCCGCAGGCGCGTCTTCCGCGGCAGTGTCTTCGGCCGGGGCGTCTTCCGACGAAGCGTCGTCGGCCGGCGCCTCTTCCACAGGGGCATCCTCCGCGGGAGCGTCTTCCGCAGACGTGTCTTCGGTCGGTGCCTCTTCCACGGAGCCGTCTTCGGCCGGCGCCTCTTCCGCAGAGCTGTCTTCCGCCGGAGCGTCTTCGGAAGGCGTGTCGCCTTCGGCTTCCGGCGCCTCTTCGGCGTCGTCACTCGCCGTTGCGGCTGCGATCTCTTCGTCCGTCGGCAGTGGCGCGGGGTCGTCGCTCAGCGTCCGCAGCCAGGCGATCATATTGGCGCGATCCTCCGCGCTGGGCATGCCGCCATAGGCCATCGAGGTGCCGGGCATGTATTCACGCGGGTTCAGCAGGAATTCGTTCAACGCCTCATAGGTCCAGGTGTCGCCCGCATCGTGACGCTCCTGCATCGCACTGGAATAGCCGAAGCCCTCCACATGGCCCATCGCTGCATTGACGATGTTCCAGTTGTTGGGGCCGACACGGTTGTCACCGCCCGCCTCGAAGGTGTGGCAGGTGGTGCAGGCGCGCGCCAACCCTTCGCCCGCGGCCGGGTCCGCGCTGGCCAGCAGCGGCAGCACCGAGGGGATCTCTTCCTCCTCTTCAACCACAGCCGCCACGTCGGTGCCTTCCAGTTCGACGAGGTAGGCGTTCTGCTCCAGCTCTTGCGGGACGACCAAGGCCTCGGCCAGCAACGCACAGGCCATGCCGATGATCCCGGCGAGCAGGATCGATGCGAAAATCTTGTTAAGTTCCATCCCGGATGGCGTCCTTAGCGGTTTCCGCCACGCCCGAACGTCCGGTAAACGGTCCCTCGGCGTCGATGCCCCCGGGGCGAGACGGCTGGTATCTGCTTAACCGCGCCGTTTGTGGGGCATTTGTTGCGCGAAGGCAAGCCCCGCTACCGTCGCATGGGTATGGTATCTGCCGATAAACGGCCGGGCCGACCGGCGATCGAGCCGGCGGCAGGAAGAAAGGCTCTCGCGTGAAGGTTGTCGGTTCTCCCATCGTTATCATCCCGGCGAGGCTCGCCGCCACCCGGTTCCCCAACAAGCCCCTTGCCCCGCTCGCCGGTGCACCGATGATCGTCCAGGTGTGGCGCCGCGCCATGGCCGCCGAAATCGGTCCTGTCCTGGTGGCCTGTGCCGAGGCGGAGATTGCCGATGCGGTGACTGCCCATGGCGGCGAGGCCGTGCTGACCGATCCGGCGCACCCCTCAGGCTCCGACCGCATCCGCGAGGCCGTGGATCGCTACGATCCCGAAGGCCGCTTCGACATTGTCGTCAACCTGCAAGGGGACCTGCCGACGATCGATCCGGCCACCGTGCATGCCGTACTGGCGCCATTGGCGGATCGAGACGTCGACATCGCGACAGCAGCGGTGGAGATCGTGCACCCGGAAGAACTGCACGATCCGAATGTGGTCAAAGCCGTGGCGGAAATACCGGAGGACGCTGTGATCGGACGCGCCCTCTATTTCACGCGCAGCCTCGCCCCCTCCGGCCCTGGCCCCGTCTATCACCACATCGGCATCTACGCCTATCGCCGCGCTGCGCTGGCGCAGTTCGTCGCACTGCCGCCGGCAGTGCTGGAAAGACGCGAGCGGCTGGAGCAGTTGCGGGCGCTCGCAGCCGGCATGCGGATCGATGTGGCGCTCGTTGACACGGTTCCGCTGGGTGTCGATACTCCGGCCGATCTTGAGCGGGCGCGCCGTCTGCTGGCCGAATCCTCCGGCGATTGACGGCGACGCTTGAAGTCTTGTTGCGAACGCTGCCACTCTCCACACCATGTCACCAGATCCCATAGCGTTCCAGGGCTGGCCCGGCGCGCATTCCGACCTTGCGTGCCGCGAAGTCTTTCCCGACGCGCCCACCCTGCCCTGCCGGTCGTTCGAAGAGACGATCGCGGCCGTGCACGAGGCACGCGCGGCGGCCGCGCTGATTCCCATCGAGAATTCCGTCGCCGGCCGGGTTGCCGACGTCCATCACCTGCTGCCGAACTCCGGCCTGTACATCAACGGCGAGCACTTCCACCAGGTCAGCCACCAGTTGCTCGCCGTGCCGGGGGCGACGATCTCCGATCTCAGGCGCGTGCACAGCCACGTCCATGCGCTGGGCCAGTGCCGCACGATCATCCGTGCACTGGGGCTGGAGCCGGTGGTGCATGCCGATACCGCGGGCGCTGCCGCGATGGTGGCAGAGCGCAAGGATAAGGCGGAGGCCGCCATCGCATCGAAGCTCGCGGCGGAGATGTACGGGCTGGAGGCGCTGCGCTCCGATGTCGAGGACGCGTCGCACAATACGACCCGGTTCCTGATCATGGAGACGGCGGCACGGCGGCCGGCCCCGGGTAACGGCAGGGTCATCACCAGCTTCGTTTTCGAGGTGCGCAGCGTGCCGGCGGCGCTCTACAAGGCCATGGGCGGGTTCGCCACCAACGGCGTCAACATGACCAAGCTGGAAAGCTACATGGTCGGCGGCCGCTTCAGCCAGGCGCAGTTTTATGCGGATGTCGAGGGACATCCGGACGAACAGCGCCTGCGCTATGCCTTTGCGGAGCTGAATTTCTTCGCGCGCTCCGGCTCTGTGAAGGTCCTCGGCGTCTATCCGGCCCACCGGTTCCGGGACGATCCCAGCCAGCAGATGGCCGACGACTGACGCAAGAGGGCCGTCACGCCTCCGGTCGGTCGCTGCGGCCGAGCAGGCACATCATGGTGGCGGTCAGCTTGGCCACCCGCTTTTCATCAGAGCCAGAAAGCGCGAACACGTCGGCCGTGACCACTGTGATCACCTGGCCCGGGCGGTCGACGGCGGCACGGGCGACGATCCGGTCCCCGCGGCCCGGCGACATCAGGTTGATCTTGAACTCGATGGTCAGAACCGAGGCATCGGCCGGCATCAGCGAATAGGCGGCATACCCGGCCGCCGTGTCGGCGATGCTGGAGATGACGCCGGCATGGAAGAAGCCGTGCTGCTGCGTGAGGTCGGCACGATACGGCACTTCGATGTCGCAGAGGCCGGGCTCCAGCCGCACCATCTGCGCGCCCAGATGGCCCATGAAGCCCTGTCGGGCAAAGCTCTCGCGAACGCGGCGGGCGAAGTGGGGATCGGCTGGAGTGAAGCCTGTCACGCGCGATACCCCTGCGGCCAGAACGCGTCAGGCGCCATCGCGGACATAACGGATCAGATCCTGGGCCTCGCGGCTGTCCCATTCGGTGTCGCCGGCAAGGCTGCCGACCCAACGGCCCTCACCGTCGACAAGCACAGTCGTCGGCAGGCCCATGGCCTCGAAGGCACGCGGCGCTGCCCCCATCGGATCGAAATAGGCGTCGAGATGCTCGATGCCGTGCTGGTCGAAGAAAGGCTCCACTTGGTCAGGCCCGCCGCGATCCAGCGACAGGGTAACGACCTGGAAATCGTCCCCGCCAAGCGCGGCCTGCAGACGGTCCAGCGAGGGCATCTCACGGACACATGGGGCGCACCAGGTGGCCCAGAAATTGACCAGAACGACCCGGCCGGCGAAATCGCCCAAGCTGAGACTATTGCCCGCGGCGTCCGAAAAGGTAATCTCCGGAGCGGGGCGGGGCGTCTCGAACAGCTCGAACGCCGCCATCGGCCCTTCCAGGGACGGTCCGTGGACCGTCGACCCGCGGGTGACGTAGTAGGTAACACCCGCCGCCACCAGGGCCGCGACCGCCATTGCAGCCAATCGTGAACCGAAGCGCTTCACACGGCCCTCCTCACCCAATGAGACCAACCTTCCGCCAAGGCCAGATCAGTCCGTGAAATCCGACCCATCCGCACCGTCGAACCCCCTCTGGGGCGGCCGGTTTGCCGGCGGCCCCGCCGCCGTCATGCAAGAAATCAACGCATCCATCGGCTTTGACAAGAGGATGGCTGCCCAGGACCTCGCAGCATCAAAGGCCCATGCCAACATGCTGGCAGCGCAGGGGATCATCAGCAGCGCCGACGCTGTGGCCATTATCGAAGGCCTGGACCGTATCGCCTCAGAGATCGAGACCGGCGCCTTCCGCTTCAAGACGGCGCTGGAAGACATCCACATGAATGTGGAGCAGCGCCTGGCCGACCTGATCGGCGAGGCGGCCGGGCGCCTGCACACCGGACGCAGCCGCAACGACCAGGTGGCGACTGATTTCCGCCTCTGGGTCCGCGATGCATTGGACCGAACCGACCGGGCGCTTGCCGCCCTGCAAGAGGCTCTGATCGATCAGGCTGAGCGGAACGCCGACACGCTGATGCCGGGCTTCACCCACCTCCAGTCGGCGCAGCCGGTCACCTTCGGCCATCATCTGCTGGCCTATGTGGAGATGATCGGCCGCGACCGGGGCCGTGTGGCAGATTGCCGCCGACGTCTCAACGAATGCCCGCTGGGGGCCGGCGCCCTGGCCGGCACATCGTTTCCGATCGACCGGGCGATGACGGCGCAAGCTCTCGGCTTCGACCGGCCATCCGCCAACTCCCTCGACAGCGTGTCGGACCGGGATTTCGCCCTGGAGTATCTGGCGCTGGCGTCCATCCTGGCGATGCATCTGTCGCGCCTGGCGGAAGAGTTCGTGCTTTGGACGTCGGAGGGGTTCGGCTTCGTGACCTTGACCGATGCCTTCACCACCGGCTCGTCGATCATGCCGCAGAAGCGCAACCCCGATGCCGCAGAGCTGGTGCGCGCGAAGACCGGACGCGTGTTCGGCCATCTGTTGGGCCTGTTGACGGTGATGAAGGGATTGCCGCTTGCCTATGCGAAGGACATGCAGGAAGACAAGGAACCCGTTTTCGAGACCGATGAGACGCTGATGCTCTGCCTTGCGGCGACAACGGGCATGGTCCGCGACCTGACGGCCGTGCCGGAACGGATGGAAGCCGCGCTGGCCGGCGGCTTTCCCACGGCGACGGACCTGGCCGACTGGCTGGTCCGGGCTCTCGGCATGCCGTTCCGCCAGGCCCATCACGTGACCGGGCGCCTGGTGGCATTGGCCGAGGCACAAGCTTGCCCGCTGGAGGCGCTGGATCTGGCCGCAATGCAGACAATAGAACCGAAGATCACGGACGACGTGTTCACGGTGCTGACGCCCGAAGCCTCCGCAGCCAGCCGCACCTCGTTCGGTGGAACGGCGCCGGAGCGTGTGCGTGAAGCCGCTGCCGCAGCACGGGAGCGCTTCCTGTGATGCGGCGGAGAGCCCCATTTGCGGTCTTCGCCGCCCTGTGTCTCGCCCTCTCTGCGGGGATCGCCGGCTGCGGCAAGAAGCCTGCCTTTGTCGATCCGCCCGAAGAGGTGGAGACGGACGAATTCCCCCGGACCTATCCCACCTCATGACTGGATCCGACCTTATGGCCGGCGTCGATGGGTTCGAGCGCAGACAGGGTATCCTCTGCGCCGAGTCCGTGCCGTTGACTGACGTCGCGGCAGAGATTGGCACGCCGTTCTATTGCTATTCCGCCGGCGGCATCCGCCGCGCCTACCAAGCCCTGGCCGGACCGATGGACGCGGTGGGCGTGCGCATCGCCTATGCCCTGAAGGCCAATGGGAACCTCTCGGTCGTCCGCCTGCTGGCGCGTGAAGGGGCCGGCGCCGATGTGGTGTCCGCGGGCGAACTGGCAAAGGCCCTTGCCGCCGGCGTTCCGCCGCATCGCATCGTCTTCTCCGGCGTCGGCAAGACGGATGAGGAGATCGCGGCTGCCCTCGCTGCGGGCATCCACCAGATCAATATCGAGTCCATACCCGAACTGCGCCGGATCAGCGAACTGGCCGCCGCCCGCGGCGCGTCCATACCGGTGGCCGTGCGGGTCAACCCGGACGTGGACGCGCGAACCCATGCGAAGATCACGACCGGGCTGCGTGAGAACAAGTTCGGCATCGATCTGGAACACGCCGGCGAAGCCTATCGACTGGCGTCCGACCTGCCCGGTGTGGAGGCGGTGGGACTGGCGGTCCATATCGGCAGCCAGCTCACCGACATTGCGCCCTATAGGGCGGCGTACGCCCGCATGGGCGATTTGGTGCGCGGTCTGCGCAGCCAGGGCCTGCCCGTCCAGCGGCTGGACCTCGGCGGCGGGTTCGGCGTGCGCTACCGCGACGAAACGCCACCGTCGCCTTCGCACTACGCTGCCGCCATTGCCGACACTGTGGGCGATCTCGACTGCTCCATCATGGTCGAACCGGGCCGTTCGCTGGTCGCAGCCGCCGGCATGCTGGTCACCCGGATCGTCTATGTGAAGCGTGGTGTGTCGCGACGGTTCGTCATCGTCGATGCTGCCATGAACGACCTGCTGCGCCCTGCCCTTTACGACGCCTGGCATGGCATCGTCCCGGTGACCGCGGCCGCAAATGGCGAGGGGCAAGAGGAACCGGCCGACGTTGTCGGGCCGGTCTGCGAGAGCGGAGACACCTTTGCCGTGGAACGGCCGCTGCCTTCGCTAGCATCCGGCGACTTGCTGGCGTTCACCCATGCGGGCGCCTATGGGGCCGTCATGGCATCCACCTATAACGGTCGGGCGCTGCCGGCGGAGGTGATGGTCGACGGTGCCGCATTTGCTCTGGTCAGAAAACGGCCAACATTCGAAGAAATGGTGGCCGGCGAAGCCGTGGCTCCTTGGTTGGCGGACTAGCCCTGCGGCCACGGTAGGGCAGGAGGAACGGACCCGATGCATCGCCTGCGCATGGACATTGAACAGCCGCGCGGCGAGCCGAAGCGGCTCTTGCGCCTAGCACGTCTCTCCGTCGCATGGGAGATGCTGTGGCCCAGGCTTTGGCCCCTGGTGGCGGTGCTGGGGCTGTTTGCGGCGCTGACCCTGTTCGACATCCTGCCGCAGCTGCCAGGGTGGCTGCATCTGGCGACGCTGATCGTCCTAGGGACGGCCGCGGCGGCGTCGCTTGCCTTGGCAGTCGCCGGGTTCCGCGCACCGACCGTCGGCACCGCGCGCCGAAGGCTGGAACAGGACAGCGGGCTCGAGCACCGTCCACTGACGGCATTGATCGACAGGCAGATGACCAGCATGCGGGATCCGGAGGCGCGGGCACTCTGGAAGCTGCATGTCGATCGCCAGCGGGCCAGAGCGTCGCAGCTCACGGTGCGGCTGCCGCGTCCGACACTGGCGGAGCGGGATGCCTTCGGCCTGCGCGGCCTCTTGGCGCTTGTGGTGTTCGTCGCCGCCGCAGCGAGCTGGGGCGACTGGTGGCCGCGGCTGGAACGGGTGCTGTCGCCTCAGATCGCGGTGGCGGCGTCCGGGACCGATCCGGTGCTGGACCTCTTCATATCGCCGCCGCGCCATACCGGCGTGGCACCCTTTTATCTGCAGCCCCCGCCTGAGACCGAGACCGGTGAGCGGCTGCCGGGACCTGCCATCGCTGCGCCCGCGGACAGCGTCCTCGCCGCCAGGGTGTCGGGCGCGGCCGACGTGCCCACGCTGATCCTGGGGCAGGACGCCCTGACCTTCGGCATCGTCGGCAGCGACGCCACGGAGATCGAGGCGGTCCTGACGGCAGGCGACAGGATCGCCGTTGAGGTCGACGGGACCGTCCTCGCCGAATGGCCTCTGGAGCTGATCCCCGATCTTGTGCCGGAGATCGCATTCGCGGATACGCCGACGGGGACGGAACGGGGGGCACTGCGGCTGCACTACACCGCAGAGGACGACTATGGCGTGGCGACGGTCCGCGCTACGGTCACGCTTTCGCCGGACGCGCCCGAGGCCTTGCCGCGAGCTCCCATGCAGCTGGAATTGACCGTACCGGGACGGCAGCCTTCGGACGCCGAAGGCGTCAGCTTCCACGACCTGACGCCGCATCCCTGGGCCGGTCAGTCCGTGTCGATCCTTTTGACGGCAACGGATGCCATCGGTCAGTCCGGGACATCGGAAACGGTCGACATGGTCCTGCCTGAACGGACCTTCGAGCACCCGATCGCCCGCGCCATCATCGATCAGCGGCGAACGCTGCTGCTCTATCCGGAACAGGCGGCCGAAGTTTCCGAATCCCTTGAGACGCTGTCCCTGAGACCGGACCGCTATTATGACGACGCCGTCGTCTTCCTGGCGTTGCGCACCGCCTCGCGTCGCCTGACCTTGGCCGACAACCTTGGCGACGCCATCGCCTCCATAGAACGGCTGCTTTGGGATACGGCGCTCAGGCTGGAGGACGGCGATCTTTCGCTGGCCGAGCGCGACCTGCGCGCAGCCCAGCAAGCACTGATGGACGCCTTGGCCGGCGACGCGTCGGACGAGGAGATCGCGCGCCTGATGGATGAACTGCGCCAGGCGATGGACCGCTATCTGCAGGCCCTGGAAGAGAACCTGATGGAGCAGCTGGCGCGGGGCGAAGATCTGCAGCCCATGATGATCCCGCCGAACGCCAACACGATCAACCGCCAGCAGCTGGACGAGATGCTGCGCCAGATGCAGGAGCTGTCGGAAAGTGGCGCACGGGACGCCGCACGCGACATGCTGGCCCAGCTTCAGAACATGCTGGAAAACCTGGAAACCGGCATGGCGCTGCAGCAGCAGCAACAACAGCAGAGCCAGATGATGTCCCTGCTTGAAGACATGCAGGCCCTGATGGAGGCACAGCAGGAGCTTCTGGACCAGACATTCCAGCAATCGCAATCGGTGCCAGAGAACGGCCAGGGGCAGCCGCAACAGGGCCAGCCCGGCCAGCAGGGCCAACAGCCCGGCGCCGGAGAGTCCGAGGCTGTTCAGGAAGCGCTGAGGCGTGCCCTGGGCCAGATGATGCGGGAGATGGGGGAGCTTGCGGGCGATATCCCGGCACCGCTCGGGCGCGCCGAGCAGGCCATGCGGTCCTCCTCTGACGCACTCGGCCGCGGACGGCCCGACCAGGCGATCGACCCTCAGACCGAGGCGCTGGATGCCCTTCAGCAGGGCCTGCAGAGCTTCGTCGACCAGATGCTGGAACAGATGGCCCAGCAGCAGGGGACGCAGGTGGGTCCGGCAGCCCAGCCGCTGCCGTCCAACACCGACCCGCTCGGGCGCCCTTTGCGCAACTCCGGCACCGTCAGCACCGAGGACGTGGCGATACCGCAGGAATCCGACATGCAGCGGTCGCGCGAAATCCTCCGGGAGCTGCGCCGCCGTCTCGGCGAGCGGCAGCGGCCGGAGCTGGAGCGCAACTACATCGAGCGGCTATTGCGCCGCTTCTGACGCCCCTTCGGACTCGCCATCGAAATCGAGCCCGAGGGATCGGGGGGCACTTTCCGCATCGGGCGGCTGTTCCGGGTGTGCTGCATGCGGCGGCTCGGCGCGTTCGAGCATTGGCGGATCGTCGGACGCCTCCGGCACAGAAGGCGGAGCGTCTTCCACAGCGGCGTCCCGCGTCGTCGGCCGCACCTCAAGGGTGATGGCCTCCTCGCTGGGATCGACCCGGCGGGTCTCGAAGCCCACGGTCCTGCCAGGCTCGATGGTCGAGGCCGCCACATCGAAGACCCACCGCTCCAGCGGCTGACCGCTCTCGTCGGTCAGAAACGCCTCTAGCGGCGGCGCCTCGATCGGCTGCGTCCCCTGATTGGAGATCTCGCCACGGATCAGGAGAACGAGTTCGCCGTCTTCTTCGGCGTACTCCGAATGGATGATCTCCAGTCCCAGATCCGCTTGAAACGCTTCCGCCGCAGCCTGCGACAGGTCTATGCCCACCATCTTGTAGAACTGCACCGCCGGCGGCCAGAACCGAACGATGTCTTCGCGCGCCACATAGGCACCGGCACCGAGCCCCCCCACCACCGCCAGCAGCATCAGCCACCCGAAGGCCAGCGCCTTGCCGCTGCGCCGCGGTTCGCGCATCGCGGGCAGGTTGATGTTGGGTGGGGTCCGCGGCTCTTCGTCGAACACCGACGGCCTCTCCGGCCTTGGCGGTGGCTCAGGCGCGATGACATGGGGTGCAGACCGCACCGTCGGTGGCTCTTCGAACCAGACATGGCCGCAACTGCTGCATCGCACGCGCCGACCGGTCGGGCCGATGGATGTGTTGGCGACCAAGTAACGCGCGGAACAGGACGGGCATTTGAGGATCATCGCGTCACCCGCATGCCGCAATGCGCCGCTCTTCCCACGCACCGGCAAGATACTATCGGCGACCCTGGCCGCCAGCGTCGCCCTGAACCTCGTCTGACCACGTCAAGACACCCTTGTCATAGGGCCGGACACCCATCACTGCCGACTGCGCCTGATCGGCCCCGCCGGCAGCGACCGTCCGAACCGCTATGGCGCCGATCGGAGCTTCCGCACTACAATTGCCACTACATGTGTAAAACTTGGTTAATTTTTCGACAACCGGCATCCGGCCGGGAACCGGACGCCGGAAAGCAGCCGTATCGGCCGGATCTAGCGGCAGCGGAGCGGCGCAAGGTGTCCGATCCAGGCATGCCCGGTGGCGAATCGTCACCGCGCCAACCCGCCGATGCCAGGAGGCGACGGGCCAGGTGATCCAATTCGACGCCGTTGGATACCGCTACGGGCGCGGGCCGGACATTCTGCGCGGAGTCTCGCTTTCCGTGCCGCGCGGCAGCTTCCATTTCGTTGTCGGACCCAGCGGCGCCGGCAAGTCTTCACTTCTCAAGCTGATGTATCTGGCGCACCGGCCGACCAGCGGAACCGTGACGCTGTTCGGCCGTGACGTGAACCGCGTCAGCCGGACGGAGTTGGCGCGCATGCGTCGGCGGATTGGTGTCGTGTTCCAGGATTTCCGCCTTATCGAGCATCTCTCGGCCGTCGACAATGTGGCGCTGCCGCTGCGGATCGCCGGCGCAAAGGAGAGCCAGATCCGCGATCATGTCCGCGAACTCCTGCGATGGGTCGGGCTTGGCGATCAGCTCGACGCGCTGCCGTCGACGCTGTCCGGCGGCGAGCAGCAGCGTGTGTCCATCGCCCGCGCCGTGATCAATCGCCCGGACCTGCTGGTGGCGGACGAACCGACGGGCAATGTCGACGATGAGATCGGCTGGCGGCTGATGCGGCTGTTTGAAGAGCTGAACCGGCTGGGCACAAC
>JANQQD010000252.1 GCA_028285185.1 Anaerolineae bacterium | reverse complement strand
CGTCCCGACAGCTTTCTGAACGATCTTGCCGTCGATCCGGTGAACAACGCCGTCTACATCACCGACACGGCCGGCGACCACTCCGCACTTCTGGTGGTGGACCTCACCACGGGCCTGGCGCGCCGTGTGCTGGACGGCCATGAGACCATGCGGCCGGAGGATATCGATATGGTGATCGACGGCCGGACCGTGACGCTGGGCGGGGCACCGGCCCGCGTTGGCGCCAATCCGATCACGGTCGATCCCACCTACAGCTGGGTCTACTACGCACCGATGAACGGGACCTCGCTCTATCGTCTGCCGACGCGCGACCTGATCGATCCGTCGCTGACGGACGGGGAACTGGCGGACCGTATCGAGCGTTACGGCGACAAGCCGATCAGCGATGGCATCACCGTCGACGGCGGCGGCAATGTCTATATCACCGCGATCACCGACAATGCCGTTGGGGCGACGCTGGCCGCAGGCGGGTACGAGACGCTCCATCAGGACGACACGCTTTTGAGCTGGGCCGACGGCATGGCCTTCGGGCCCGACGACCATGTCTACGTTACCGTGAACCAGCTGCACCGCTCGCCGCCCCTTAACGACGGCGAGGATGCGTCGGTGCCGCCCTATTACATCGTCCGGTTCCCCGCACTAACCGGTGGCACGCCTGGACGCTGACATCCGCTTCCAACGGAGACCAACATGACGGGACCTCAGACCCTGCTGCAGATGGCGGGCGCATCGTCTTCGCCGGCGCCGCTCTCGCAGGCGGCCGTGATCGTGATCGATGCGCAGAACGAATATGTCGACGGCCGGTTGGCCCTGCCCGGCGTCGGCGAGAGCCTTGAAGCCATTGCCCATCTGCTGGCACGGGCCCGCGGTGCAGAGGCACCGGTGATCCACGTGCGGCATATCGGCCGCCCCGGCGGCGCGTTCGACCCGGAGGGGCGGTCCGGCGCCTTTGCGCCGCAGGCCATGCCGGAAGCCGGCGAGATCATCGTCGGCAAGGGGCTGCCAAACGCCTTCGCTGGCACCGACCTGATGGAGGCGCTGACAGCGATCAACCGCAAGCAGCTGATCGTCGCCGGCTTCATGACGCATATGTGCGTCAGCTCCACCGTCCGCTCGGCGCTCGACCACGGCTTCGCAAGCACGGTGGTGGCCGGGGCGACCGGAACGCGGGATCTGCCCGGAGCGACGGGCGCGGATGTGGTGCCGGCGGCGCAGCTTCACATGGCAAGCTTGGCGGCATTGGCCGACCGGTTCGCGGTGATCGTCCCAGGCGTCGACGACGTGCCGGACTGACGCCGGTTTGCAGCCGGCGGACCGGCTCGCCTTAAGCCCCCGTCAAACTCACTGCTATCAGACTCTGGCTCCGAAACTATGAGTCGGTGCTCAAGCGCAAGCGGAAATCCAGCGCCTCGAATTTCTCAATGGCCGATTGCCTTGTCATCCATCGCTGGTCGCCAAGCGCCAACTCGCACCACACCCCCCTCATGTCCATCGAGAAATCCGGTGGCAGCCAGGCGAAGAAAAAGCATAGGGCTCGGGCACCCTCACGGCGATACAGCGAACCCGAACCTTCGACAGTGACTAAGGGGTCTCGCTCCTGAACATAAATCGGGAGCATGGTGGTGATGAGGCTGACTTCACCACCCCACATCCGGCCCAGCACCAGGTTGACAACACGCAGGTCAGGGAAGTCTTCAGCAAAGCGCATGATGTAATGCTGATTGATCTCGCTTGCCGAGTCCGCGATGGGATGACCGTCCAGCGGCGGCGAACCAAATAGCGTGAGAACCGCGGTGAAGCGGACATAGCTGTCATCATCTTCGGCATATTTGAGCGAGTACGACTGCGATCCATCCGGCGACACCCAGGTTTGCGCGTCGGGCGCCCCCGTAAACGTCGATGTGTCCACCGAGAACGGCAGCGCTTGAACGGGAATGCTCCACTGTGACGGCCCGGAGCGATCGGGCGACTGCTCCGCAATGACGGGCGCGGCCGCCGCCCCCGGATCCGAAGACCCGGTGTCGCTTGCCGCACAACCGGCCAGAAGCGTGGCGGCCCAGACAGCATAGCCGATGCCGGCAATTCGCCAGTCCATGTCATCCTCCTGCGCGACGCGACGCGGCGCGGAACGGATCGCAACGCGATCTTCCCCCACCTACTATCATGCTCGCGTTCACCATGGGCCTGCGCCAGATCAAGAAAGTTGATTAGGCCGACTAACCGATCTTGAGAAATCGGTCTCTCAGTCTTTGAACCGGGATTGCTCAAGTAGGGTTCGTCGATGACCGCGATGACGGCTCCGTCGCTGCGGAGGCACAATCAAAGAGGCATCAGGGTGACGGAAATTACCCCGAATGGTCGATATGAGGGGCTTCTCATAGGAGAACAGCGCGCAAATGGCAGCTCTCCCGAGTCCCAGGCGCATGTCTCGGTCGTGACGGAGCTTGGATCAGCATGCCGGTGGCTCAATAGGGTGACGTCCCTGGTCTCAACCTATCGGTTCGCTTGAGGCTGTCTGCGAACACAGTGCGCGAGACCGCAACTTCGGCGAGTTGAAACGTCACGTAGCGGCCATGCTGCACCGCCTTGGCGCCGACCTTCACCAGCTTCTCGCGCAGCGTCGTCGGCGCCCAATTGCTGACCGGATTGGGTAAGACCAGCGCCCTGCAACACCGATCTCACATGGGGAATGCGGGCCTAAACCTCGCGGCCGATCAGGCGGTCGATGGAGAACCGGCCGCCACCGCGGATCACGAAGGCAAACGCCAGGATGCCCCACATCATGGGATATTCGTAACCGCCATCGGTCCAGAAGTATCCCATCGGCTTGTGCACGCCGATCACGGCCACGGCCATGAAGGCCGTGACGGCAAGCGCGACCGGACGGGTCAGTACGCCCAGCATCAGCATCAGGCCACCGACGAATTCCAGCAGGCCGGCCGCCGTCGCGAACAGCCAGCCGGGCGCAAAGCCCATGCCGGCGAAGGCTTCCGCCGTGCCCTGCAGGCCGGCACCGTCGAACCAGCCAAACAGCTTCTGCGCTCCGTGCGGCACCAGCAACAGGCCGGCGGTTACGCGCAGCATCGGCTCCACGATCACACCGAGAATGCGGTAGACGGGGCCAAGCGGCGGGATGATCAGACGTTGGTGTGGTTGTTGTTCGCTCAATGCCCACTCCTCAACTCATCGGTGCCGATGGTTCGCTGCGTTGAATAGGAAATAGGATTGCTGGGAGATTAATTCATGCCACCGGCTCATCTTTTGCTGTCGCTTCTCAAAGCGGACAAGCGCCGCACGACGTACACAATTGCCAACAGAGCTATACCGAGAACCAGATAAGCGCCTGGTATGCACAGCAGTAATCTAATGAAATATTTAGTGATGCCGATCGACTCCGCGCAGTCTATGCAATCATTTGCAAAAAATACGCTCCAAATGAAAGTGACGCCAATTCCAAAAAATATTTCAAGGAAATGTTCATGCTTCTGCAAATCAGGCGCGCTCCATGCGACGATCACACAGTATCAAATCCGCGCAACCGTTCAGCATTGTCGAGCACCCAGCGGTACGTCCGCTGAAGTCCCTCTTCTAGAGGCGTGGGCGCATGCCAGCCCAGTGTGGAAAGGCGACTGACGTCGAGAAGCTTCCTCGGCGTACCGTCCGGTTTCGTGCGATCCAGCGCGAACCGGCCCCGATAGCCGACGACCTTCGCCACCGTCCGGGCGAGGTCCAGGATCGTCACATCCTCTCCAGTCCCCACATTGACGATCTCTGAAGACGAGTAGTGCTTCAGCAAGAAGACGAGCGCGTCGGCCAGATCGTCGACATAGAGGAACTCCCGCCGCGGTGTGCCGGATCCCCAGATCTCCACCTCACCGTCACCGCGTTCTTTGGCTTCGTGCACCTTGCGCAAGAGGGCCGGGATCACGTGGCTGCCGGCGAGATCGAAATTGTCGCCCGGGCCGTAGAGGTTCGTCGGCATGGCGCTGATCATGTCGGCGCCGTGCTGGCGGCGATAGGCCTGGGCCAGCTTGATGCCGGTGATCTTGGCGACGGCATACCACTGGTTGGTCGGCTCCAGCGGCCCGCTCAACAGCGCGTCTTCCGCCATCGGCTGGGGGGCCAGCCGGGGATAGATGCACGACGACCCCAGGAACAAAAGCTTGGCAACGCCCACCCGGTGGGCGGCGGCGATCACATTCGCCTCGATCATCAGGTTGTCGTAGAGGAAGTCGACCGGGCGCGTGTCGTTGGCGAGGATGCCGCCGACGGTGGCCGCGGCGAGCACAACGGCGTCGGGTCGGGAGTCCGCCATCCAGGCCTCGACCTCCGTCTGGCGCCGCAGGTCGACCGCATCGCGCCCGGCGGTGACAACCGCGCAGTCTTCCGATGCCAGCCGCCGGACGACAGCACTGCCAACCATGCCGCGATGGCCGGCGACGAAGACCCGCCGGCCGGCAAGGGGGAACAGGTCGTCAGCCACTGCGGTCACGGCGCCCAAGCTCCTGCGCCACGGCAACAAGGTCGGCCGCCACCATATCGCGAACCAGCCGGCCGAACGAGGTCTTGTGCTGCCATCCCAGCCGCTCGCGCGCCTTGGTGGGATCACCCAGCAGCAGCTCGACTTCCGTCGGCCGGAAATAGCGGGGATCGATCTGCACCAGAACGTCGCCGGTCACGCCGTCGCGCCCGGTCTCGTCGGCGCCGTTGCCTTGCCAGACGATGCGGCGGCCGATCTCGGCGAACGCCAGCTCCACGAACTCGCGCACGGAATGGCATTCACCGGTGGCCAGCACATAGTCGTCCGGCTCCGGCTGCTGCAGCATCCGCCACATGCCGTCCACATAGTCGCGGGCATGGCCCCAGTCGCGGCGCGCGTCCAGATTGCCGAGATAGAGCCTGTCCTGCAGGCCGAGGGCGATGGCCGCGACGCCGCGCGTGATCTTGCGGGTCACGAAGGTTTCGCCGCGGATCGGGCTCTCATGGTTGAAGAGGATGCCGTTGGAGGCGTGAAGGCCATAGGCCTCCCGATAGTTCACGGTGATCCAGTAAGCATAGAGCTTCGCCGCTGCGTAGGGGCTGCGGGGATAGAACGGCGTCGTCTCGCGCTGCGGCGTTTCCCGGACGGCCCCGTAAAGTTCCGAGGTCGAGGCCTGATAGAACCGCACCGTCCTCTCCAGGCCGAGGATGCGGATAGCCTCCAGCAGCCTCAGGCAGCCGAGCGCATCGGCATTGGCTGTGTATTCCGGCGTCTCGAAGCTGACGCTGACATGGCTCTGGGCGGCGAGGTTATAGATCTCCGTCGGCTGTGCGTCGGCGATCAGGCGAATCAGGTTGGTCGCATCCGTCATGTCGCCGTAGTGCAGGCGGAAATGGACGTCGCTCTCATGCGGATCGCGATAGAGATGGTCGATTCGCTCGGTGTTGAATGATGACGACCGGCGCTTGACGCCGTGGACCTCGTATCCCTTTTCCAGCAGCAACTCGGCCAGATACGCGCCGTCCTGCCCGGTAATGCCCGTAATCAGTGCAACCTTGTCTGCCACCCCAGCCTCGACACCCGATAACCGGCCGCTCCCGTGCCGCCGCGAAAGACCGCTAGCTGGACCGCCGGTCGTGTCGATGTCAATGCGGGCGTGCGGGTGGCCGTCTACTCGGCCACGGCAGCGAAGCTGGGTGTGTCGGCCCGCCAGATCTCGTGCTTGTACTGGTCGACCGCGCGATCGGCAGAGAACCAGCCGACGCGCGCAATGCTCAGGATGGCCGCACGCTGCCACGCGGCCGGCTGGGCATAGCGCAGCGGGACCGCATTCTGGGTATTGCAGTAGTCGCGGAAATGGCCGGCCACGAAAAACAGATCGTCGGTCCAAAGCGAGGCCATGAAGGCACGATAACGGTCGCGCTCCTCTCGCGAGAACGTGCCGGAATTGATCATCTCGATCGCCCCGCGCAACGTTTCGTCCGACCGGATCGCCGCGCGGCCGTCAACCTCTCCGGCCGCCCGGCGGGCCGTCACGGTCGAAGCGTCCGGGCCGAACAGGAACATGTTCTCCGCGCCGATGCGGTCGCGGATTTCCAGCGTCGCCCCATCAAGCGACCCGAGGATCAGCGCACCGTTCAGCGCCATCTTCATGTTGCCGGTGCCCGAGGCTTCCGTGCCGGGGGTCGAGATCTGCTCCGACAGCTCTGCCGCGGGGATCACATGTTCCGCCACGGTCACGCTGTAGTCCGGCAGATAGACGACTTTCAAGAGATCGGCGACGCGATGGTCGGCGTTGACCAGCCGGGCAATGTCGTTCGCCAGTTTGATGATCAGCTTCGCTGCCGGGTTCTGCGGCGGCGCCTTGCCGGCGAAGATCTTCACCCGTGGCTGCCAGTCGCCGCCGGGGTCCTGGCGCATGGCCTGGTAGAGCGCGACCGTGTGCAGCAGGTTCATCAGCTGCCGTTTGTGCCGGTGGATCGGCTTGATCTGCACATCGAACAGCGCATCCGGATCGATGGTCACATCCGAGACGCGCTTCACATAGCTCGCCAGCTCTTCCTTGGTCTGGCGCTTGGCGCCATCGTAGTCGGCACGGAAGCCGGCATCGGCGGCGAACGGCTCCAGCTCCTCAAGCCGTGTCAGATCTCCGATCCACTGGTCACCGATGGCGGAGGAGATCAGCCGGGCCAGCGGCCGGTTGCAGTCATAGAGCCATCGGCGCGGCGTGATCCCATTGGTAATGCAGGCGACTCGGCCGGGGAAAGCGGCGCTGAGCTCAGGGAACTGCTCCGATTTCAACAGCTCAGTCTGCATCGCCGACACGCCGTTGACCGCGTGACTGCCGGCGAAGCCGAGATGGCCCATACGCACCTCCGGCTCCTCAGCCTGGCAGTCGATCAACCGTTGCGGTCCGATGCCCGCTGGCATGCCGATGGATGTGCGGGCCGCGAGGTCAGCGTCCAGTCGCTGGATAATCTGCAGGTGGCGTGGCAGCACCCGGCCCAGCAACGACAAGGGCCAGCGTTCCTGCGCTTCGTCCAGCAGGGTGTGGCTGGTATAGGAGAAGGTCTCGCCGGTCAGCCGCCACGCCTCCGACCAACCGATGTCATGGCGGTCGACCAGAAGGCGCATCATCTCGGCAATGGCCAGGGCGCAGGGACTGTCGTTCAGCTGAATCGCGGCCGTATCAGGCAGCCCGCTCAGGTTCCGGTGGAAGCCGAGATGCCGGCGCAGGATGTCCTGCACTGAGGCAGAGACGAAGAAATGCTCCTGCTTCAGCCGCATCTCCCGCTCCACCGGCCCATTGTCGCTCCGGTAGAGCAGTCGGGTCAGCCCACGGGCCATCTCATGCTCGTCGAACGCAGCGGCATAGTCGCCGCGGTTGAAGGCGGCCAGGTCCAACACGTTGAGCGGTACCGCGGACCAGAGCCGGAGCGTGTTGACCCAGCGGCCCTGCCAGCCGATCACCGGGGTGTCGAAGGCCGTCGCCAGCACCCGTCGGCCGCCATGCCAGACGGACCGGCCGTCGGCCGTCGGCGTCTCGGCATGGCCGTAGAAGTCGACGGTATGGATGATGTCTTGCCGCTCGAACTCCCACGGATTGCCGTGAGCCAGCCAGCTCTCCGGTACCTCCACCTGCCAGCCGTCGTCCAGCCGCTGGCGGAATGAGCCGTAGTCGTAGCGCAGGCCGTAGCCGAGCCCCGGAATGCCGAGATTGGCCATGCTGTCCAGAGTGCAGGCGGCCAGCCGGGCCAGCCCGCCGTCGCCGAGCGGCGCGTCGGGTTCGCATTCGTACAGGCGGTCGAGTTCGATCCCGAAGTCGTCAAGCGCTTGTTTGCAGACTTCCGTCAGTCCCAGGCTCGACAGCCCGCCCTTGAGACGGCGCCCAACCAGAAACTCCAGCGACAGGTAATAGGCACGCTTCACGCCCGTATCGAACCGGTGCGCCGAGGTTTCCCACCACGCATCGACGGTACACTCACGGACCGCACGAGCGACCGCGACGTACCAGTCATGCGGGGTCGCGGTCAGCGGGTTCTTGCCGACGCAGGACTTCAGCCAGTGCAGAATGCACCGCTGCAGAGACTCCTGATCGTGTGCCGGGCGGTGGGGGCCGCCGGCCGAACACAATGGGCGCATTGAGGAAACTCCGACAAAGCGCAGTATGTTAAGAATACGAAGGTCCCCGCCAACGGCAAGAGGGGACTTTAGTTTATCCACAATCGGCGCTGCAGATCAGCGTTGCGCCGAATGCAGAATAGGGCTGTCGACCCTTCGCACAATACCGCCGTTCGGCTAATGAAGCTGGCATTGTTTGGTTAACGATTGGTTATCGAAGCGTCAGATGATCAGCTTGCGCAGACGCTGCGACGCAATGTCCAGCAGGCTGACGGTGACGATGATGATGATCAGGATGGCCGCCGTCTGGGCATAGTAGAAGCCGCGGATGACCTCGTACAGCAGCTGGCCGATGCCGCCCGCACCGACGATGCCCAGCACCGTCGCCGACCGCACATTGCTCTCGAACCGGTAGAGGGCATACGAGATCCAGAGCGGCAGCACCTGGGGGATCACACCGAAGACGATCTCTTGCACACTGGTGGCGCCGGTCGCGCGGATGCCTTCGACGGGCCGGGGATCGATCGCCTCCACGGCTTCGGAGAACAGCTTGGCCAGGACGCCGACGGTGTGGACGAACAAGGCCAGCGTCCCGGCGAAGGGGCCGAGCCCGACCGCCACCACGAACAGCATGGCGAACACCATCTCATTGACGGCGCGGAACACGTCCATCAGCCGGCGCACCGGGTGGTAGACCCACCACGGCACCAGGTTCTCGGAACACAGGATGCCGAGCGGGACAGAACAGACGACCGCCAGCACCGTTCCCCAAACGGCGATCTGCACGGTGATCATCATTTCTTCGAGATAGAGCCGCCAATCGTGGAAGTCCGGCGGGAAGAACCCCCGGACGAACCGGATCATGTTGTCGCCATGCTCGACCAGCGCCAGCGGGCGCATATCGGCGCCTTCCCACGACCAGATCAGCAGGGCGAAGAACAGCCCCCAGCCGATCGCCCAGCCCCAGGTCCGCTTCAGGTCGCGGGGCGGCAGCTTCACCTCCGGCGCGGCCCTGTCCGCCGTGTCCGATCGCGTCACCTCGGCCATTGCGGCCTCCCGCCAATTCCCGCTCGATCCCCGGCACAATCAAGGCCGCCCCGGCGAGGGGACGGCCCGGACCAGACCATCATGCCGGAACGCGGCCGGTCCCACACCAGGGACCGGCCGCGGCCTGCACTCGTCAATGCGCCACGTTCGCGATCAGCATCTCAAGCAGGGCGAGTTCGGCGTCGATCTCGGCCACCCGCTCTTCTTTCTCGGCATCGTCCAGGTTCTCGTCGGCCAGGATGCCGAGACGGTCACGGAACAGCCGAAGCTGGCGGATGGGATAGAGCTGCGCGTTCGACGCGTGGGTATAG
>JANQQD010000244.1 GCA_028285185.1 Anaerolineae bacterium | reverse complement strand
TTCTACTTCCGGACGACGGATGTGACGGGCGTGGTGGACCTGCCGGAAGGCACGGAGATGGTGATGCCTGGCGACAACACGCGGATGCATGTGACGCTGATCGCGCCGATCGCGATGGACGAGGGCCTGCGCTTCGCCATCCGCGAAGGCGGCCGCACCGTCGGCGCCGGCGTCGTCGCCAGCATCGTGGAGTAATCGGGGTAAGGAGAGGAACCGGGCGAAGCCCGGAGTGCGGCCGAAAGCGCGCTCCGGGCTTCGGTTGAGCGGGCCCGAGCCTGCAAACGCGGTGGCGAATGGACCATGGATAACACGAATATCAGAATACGCCTGAAGGCGTTCGATCATCGCGTGCTCGACCAGTCGACCAGCGAGATCGTGCACACGGCCAAGCGTACCGGTGCGCGCGTGCGCGGGCCCATCCCGCTGCCGACGCGCATCGAGCGTTACACCGTGTTGCGGTCGCCGCACATCGACAAGAAGTCGCGCGAGCAGTTCGAGATCCGCACGCACAAGCGGCTGCTCGATATCGTCGATCCGACGCCGCAGACGGTCGATGCCCTGATGAAGCTCGACCTGGCTGCCGGCGTCGACGTCGAGATCAAGCTCTAGAGAGCGGCGAAGGATGGGAATGATGCGTTCCGGCGTGATCGCACGGAAACTCGGCATGACCCGCGTCTTCGACGACAGCGGCAGGCACGTGCCGGTGACGGTGCTGCAGCTCGACGACTGCCAGGTTGTCGATATCCGCACTGTTGAGCGCGACGGCTATCTGGCGGTCCAGCTTGGTGCGGGCAAGGCGAAGGTGAAGAACGTGGCCAAGGCCCAGCGCGGCCAATTCGCGAAGGCCCAGGTCGAGCCGAAGAAGAAGATGGTGGAGTTCCGGGTCAGCGAGGACTCGGTGCTGGAGGTCGGCGATCAGGTTCTGGCCAGCCATTTCGTCACTGGCCAGCATGTCGACGTGACCGGCACGTCGGTCGGTAAGGGCTTTGCCGGATCGATGAAGCGGCACAACTTCCACGGGCTGCGTGCCAGCCATGGTGTGTCGATCTCGCACCGTTCGCATGGATCGACCGGCCAGCGCCAGGATCCGGGCCGCGTGTTCAAGGGCAAGAAGATGGCGGGTCATCTGGGTGCTGAGCGGGTGACCGTTCAGAATCTCAGGGTCGTCGCCACTGACGACGACCGTGGCGTGATCCTGGTGCGGGGTGCTGTCCCCGGCTCCGAAGGCGGCTGGGTGCTGGTACGCGACGCCGTGAAGCGGCGCCTGCCGGAAGAGGCGCCGGTTCCCGGCGCGGTCCGCAAGGCGCCGATCATCGAGGACGAACAGCTGGCGGCCGACACGGCACCGGAGGCTTCGGCGGCGGAGACGGTCGCTGAAGCGCCGGCTGAGCCCGAGGCCTCTGAGAGCGCGGAAGCTGCGCCTGAGGCGGAGGCTCCCACTGCCGATGATGCGGCTCAGGCAGGTCCTGAGGATGCCGCCGGCAGCGATCCCACTCCGGAAACGAAGGAGTGAGGCGATGAAACTGCAGGTGAAGACCCTCGACAACGCGGAAGCCGGAGAGATCGAGCTCGACGATGCGATCTTCGGGCTCGAGGCGCGGCCGGACATTCTGCATCGGATGGTTCTGTGGCAACTGGCCAAGCGTCGTCGCGGCACCCACAAGGTGAAGACGCTGGGCGAGGTCAGCGGCACGACGAAGAAGCCGTATCGCCAGAAGGGTACGGGCCGTGCACGCCAGGGCACGTTGCGCGCACCGCATCATCGCGGCGGCGGTGTCGCCATGGGGCCGGTGCTTCGCAGTCACGAGCACGACCTGCCAAAGAAGGTCCGCAGGCTGGCTCTGCGCCACGCGCTCTCCGCCAAGGCGGCGGACGGGAAGCTGCTGGTGCTGGACGCCGCGAAGGCCGAGACGCACAAGACGAAGGCGCTGTTCGGCCGGCTGGAGACCCTTGGCCTGCGGTCCGCGCTGATCGTCGACGGCGACGAACCGGACGAGGCTTTCCGCCGGGCCGCGCGCAACCTGCCGCTGATCGACGTGCTGCCGCAGGCCGGCGCCAATGTCTACGACATCCTTCGGCGCGACACGCTGGTGCTGACGCGCGACGCGGTGGCGAAGCTTGAGGAGCGGCTGAAGTGAGACACAAGCGGCCAGTCTCGGTGTCGGCCGAACGGGCGTACGACCTCATCCGTTCGCCGGTCATCACCGAGAAATCAACCATGATTTCGGAGTTCAATCAGGTGACGTTCCGCGTGCCGCTGGACGCGTCGAAGCCTGAGATCAAGGCGGCTGTGGAGATGCTGTTCAAGGTCAAGGTCAAGGCCGTGAACACGCTGCGGCAGAAGGGCAAGACCAAGCGGTTCCGCGGTATCATGGGCCGCCGGTCCGATGTGAAGAAGGCCATCGTGACGCTTGCGGATGGCCATCGCATCGACGTGAGCACGGGGGTCTAGGGCGATGGCGCTGAAATCATCCAATCCCGTCACGCCCGGCACGCGCCAGCTGATCCAGGTCGATCGGTCGGAGCTCTATAAGGGCAAGCCCGTCAAGCACCTGACGGAAGGGCTTACCAAGCATGGCGGCCGCAACAACAGCGGGCGCATCACGGCGCGGCGGATCGGCGGCGGCCACAAGCGGCGCTATCGCGTCGTCGACTTCAAGCGGCGCAAGTTCGATGTGGCCGGCACCGTCGAGCGGATCGAGTACGATCCGAACCGGTCGGCCTTCATCGCGCTGATCCGCTATGCGGATGATGAGCTGGCGTACATCCTCGCGCCGCAACGCCTGGGTGTGGGTGACACGGTGATTGCGGGCGAGCGGGCGGACATCAAGCCCGGCAACGCCATGCCGCTGAAGAACATGCCGATCGGCACGATCGTGCACAATGTGGAGCTGAAGCCGGGCAAGGGCGGGCAGATGGCCCGGGCCGCTGGCACCTATGCGCAGCTGGTCGGCCGTGCCACGGGATATGCACAGCTTAAGCTGGGCTCCGGCGAGCTCCGGCTCGTGCGTGGCGACTGCATGGCCACGGTGGGTGCGGTGTCGAACCCGGATCAGGCGAACACCAAGCTGGGCAAGGCCGGCCGCAAGCGGTGGCTGGGCAAGCGCCCGTCGGTACGCGGCGTGGTGATGAACCCTGTCGATCACCCCCATGGCGGCGGCGAGGGCCGCACCTCGGGCGGTCGCCATCCGGTGACGCCGTGGGGCAAGCCCACAAAGGGGCGCAGGACGCGCAACAACAAGGCGACGGACAAGTACATCGTCCGCAATCGCCACCGGTCATAAGAGAGCGAGGGTAGTCAAGCGATGGCGCGGTCCGTTTGGAAGGGCCCGTTCGTGGACGGGTACCTTCTTAAGAAGGCTGAGAATGCGCGCGGCAGCGGGCGTAACGAGATCATCAAGACGTGGTCGCGGCGCTCGACGATTCTGCCGCAGTTCGTGGGCCTCACCTTCGCCGTCTACAACGGCCACAAGTTCCTGCCGGTGCTGGTGACCGAGAATATGGTGGGCCACAAGTTCGGCGAGTTCTCGCCGACGCGCACCTATTACGGCCACGCCGCCGACAAGAAGGCGAAGAGGAGGTAGCCGGCGATGGGTAAACCATCGGCACAGCCGCGGCGGGAGGAGAATGAGGCGAGGGCGTTTGCCAAGCTGATCCGCTCCAGCCCGCGGAAGCTGAACATCGTCGCCCAGATGATCCGCGGCAAGCGCGCTGACGAGGCGCTGGCGTCGCTGACCTTTGCGCACCGCCGCGTCGCGCAGGACGTGAAGAAGGTGCTGCAGTCGGCGATCGCGAATGCGGAGAACAATCACGATCTGGACGTCGACCGCCTCTATGTGGCCGAGGCGTTCGTCGGCAGGCGGCTGGTCATGAAGCGGTTTCGGGCGCGTGCCAGGGGCCGTGTGGGACGTATCGAAAAACCCTGGTCGAACCTGACGGTCGTGGTTCGCGAGGCTGAGGAGACGGTTTGATCCATGGGTCAGAAGGTAAACCCCATCGGCCTTCGCGTCGGCATCAACCGCACCTGGGACAGCAGGTGGTTTGCCGGGCGCGACTACGCCAACCAGCTGCACGAGGATCTGCGGCTGCGCCGGTTCCTTGAGAAGCGTCTGTCGCAGGCGGGCATCAGCCGCATCGTGATCGAGCGGCCGGCCAAGCGCGCGCGGGTGACGATCCACACCGCACGGCCTGGTGTCGTGATCGGCAAGAAGGGTGCGGATATTGAGAAGCTGCGCCAGGAACTGGCGAAGATGACCGGCGGCGACGTCAACTTGAACATCATCGAGATCCGCAAGCCGGAGATCGATGCCAAGCTGATCGCCGAGAACATCGCCAGCCAGCTGGAGCGCCGTGTGGCCTTCCGGCGCGCGATGAAGCGCGCCGTGCAGAACGCCATGCGCCTGGGCGCGCAGGGCATCCGGATCAATTGCGGTGGCCGTCTTGGCGGCGCGGAAATCGCGCGGACCGAGTGGTATCGCGAGGGGCGCGTGCCGCTGCACACGCTCAGGGCCGATGTCGACTACGGGGTGGCGACGGCAAAGACAACCTACGGCACCTGCGGGGTGAAGGTCTGGGTGTTCAAGGGCGAGATCCTGGCCCACGACCCCATGGCGCAGGACAAGCGTCTGGCCGACGCCAATGCCGGCGAGCGGCCCAGCGGCCGTCCGTCCTGAGGCGTCCGGGCGGTGATGGGCAAGGTTGCGAAGCGAGAGTTTGAGGGATGCTGAGTCCGAAGCGCACAAAGTTCCGCAAGCAGCACAAAGGGCGCGTCAAAGGCGTCGCTTCTTCCGGAACGACCCTGAACTTCGGTGCCTACGGGCTGAAGGCCGTTGAGCCTGGCCGGGTGACGGCGCGCCAGATCGAAGCCTCGCGCCGTGCGATCACGCGCTATATCCGCCGCCAAGGGCGTGTGTGGATTCGGATCTTCCCGGATGTGCCGGTGTCATCGAAGCCGGCTGAAGTGCGCATGGGCAAGGGCAAGGGCTCGCCGGAGTACTGGATGTGCCGGGTCAGGCCCGGCCGGGTGATGTTCGAACTGGATGGCGTGCCGACCGACCTGGCCCGGCAGGCGTTCCTCTTGGCGGCCGCCAAGTTGCCGATGAAGACGCGGTTCATCTCCCGCAACCTTGGGGAGACCGAAGGATGAATGCCGAAGACGTGCGGGCGAAGACCGACGACGAACTGAAGGACTCGCTGCTTCAGCTGAAGAAGGAGCAGTTCAATCTGCGGTTCCAGCGGGCCAACGGCCAGTTGGAGAACTTTGCTCGGGTGCGCGAAGTGCGCCGCGACATCGCCCGGATCAAGACGATCCAGGCGGAGCGTGGCAACGGCGCCGCCCGCGGCTGACGGGACGAGGAGGAAGAAGGCGATGCCGCGCCGTGTGCTCACGGGCAGGGTCGTGTCGGACAAGATGGACAAGACCGTCACAGTGCTGGTCGAACGACGGATCATGCACCCGGTCTATAAGAAGTTCATCAAGCGCTCGAAGAGGTTTCTTGCGCACGACGAAGGCAATGCCTGCCGCATCGATGATCTGGTGTCGATCGTGGAAGCGCCGCCCATGTCGCGCCGCAAGCGCTGGGTGGTCGTGCCGGGTGCTTCGGGCGAAACCTCTGCGGACAGCGTTGAGACGTCGGCGCCGGTCGCGGTGACGGAGGACGCGCAGCCATGATCCAGATGCAAACCAACCTGGATGTCGCCGACAATTCCGGCGCACGGCGGGTGCAGTGCATCAAGGTGCTCGGCGGGTCCAAGCGGCGGTTCGCCGGCGTCGGCGATGTGATCGTAGTGTCGGTGAAGGAGGCGATCCCGCGCGGCCGCGTGAAGAAGGGCGACGTTCATCGGGCCGTCATCGTACGGACGGCGAAGGAAGTGCGCCGGCAGGACGGCACCTCGATCAAGTTTGACGGCAACGCCGCCGTCCTCATCAACAAGCAGGGCGAGCCGATCGGCACCCGCATCTTCGGCCCTGTGACGCGTGAGCTGAGGGCCAAGCGGTACATGAAGATCATCAGCCTGGCGCCGGAGGTGCTGTGATGGCTGCGACAGCGAAGGCCCGCCCCAAGCTGCGGATCAAGAAGGGCGACCGCGTGGTCGTCACCACGGGCCGCGACAAGGGCAAGCGCGGCGAGGTGCTGAAGGTCATTCCGGCGGAAAGCCGGGTGATCGTCCAGGGCGTCAACATGGTGTCGCGCCACCAGCGGCCGACCCCGCGCGCCCAGGGCGGCATCATCGAACGCGAGGCGCCGATCCATGTGTCCAACCTGGCGCATGTCGATCCGGCCAGCGACCGGCCGACGCGCGTCGGTTACATGACGCTTGAGGACGGCCGGAAGGTCCGCTTCGCCAAGCGGTCCGGTGAAGTCATTGACCGGTGAGCGCGAGAGAGATGGCTAGGCTGAAAGAGCATTACGAGACGGTCGTCAAGCCGGCCCTGATCAAGGAGTTCAGCTACACGAACCCGATGCAGGTGCCGAAGATCGAGAAGATCGTGCTGAATATGGGGGTCGGGAAGGGCTCGCAGGACAGCAAGAAGATCTCCGCCGCCGTGCAGGACATGACCTCGATCACCGGGCAGAAGCCGGTGGTGACGAAGGCCAAGAAGTCGATCGCCGCCTTCAAGCTGCGCGAAGGCATGTCGGTCGGCGTGAAGGCGACCCTGCGGCGGGACCGCATGTACGAGTTTCTCGATCGGCTGGTGAACATCGCGCTGCCGCGGGTCCGCGATTTCCGGGGCCTGAAGGGCGACAGCTTCGACGGGCGGGGCAACTATGCCATGGGCGTGCGCGAGCAAATCGTGTTCCCCGAGATCGACTACGACAAGGTCGACGAGGTGCGCGGCATGGACATCGTCATCTGCACCTCGGCGAAGACGGATCAGGAAGCCAGAGCCCTTCTGAAGGGCTTCGATTTCCCGTTCGTGAAGTAACGGGCTGGAGGACGGGACATGGCGAAGAAGAGTGCGGTTCAGAAGGACAAGCGGCGCCGCCGGCTGGTGGACCAGCAGCGCGCCAAGCGGGCACGGCTGAAGGCGCTTGCCGAGGACCGGTCCGTGCCGGCCGAAGACCGCTTCGCGGCACGTTTGAAACTGGCCGAGATGCCGCGTAACGGCTCAAAGGTGCGGATTCGCAACCGCTGTGAGCTGAGCGGCCGGCCTCGCGGGTTTTATCGTCGATTCCGCTTGAGCCGTGTGGCCGTGCGGGAGCTCGGGGCGACCGGCCAGATCCCCGGCATGGTCAAGGCGAGCTGGTAAGGGAGTGTGAGGGGCGATGTCGTTGAGCGATCCGTTGGGCGATCTGCTTACCCGCATCCGTAACGGCCAGCGGGCGGGCAAGGTGAGCGTCGACGCGCCGGCATCGAGGCTGCGGGCGAACGTGCTGGACGTTCTGAAGCGGGAAGGCTACATCCGTGGCTTCTCCGAATCGGAAGAGCGGGCGGGCATCCGCAAGCTTCAGGTCGAGCTGAAGTACCATGACGGCGAGCCCGTCATCCGCAGCATCGACCGCGTGTCGAAGCCGGGACGCCGCGTCTATTCGAAGATCAAGGACCTGCCGCGGTACTACAACGGGCTTGGCATCGCCATCCTGTCGACCCCGCGCGGTGTCATGTCCGACGCCGAAGCGCGCGCCGCCAATGTGGGTGGCGAAGTGCTTTGCCGCGTCTTCTAGCGGATTTGAGGGAACCTGCGCGATGTCCCGCATCGGCAAGCATCCGGTGACCATTCCCGCCGGTGTCGACGTCAAGATCGAGGGAACCGAGGTCAGCGCCAAGGGCAAGCTTGGCCAGCTGGCCGTGCAGATGGTCGAAGACGTGACGGTCGACCAGGCGGACGGGCGGATCACGGTAATGCCGCGAGACGAGACGCGGCGTGCCCGGATGCAGTGGGCCACCATGCGCACGCTGGTCAACAATGTCGTCACGGGCGTCAGCGAGGGTTTCAATAAGAAGCTCGAGATTGCTGGCGTCGGCTACCGCGCGGCCGTCGAAGGCAAGGATCTGGTGCTGCAGCTCGGCTACAGCCACGAGGTGCGGTATCCGATCCCGGAGGGCATTCAGATCCGCTGCGAGCGGCCGACGGCAATCGAGGTGAGCGGCATCGACAAGCAGCGCGTCGGCCAGGTCGCGGCAGAGATCCGCAGCTATCGTCCGCCGGAGCCCTTCAAGGGCAAGGGCATCAAGTACGAAGGCGAGACGATCCTGCGCAAGGAAGGCAAGAAGAAGTAAGGGGTGCATCGCCCTGGCACCGTGCGGCCATAGGCTGACCGGCGCTTGGCGATTTGATGGACCGAGAGGATAGACATGCTGACGTCAAAGGCGCTGATGGATCGGCGCAAGCAGCGCAACCGGTGGAGCTTGCGGCGCAAGTCTGCGGGACGGCCGCGGCTTTCGGTGTTCCGCTCTAGCCGCCAGATCTACGCCCAGGTGATCGATGACGAGCGCGGCCACACGCTGGCAGCGGCATCGACGATGGACGCCGATCTGCGCGCCGGACTGAAGACCGGGGCGACGGTCGATGCGGCCAAGCAAGTGGGCGAGTTGCTTGCGAAGCGGGCGCTTGAGGCCGGCATTGAGAAGGTTGTGTTCGATCGCGGCGGGTATCGCTACCACGGCCGCGTGAAGGCTCTGGCCGAGGGCGCCCGCGAGGGCGGCCTGAATTTCTGACGGGGACGGATAAGGGTATGGCACGCACGCCACGCGAAGGACGCGGGGAACGCGAAGAAAGCGAGTTTGTAGAGAAGCTCGTGAGCATCAACCGCGTTGCCAAGGTGGTTAAAGGCGGCCGCCGGTTCGGCTTCGCCGCCCTTGTGGTGGCCGGGGACGGGCGTGGGCGCGTGGGCTTCGGCTCCGGCAAGGCGCGCGAAGTCCCGGAGGCGATCCGCAAGGCGACGGAGCAGGCCAAGCGCAGCATGGTCCGTGTGCCATTGCGCGAGGGGCGCACGCTGCACCATGACATCCACGGCCATTTCGGTGCCGGAAAGGTCGTGCTGCGGGCGGCACCGGCCGGAACGGGCGTGATCGCCGGCGGCCCCATGCGGGCCATCTTCGAGGCCCTTGGCGTTCAGGATGTGGTCGCCAAGTCGATCGGCACCTCGAACCCCCACAACATGGTCAAGGCGACCTTTGACGCCCTGCGGCGTGTCGAGGGGCCGCGCCTTGTCGCGTCCCGGCGCGGCCGCCGCGTGAGCGACATCATCGGCCGCCGCGAGACCGAGACACCTGCCCAGCAGGAGCAAGCAGCCAATGGCTGACCCTACGAAGACCGAGCCGGAGGCGCCGGCGGCGGACGCCGCTGCTGCGAGCCCGGAGAAGACCGAGACGGCTGCCGCGGAGACGGCAGTGCCGGCAGCATCCGAGCCCGAAACCACCGCGAGCGACGAAGCGGCCGCGTCCGATGCAGCCGCCGCCGATACAGCTGCGGCTGCGGATGAACCGGCCGAAGCCAGTGAGACAGCGGATGTCGCAAAGAGCGACGCTGAGGTCAGTGCGACGGATGCGCCGGCGGAACAGGACGAACCGGCCGGTCCCGTAACGGCCGCGCCGGCGGAGACTGCTATTGCAGAGCCGGTGCCGGCCGCACCCGCGGTTCAGCCGGCTCCCGCTCCGGTGGCTTCGGCGGCTGCACCCGCCGCCAAGACGGCGCGCGCTGAGCGACGGAAGCCCCGGGCACCGATCAGCGGCCCCAGCTTGAAAGTGCGGCAGATCGGAAGCCCGATCGGCCGGCGGCGCGACCAGCGGGCGACCTTGATCGGCCTGGGCCTGAACAAGATGCACCGGGTGCGGGAACTGCCCGATACGCCCGCGGTGCGCGGCATGATCGAGAAGGTCAAGCATCTGGTCGTCGTCGAGAACGAGGGCTGATGCCTTTTTGGGACACCCGGCCGATGCGGCCGCGGGATCGGGATTGAAGAACGATGAAGTTGAACGAGCTGCGCGACAACGAAGGGGCCCGCAAGCGGCGCATGCGGGTCGGCCGCGGCATCGGCTCCGGCAAAGGCAAGACGGCCGGGCGGGGCCAGAAGGGCCAGAAGAGCCGCACCGGCGTGTCGATCGGCGGGTTCGAGGGTGGCCAGATGCCGCTCTATCGGCGTCTGCCCAAGCGCGGCTTCAACAACGCCGTGTTCCGCAAGCACTATGCGCTGGTCAATCTCGGCCGCCTGCAGCAGGCCATCGACCGCGGCCGGGTGGATCCCGCGCAGCCGATCGACGCCGAGGCGCTGCTGCGCGCCGGGCTGATCGACAAGCCGCTGGACGGCGTGCGCCTGCTGGCCAAAGGTGAGTTGAAGACCAAGGTGACCATCGCCGTCGCAGGAGCGTCGGCGGCGGCTGTCGCGGCGGTCGAGGCTCTGGGCGGGCAGGTATCGGTCTCAGGCGCGGGCGCGGCTGCGACGGAGGGCCAGCCTTAATTGTGCCGTGACGGCGGGTATAGTGTGCCGCATGAGTGAGTCGCGCGGGAGGCGCGCACCCTAATCCCGGCGAGGACGATATGGCATCAGCCGCCGAACAACTGGCTTCCAACCTGAACTTCGGAGCGTTCGCCAAGGCGACCGAGCTGAAGCGGCGCATCTGGTTCACGCTCGGAGCGCTGGTCATCTACCGGTTGGGAACCTACATCCCCATTCCCGGGATCGACCCGCTGGTTTTGGAGGAGGTGTTCCAGAATCAGGGCGGCGGCCTGCTTGGCGTGCTCAACATGTTCTCCGGCGGCGCGCTGGGGCGCATGACCATCTTCGCCCTGAACATCATGCCGTACATTTCCGCCTCCATCATCATGCAGCTGATGACGGCGGTCTCGCCCAGCCTGGAGGCCCTGAAGAAGGAGGGTGAAAGCGGGCGCAAGAAGATCAATCAGTACACGCGCTACGGAACCGTGCTGCTGGCGGCTGTCCAAGCCTACGGCCTGGCCGTTGGGTTGGAGAGCCTGAGCGGCTCGACGGGATCCGCCGTGCTTGATCCGGGTGCCTTCTTCCGGCTGACGACCGTCATCACGGTGGTCGGCGGCACGATCTTCCTGATGTGGCTGGGTGAGCAGATCACATCGCGTGGGGTCGGCAATGGCATCTCGCTGATCATCTTCGCCGGCATCGTCGCGGAATTGCCGCGGGCCCTGGTGGGGACGCTGGACCTGATGGGCACCGGCGCCATTTCGCCGGTGTTCGTCATGACGATGCTAGTGATGGCCGGGGCCGTGATCACCTTCATCGTGTTCATGGAGCGCGCACAGCGGCGGCTGATCGTGCAGTACCCCAAACAGCAGCGCGGCAACCGCATGGTCGAGGGTCAGAGCTCGCACCTGCCGCTGAAGCTGAACACGGCCGGCGTGATCCCGGCGATCTTCGCGTCGTCGCTGCTGCTGCTGCCGACAACGCTGATCGGCTTCTCCGGCAGCGAAGGGACCGGCTGGGTCCAGGTCATCGCCGCAGAACTGCAGCATGGGCAGCCGGTGTTCATGATCGTCTATGCGGCGCTGATCATCTTCTTCTGCTTCTTCTACACGGCGATCGTCTTCAATCCCGAAGAGACGGCTGACAATCTCAGACGCTATAACGGATTTCTGCCGGGCATCCGTCCGGGCAAGGCGACGGCGGACTATCTTGACTATGTGCTGACCCGCCTGACCGCCGTCGGCGCACTCTATCTGGCGGCGGTGTGCCTGATGCCGGAATTCCTGCTCGCGGAGTTCTCGCTGCCGTTCTACTTCGGCGGTACCAGTTTGCTGATCGTCGTCGTCGTAACGATGGACACGGTGGCACAAATCCAGTCTCATCTGCTTGCGCATCAATACGAGGGGCTCATCAAGAAAGCCAAACTCAGGGGGAGACGCGGATGAACCTGGTCCTTCTCGGGCCGCCAGGCGCTGGCAAGGGCACACAGGCCCAACGCCTTGAAGACGCATATGGGCTGAAGCAGCTGTCGACGGGGGACATGCTGCGGGCCGCGATCAAGAGCGGGAACCCGCTGGGTCGGCAGCTTCAGGAAACACTGGACGCGGGCCAGTTGGTCTCCGACGAGATGATGGTGGCCATGATCTCCGCGCGGATCGAGGAAGCCGACTGCCGGAACGGTGTCATCTTCGACGGGTTTCCGCGCACGGTGGACCAGGCCGAGGCGCTGGACGGGCTGCTCCAGGAAAAAGGCAGTCGCCTGGCCGCGGTGATCGAGATCCGCGCCGACGACCAGGCCCTGGTCGACCGCATCACCGGGCGGTTCACCTGCGCCAAGTGCGGTGCCAACTACAACAAGCGCTTCAAGCCGACGGCGGTAGCCGGCGTGTGCGACGTCTGTGGCAGCACAGAGTTCGACTACCGTTCCGACGACACGGAGGAGACGGTGCGCAAGCGCCTGGAGACCTATCACGGGCAGACGGAGCCGATTCTGCCGTACTACCGGCGCCAAGGGCTGCTGCATTCCGTCGACGGAAATCTGGATTTCGACGAAGTGGCACGGCAGATCGC
Source organism: Anaerolineae bacterium (assembly GCA_028285185.1). Taxonomy (GTDB): domain Bacteria; phylum Pseudomonadota; class Alphaproteobacteria; order DSM-16000; family Inquilinaceae; genus JACKIG01. Next base: position 1,611 of record JANQQD010000244.1, on the reverse strand, counting down.
AGCGGCCGTGGACAGCGTGTCCGGCAGCGCTTGACAGCCTGTAGCGCACCCCTATAATGCCGGCCCTCTGGAGAGAGCCGGCTCCGGACACTGTCGTGCGTCCGCAATTCCGAGTCGGTGCAGCCGGAATTCTTGGCCAACTGGGAGAGATCGCGTGGCGCGTATAGCTGGCGTCAATATTCCGACGGGTAAGCGGGTGGAAATCGCCCTTACGTATATTCATGGTGTTGGCCGGACGTCCGCCAGGCAGATCTGCGAACGTCTGGGCATTCCGGCTGAGCGACGGGTCAACGACCTGACCGAAGACGAAGCGGTGCGGCTGCGCGAGACGATCGACGCGGAATACACCGTGGAAGGCGATCTCCGGCGTGAGGTCGCCATGAATATCAAGCGGCTGATGGATCTGGGCTGCTATCGCGGCCTGCGTCACCGCAAGGGCCTGCCCGTGCGGGGGCAGCGTACGCACACCAATGCCCGCACGCGCAAGGGGCCGGCCAAGCCGATTGCTGGCAAGAAGAAATAATCGGCTCGATCCTACGTTTGACGGAAGGCAGTTTTTGGTATGGCGAAACAGGCCGCTGCACCGCGTTTGCGTCGGCGCGAACGGAAGAACATCACCTCCGGTATCGCGCATGTGAGCGCCACGTTCAACAACACGATGGTCACCATCACAGACGCGCAGGGCAATGCGATTGCCTGGTCGTCGGCTGGTGGCATGGGGTTCAAGGGCAGCCGGAAGTCGACGCCCTATGCCGCCCAGATGGCGGCGGAAGATGCCGGCCGGAAGGCGCAGGAACACGGCATGCGCACGCTTGAGGTCAACGTGAAAGGCCCGGGATCGGGCCGGGAAAGCGCGTTGCGGGCGCTGCAGGCGGTCGGGTTCATGATCACGTCGATCCGGGACGTGACGCCCATCCCCCACAATGGCGTGCGGCCGCGCAAGCGGCGCCGCGTCTGAGGGCTTTTTGACCGCCCGGTCCGCGCGCATTGGCGTTGGCATCGGCGGTTCATTCGGCCACCTGCGCGGGGGACAATCGCAGGCAGTCCTGTTGCAGGTATTGCGATTTCTGATGAACGGCCCCCGCGACATGCGAGGGCCATGCTGACGAGAGAACCATGATCCCAGTCATCTCACGAAATTGGCAGGAACTGATCAAGCCGGCGGCGCTGGATATTCAGCCCGGTGGGGACGCCCGCAGGACAGCAACGATCGTCGCGGAACCGCTTGAGCGTGGCTTCGGACTGACGATCGGCAACGCTTTGCGCCGAATTCTTCTGTCGTCGCTGCAGGGCGCGGCCGTCACGTCGGTGCAGATCGACGGCGTGCTGCATGAATTCTCGTCGATCCCGGGCGTGCGTGAGGATGTCACGGACATTGTCTTGAACATCAAGACCTTGGGCCTGCGCATGCATGTCGAGGGGCCGAAGCGCATGCGCCTTCACGCCGAAGGCCCCGGCCCGGTCACGGCGAGCCAGATCATCACCGGTCCCGATATCGAGATCATGGATCCCGATCTGGTGATCTGCACGCTGGATGAAGGCGCCCGGCTGAGCATGGAAATGACCGTCAGCATGGGCAAGGGCTATGTCCCGGCGGTCATGAACCGGCCC
>JANQQD010000222.1 GCA_028285185.1 Anaerolineae bacterium | reverse complement strand
TCGGGCGACGACAGACCCCGGAGCGCCATGATGAAACAGATGGCGGCCACGAGGTACGCTATGACTGCGTAGGCTTCCATGGTTTTCGGTCCCCTAGCGCCCTAGCGCTTCTTCTTCTTGTACATCTGGAGCATTCGTTGGGTGACGATGAACCCACCGAAGATGTTGACCGACGCCAGCACCACGGCCAGGAAGCCCATGAAGCTGCTGAAGTTGAAATCCGCCGGACCGGCGGCGATCAGAGCGCCGACGATGATCACGGAGGAGATCGCGTTGGTGACGCTCATCAGCGGCGAGTGCAGCGCCGGCGTGACGTTCCAGACCACGTAGTAGCCGACGAAGACGGCCAGCACGAAGACCGTCAGCGCGAGCAGCGTGTAGTCGGTGCTGTGGGCGGTTTCGGCGGCCACCGCGGCTGCAGCGTTGGCACCTTCCTGTGCCAGCTCAGCCAGCCGGGTTATCGCCCCTTGCGCCTGCTCCAGAAGGGTTTGAGCCTCAGTGGCAGCGTTGGGTTCCATGACGCGTGCCGTCTCCTTACGGGTTAGGTGGCGGCCTCAGCCGGCGCTTCGGTGAACTGCGGGTGCACGACCTTGCCGTCATGCGTCAGCGCCGTACCGGTGATGACCTCGTCTTCCCAATCGATCTTCAGCGTGCCGCTCTCTTTGTCCACGAACGGCGAGATGAAGGAGAAGAGGTTCTTGGCGTAGAGCAGCGATGAGGCTGCCGGCAGACGGCCGGGAACGTTGAGATGCCCGACGATCTTGACGCCATGTTTCTCGACCACCTTGCCCGGCTTCGACAGCGGGCAATTGCCGCCGCGCTCGACCGCCAGGTCGATGATGACCGAACCCGGCTTCATGGTCTTGACCATGTCTTCGCTGATCAGCGTCGGCGCGGGCCGACCGGGGATCAGGGCCGTGCAGATCACGATGTCCTGCTTCTTCAGCGTTTCGGCGAGTAGCTCGGCCTGCTTTGCCTTGTAGGCGTCGCTCATCTCTTTGGCGTAGCCGCCGGCGGTCTGCGCCTGCTCGAATTCCTCGTCCTCCACCGCCACGAAGGTGGCGCCCAAGCTCTGGACCTCCTCCTTCGCCGCCGGACGGACGTCTGTGGCCGAAACGATGGCCCCCAGGCGGCGCGCCGTGGCGATCGCCTGCAGTCCCGCGACGCCGGCGCCCATCACGAGGCAGCGCGCCGCTGGAACGGTGCCTGCCGCCGTCATCATCATCGGGAAGGAGCGACCGAATTCGTAGGCCGCGTCCAGCACAGCCTTGTAGCCCGACAGGTTGGACTGGCTGGAAAGGACGTCCATGACCTGAGCCCGCGTGATGCGGGGCATGAGCTCCATCGCAAAGGCGTCGACGCCGGCCTCAGCGTAGCGCGGGAGCAGGTCCTTCGTGTCGTAGGGGTTCAAGATCGCGGCCAAGACCGCGCCCTTCTTCATGAGGCGAAGCTCGTCTTCGCCATCTTTGACGCCTTGCTCGCCGGGCAGCAAAGGGCGCTGCACCTTCAAGACGATGTCGGCATCGGCCAAGGCCGAAGCCTCATCGGGCGCGATCGTGGCGCCGACGGCGGCAAAAGAGTCGTCAAGGATGTCGGAGGCCAGACCGGCGCCGCTTTCTATGACGACCTCCAGTCCAAGGCCGACAAATCGCTTCACGGTATCCGGCGAGGCTGCCACACGGGTCTCACCCGGCCGGCGCTCCTTCGGTATCGCAACTTTCATGGAAACGGTCCCCTGGGATCCAGGCCCGGGTGCACGGGCAGCCGCACGATGCCGTAACGGCCCGAGCCTCGCAAGGGGCCAGCCGGTGCGTAGGCTCAAGCCCGGTCACTATTGATCTGCGTCAGACCACCGGGATCGGCCGGCTCCGGGGAGATCGGCCCCGTGTACTGTCAGCGGTTGGCCGGCCGATCACACCTGCGCGGTCGCCACCAGTTTCTCGCCCTCGGCCGTATGCAGCACCTCGTCGAGTGCTGCCATCAGAGGCTCACCGAACTTGCCCGTGGTGTACTGGCGAATGACCGACAGCGCTTCGTCCGGCGACAGACCGGCGCGGTAGGACCGTGGACGGATACGCGCGCAATAGACGTCGGCCAACCCCAGCACCCGGGCGGTGACGGGGATCTGTTCGCCGGAGAGCTTGCGCGGATAGCCGCTGCCGTCGAGGCGCTCGTACATCTGATAAATGGTCTCGCTCACCGGCAGGCCGAAATCGATGTCCTTCAGCACCGTCGCGGCGTGCTCGACATGTTGCTCCATGATCTTGATCTCGTCGGGGTTCAGGCGGCCCGGCTTGTTCAGGATCTCCCGCGGAACGAACAGCTTGCCGATCTGGGCGAGGTTGGCCGCCGTCTCCAGCGTGGCCGTTTCTTCCGTCGACAGCCCGAGGCGGCGGGCCATCAGCCCGCTCAGGCGGTTGACCAGCTTGGAATGGCCGGCGAGGTAGGGGTCGCTGAGCTCGATGGTGCGGATAAGGGCGTCGATCGTGTGGCGCAACGCGGCCTCGCGCCGGCGCCGTTCTTCCACCAGTTCGGTCACGTCGCGGGCGACGCTGACGACCCCGTCCACCTCGCCTTCAACGCGCATAAGCGGCACCTTGGAGATGGCCAGGAAGCGCTTCACACCGCCGAGATAGAGCTGTTCTTCCGCGTTGATCGCGCTGCCGGTGTGGATGGCCTGGCGGTCCGTCTGCGCCAGTGTCTGGGCCTGCCCATGGCCGAACACGGCTTCGTCGGTCTGGCCGACGATCTGGTCGGTGGGCCGGCCCACAGCCTCGGCAAAGGCCGGGTTGACGTAGCTGTACGTGCCGTCCAGCCGCTTCAGCCCGATGTATTCGCGGATAGCGCCGTTGATGCCATCCAGGAGACGGTGCTGCGCGTCGATGCGGCTGGCGAGATCGCGGAACTGCCGGGCCAGCGCCCGGTTGTAGTGGCTGGACTGGTTGAACCACACTGCGATCATCGTCGCGGCGATGACCAGTGCCGCCATCAGCGTGACGACGATCAGGACGATGCGCACGCGTTCCAGAACGCCTGTCGCCGTATGGAAGTCGATCTCTTGGACCACGTGCCAGCCGGCCGCGGCCACCTGTTGCGATACCGAGAAGACAGGGCGGTCGGAAACCGTGCTGCTGCGCTCTGCAAAGGCGAGCGGCCAGGCCATTCCCGCGTCGTCGACCGGAACCAGTTCCGCCGGCGCCTCATGGGCGGCTGCGACGGCTTCCGCGCCGGAGTCCAGCACCAGATAGGTGGCTTCGCCCGGTTCCGACAGTGGGCGCGGACTGACGAAGTCGGCCACCAGCCCGGTGATCGGGACCGTCATCATGAACACGCCGACAGCCGGAGGGGTCGCCTCCGGCTCCAGCGTCTGCACCGCCAGAACCGGACGGTAGATGTCGATTTCCAGCTCTCCGTCCCGCTGGCGAATGGGGGAGAACAGGATCTCCGACGTCTCGAAGATCGGGACTGCGAGCGCACGCTGTTCGTCGGTCAGCTCCGGAGCGGCGCCGCTGGCAAGCAGGGTGAGGCCGTCGCGCCCGACCATGTAGGCAGCCACCAGACCGTTCTGACGAACCAGTTCGGACAGCGCCTCCGCCATGTAACGGCCCATCTCGGCAAGCTGCGCTGCCAGGGGATCTTCCGACGCGATGAGATCGACCTCTGTGGCGAAGAGGCGGAAGGAATCGCTCGCCACCAGATGCGACGGCATCTGTGCCAGGGCGTTGAGGCGGGTTTCTATGACCTCCACCCGGTTCGATGCGAGCAGGGTGAGGCGCCGTTCCAGGCTCTCGGTCAGGTCCTGCTGGCGGTCGCTGAGCATCAGGCTGCCGACGGCAGCGGCGACCAGCATGACAACGCCGACGCCGACGGCCATCCACAGCAGCATCCGCCGCCGAGCCACCGTCTGGCGCGGCAGCGTTTCTGACTCCAGCAACTGACTTACGTCGGGAAGATCGGTCGCCATGGCGGTGCCATCCGTATCATTGGGGCCTCAACGGACAATGTGGGCCCATCGGGTATCGAGGTTGACGGAGTACTGCGGCACATACTGGACGACGCGGCTCTGATCGAGCACGGCGTCGAACAGACTGTCCAGGATGTAGGTCCGGCCGTTCAATTCCACGGCCAGAACGGCATGGGCGATGTTCCGGACCGAGTCCATGACCACGGCAATGCGCATCTGGTCGTTCGTGAACCCCAGCTCCAGCAGGCTGACGAACTTGATGATCGCATAGTCTTCGCAGTCGCCGGACCGGCGCATGAATTCCAGCGGCGTGGCCCAATAGTCGCTGATGCCGTAGTTGTCGGTGTCGGTGATGTAGGGAACGATGCTGTTGGCGAAGTCGTTGACGTACTGCAGCTGCTGTTCGGGGCTGTAGCTGCGCGCCGCCTCAATGCCCTGGCGCCATTGGCGAACGCGCTGGGTGGGGCAGGCGGAGGCCTGGGCGTCGCAGGCATCGAAGGCCGCCTGCTCGCGCCGGATGCGTTCGATCACCGAGGTCCATTGGGGAATGGCGGCGAGATTGCTGGAATGGAACTCGATCGATCCGAACAGACCGTCGGCATGGGCCGATTCCGCGGCACCCATTATCAGAACCACGGCGGTGCAGGCACCGAACCATCTGCGCAGGAACCAGGGTCGACGTCCTGAAGTGCCGACCGCTGCCATGCCGCCGCTGGTCCTCAGCGCTCTCGCAAGGCTTCGGTCTGGGCGCGGACGATGGGCTTCAGCAGGTATTCGAGAACCGTCTTCTCACCCGTCAGGATATCGACCGATGCCACCATGCCGGGGATGATCGGCAGCGAGCCGCCCGCCGTTTCCAGGGAGTTATGCTCTGTGCGCACCGTCACTCGGTAGAAGCTCTCGCCGGTGGTTTCATCCTGGATGGTGTCGGCGCTGATACGCTCGATCACGCCTTCGAGCCCGCCATAGATGGCGAAATCGTACGCGGTGATCTTTACAATTGCTTCCTGATCCGGGTGCAGGAAGGCGACGTCGCTGGGGCGAATTCGCGCTTCCACCAGAAGGGAGTCTTCGATCGGCACGATCTCGACTAGCGGCTGGCCGGGCTGGACGACACCGCCGATCGTTGTGACGTGAACGCTGTTGACGATGCCGTTCACCGGGGACCGGACATCGGTGCGGGTTACCCGGTCTTCCGCCGCACGCAGGGACTCCTCGATCACCATCAGATCTGCGCGGCGCTGGTTGAGTTCCGCCCTGGCTTCGGACTGGAAGGACAGACGCGCATCCTCTATGCGCTCCATGGCCTCTTCGATAGCCGATTCCGCACGCGGGATGGCCGCGCGCGTCTGCTCCAGCTGGCCCTCCAGGTCGTTGACCTCGCGCTGCAGGCGCAGCACCTCCACCTGGGAGACGAGGGCCCCAAGCGAGAGGTAAACGCCCAGTTCCCGGCGGGCCAGCGAGAGGCTGCCGTTCAGCGACTCCTCCTGAAGCCCCAGCTCTTCCAGCTCGCGCTGCCGCTGCTCCACCTGTTGCTGCAGGATGCTGAGCTCGTTGATGAGTTCGTTTTGCCGAGCCTCGAACAGCTCGCGCTCTTGCTCCAGCACTTGGGCACTGATGCCCTCGGCATCGGCCGGCACCCTGAAGCTCTCTTCGCCCCGGGCTTCCGCATTGAGGCGCGCGATCACTGCATCCAGATGCCGGCGCTGGACCGATAACTCCCCCAGTGAGGAGGAGACGGAAGTGTCGTCGATGCGCAGCAGGACCTGCCCTGCTTCCACCAGATCGCCTTCGCCGATCAACAGGGCTTCGACGATGCCGCCCTCAAGGGACTGCACGACCTGAAGCTGGCTGGACGGGATCACGCGGCCGTCGCCGCGCGTCACCTCGTCCAACACCGCCCTATCGGCCCAGAAGATGGCGCCGATGAACACGATGGCGATGATCAGAAGGAAGAGGCGCGTCGCCGGGCTGGGGCCGCGGCGGGCGGCGGCGGCCACCTCAGACGAGAAATCGAGATCTTCCCAGTGCCAGCTCTTGTTCATCCGACCTGGATCCGCTTGACGGTTGTTTCCTCTTGACCGGCTTGTGCCGTCTGCTCGGCCGGCTGCTGGGCGCTGCTGGCGGCCTGTGTGCCACCGCCCTTCTGCAGGGCACGAATGACCTCGTCGCGCGGCCCGTCCATCAAGAGCCGGCCCTTGTCGAGCACCAGGATGCGGTCGACCAGCTTCAAGAGCGTCGCGCGATGGGTGGTGACGATCAGCGTGCGGCCGCCTTCGCTGACTTCCCTTAAGCGCCGGATAAGCGCCATCTCTGAGGCCGTATCCATGGCGCTGGTGGGCTCGTCCAGCATCAGGATCGGCGGATCGAGCAAGAGCGCGCGGGCAAGGCCGATCGCTTGGCGCTGGCCGCCGGACAGGTTCTGTCCGCGTTCGCCGACCTGCAGGCTGTAGCCCTGCGGATTGGTGCCGACGAAATCGTCGACGCCGGCCATGCGGGAGGCATGCAGCACCATGGCATCGTCGGCATAGGGATAGCTGATCGCGATGTTGTCGCGGACGGAGCCGAAGAACAGCGCCACGTCCTGCATCACCGAACCGACACCGCGCCGGATATCGGTCGGGTGATACTGGCGAAGATCGACGCCGTCGATCAGCACGGACCCGTCGCTCGGGGTGTAGAGGCCAATCAGGAGCCGCCCGATCGTGGTCTTGCCGGAGCCGATCTTGCCGATGATGCCAATGCGCTCGCCACTGTTGATGGTGAAGCTGACATTCTTCAGCGCCGGCTCCGCACCGCCGGGATACGCAAAGCTGACATTGCGGAACTCGATCCGGCCCTCGGTGATCGGGCGGCTGATGAACTGATGGTCGGCCGGCCGCTCCACGGGCTGCTTCATCAGTTCGTTCAAGCTCTTCAACGCCACGCGGGACTGATGGAACCGCGACAGCGTGTTGGCGACGCCCGACAGCGGCGCCACGGCGCGGCCACTGAGAATGGTCGCGGCGATCAGGCCGCCCATGCTCATTTCGCCTTCCGCGATCAGATAGACGCCTGCGACGACCGTGATGACGGAGACGGACTGTTGCGCAAAGCCTGAGAGATTGATGCCCAGCGATGAGTAGAAGCGCGATTTCTGGCTGGTGCGGGCGGTCAGGCCGACGAAGCGCTCCCAGGCGCGCTGCATCTTCGCCTCGGCCCCCAGGCTCTTGATCGTATCCAGGGAGCTGACGGTTTCCACGAGGATGGCGTGCTTCTGGGCGGCCTCGTGGTGGGTCTGCTTGACGGCGCTATTGAGCGGGAACTGGATCAGAATGCCGATGATGATGACGATCGGCACGGCGGCCATGGGGACATAGGCCAGCGGCCCCGCGATCAGATAGATGACGAACACGAACAGGCCGACGAACAACAGATCGGTGAGTGTCGCCAGCGTCGAGGAGGTAAAGAAGTCTCGAACTGATTCGAACTCCCGGAGCTGGTTGGCGAAGGCTCCGGTGGTCGGCGGGCGCGCCTGCATCTGGATGTTGAGGACCTGTTCGAACAGTCGGCTGGCCAGCAGCACGTCCGCCCGTTTGCCGGCATTGTCGATGAGGGCACCGCGCAGGCATTTCAGCAGGAAGTCGAAGAAGAAGGCCATGCCGACGCCGAGCGCCAGCACCCACAAGGTCGAAATCGCCTGGTTGGGAACGACGCGGTCGTAGACGTTCATGACGAACAGCGGTGACGCCAGCGCCAGGCAGTTGATCACGGCGGCCGCGACGATGATCTCGATATAGGTTGGCCAGAACTTGGACACCGTGCCCCAGAACCAGTGCTTGCCGCGGGGGGCCATATCCTCGTCCGCGCGGCCGTCGAACTGGTATTCCGGTCGGACGAACAGGGCGAAACCGTCATAGTCGGTGGCAAGCTCTGAAATCGTCGTGCGGGAGATGCCTTCCCCAGCCTCGGGGATGACGATCTCCACATGGTCGCCGTCACGGCGCAGCAGCACGCAGGCCCGCCGGTCTTTCAGCAGGAGCACGGCCGGCAGCACGAGATTGCCGATCGCCTCTAGCGGGCGTTTGACGAGGCGGGCGGTCAGCCCAGCGCGCGCCGCCGCGCGGATGAAGAGCGTCGGCGTCACCAGCCCTTCGACCAGCGGCAGACCGGCAACCAGCGCTGCCGGAGACACGGCGCGCGTATAGTGCTTGGTGACCACAATGAGACAACTGAGCAACGGATCGAACCGGTCCGACGCGCTGTCGCCCGGCTCCAGCTCCCAACCCCTGGCCTCAGCCGCGGGGTCGTCTTCGGGAAGCACCTGCTGCTGCACTTCTTGCCCAGCCTGATCGAGCATTCACCTAATCCTAAGCGTTGTCAGCCTCTCAGGGCCAGCGGCGAGCAGTAGGCTGCGACCGTCGGACCCTTTTCTCAGGCAACAAAACAGGCGCCGGACCCAGCGAACTGGGACCGACGCCCTGGAGAGTAAAGTCACAAGAGTTAATGTAGCAGTAACAACGGTGGTATTACGGGTGATCCCTACCGGCTGAGCGACGGTGAGGTGCGCGTATCGCTGCGATCCATCGTCTCGGAGTCCGGCGTCGGCGGAACGCCGGCATCACCGCGAGCGATGGCGGACGAAGCCGGGTGCGGCGCTACCCCAAGCGTGTTCAGCAGCTGCCCGGTGGCGGCGACGATCTGATACCGCGCGAACAGCACCGAAAACTCCGTCGTCGTCACGCTGAGACGCGTGTTGAACAGCGCATTTTCCGCGTCCAGCAGGTCAAGCAGCGTCCGCTGGCCGATGTTGAACTGCTCCCGGTAGGAGTTGCGGACCTGCTCGGACACGGCCGCCTGCTCGCGCAGCAGCACCAGGCGCCGATTGGCCTGCTCAAGCTCGTTATAGGCGCGGCGGATCAACTCCTGCACCTCGCGCTCGAACCGCAGCAGACGCTGACGCGTCTCGTCGATCCGGCGGATCTGCTCTTCACGGTTGGCGGTGTCGATGCCGCCGCGATAGAGGTTGTAGCGCAGCACCAGCAGCGCCTCGACGTCGCTGTCCGCGCCGCGTTCGCCATTGATGTCGACGCCGTAGCTGGCTCGGCCTTCGATATCGACGGTGGGCCAGAAATTGGCGTTGGCGGCGCGGAATTCGGCGTAGGCCGTATCGATGTCCGCCCGCGCCAGAGACAGCGACGGATTGGCGTTGATGGCGATCTCGATCGCACTATCGGTGCTCAGGGGCACCGCCGCATCGATGGGGGCGGGCAGGCTGAACTGACCGGCCGGCATGCCGACGAGGCGCTGATAGGTGATGCGCGCCTCTTCATACGCACGCTCGATTTCCACCAGCGTCGCTTCCGCGGCACGCAACCGTTCTTCGGCCTGCTGCACGTCGGCGACGCTGCTGCGCCCGGCCCCCGCGCGGGCCCGGACATCGGCCAGCGTCTGCTCATGCACGCGGATGTTGGCCAGCGCCAGTTCCCGCTCTTCCGCCCGGCGCAGCACGTCCAGATAGGACTGCGCAACGTTCAGGCCGATGAACTCGGAGCGCTCCATCACGCGGGCGGCGGCGGCATCGACGCGGGCGGCCTGCCGTTCGACCTCGGAATCGGTGGCAAAGCCGTCGAACACCATCTGCTGCACGGTCACGGCCACCTCACGGCGGGCGAGCCAGGTGTGGTCGTCCCGATCGTCCGGACCGGGGCCGTCGCGCCAGCCGGGGCCGACCGAGGCTTCGAAATCGACCTGCGGCAGATAGAGGCCGCGGGCCTGCCGCAGCTCGAAATCTATGGCCGACCGGTTCGACGCGGCTTCGAGGATTTCAGGATTGGTGGACACCGCATAGGCGACCGCCTCTTCCAGCGTGATGGCATCGCCCGACCGCGGCATCGCGAGCAGGGCAATTGCGATTGCCGGGATGACACAAAGTCCCCTGAAGCGCCGTGGCATGTTCCCATTCCGCATGTATTTCGTGGCCCCCAGTTTCGGCATTGCAAAGAGGCGACGTGGCCCCTGATTTGTTCCCCGCCTTGCCGGAACGAACTTTCGGCCGTTTGAAGCCTATTGTTATCTTCGGATGATCAAGGCCCGATGTGGCAAGGTCAAGGATAAACGGTTGATCTACCTCGTTCCGTGTCCCTGCCGACACCCGGCGCTGTTGACCACGCCGCAGCACTTTAGCCTGGCAAACGTTGACCACCTCTTACCGGAAAAACCTAATTCAAGCAAGATGATACCCATAAATGTGCCACAAAATAACGACAAATGCCGGTGATGACGGCTGAACCCTAAGCTGGCGAAGGACCTCGGAACTTGGTCAGACGCCGGGAGGCCGGAGCGTAGACCGCGCGACGCCGCCGCGCCGGTGATCGCCCGCTCCGGCGACGGAGCCGTCCGGCATCCTCTGCACCGCGTGGACGCCGCCGAAGAAGAAGTTCGGCTCCGGCCAGACGGCATGGCGCCGGGACCACCGGGTCGCAGCGGCGATGGCGGCGGGGGGCGGACCGGCTTCGATATCGAGCGTGCCGCCTTCCAGATGCAGGCGCGGGGCTGCCACTGCACTGTCCGGAGGCATGCCGAAATCCAGGAGATTGAACAGCACTTGCAGGATTGCCGACCGAATCCGGTTCGAACCGCCGCTGCCAAGGGCGATCACGGTTCCGTCGCCGGCCCGCACGATCGTCGGTGCCATCATGGACGACAACCGCCGTCCGGGATGCCAGCGGTGGAAGCCTTGGGGGTTGAGGTCCTGCTCGCCCAGCATGTTGTTGAGCATGCAGCCGGCCGGCGCGACGATCTCTCCACAGCCCTCGCCGTTTGACAGCGTGACAGCCGCAGCGTTGCCGTCGGCGTCGATCACGCTGATATGGGTCGTGCCACGGCTGACGATCTGATCGGGGTCCAGTGCTGACAGATAAGGGGCGACGCAGTCAGGGTGTTGCAGGTAAGACGCGCCCGCGACCGCATCCAAGGCCAGTCCACTGTCGTGGCGAGCCTGTTCCGTCGCCGCCAGGATGCGGGCCAGCGAGCCGAGATGGCCAACGCCGTTGGCGCCGTCCGCCGACGGCGGGTCATGGTCGGCCAGTGTGAGCGCAAAGGCGATCAGCGGCCCGCCAGCCGAGGGGGGCGGGTTGGTCAGGATCGAGGCCTCTCTGTACCGGCAGCGGAGCGGTTCGCGCCGGTGCACTGCATAGTCCTGCAGGTCTGCGGCGGTGAGATGCCCGCCAAGGGTGTCGCTCGCCTTAAGGATCGCAGTCCCGATCTCGCCTTCGTAGAACAGGCGCTCACCGTCCGACGCCAGCGCCTCCAGAGCGTCGGCCAGAGCCGGCCACCGGAAGCGGTCGCCGGGTGCGGGCAGGCGGTGCCCGTCGGCCGGATCGGTGAAGACTTCCAGACTCTGCGGCGTTGCCCGCAGGATGGGTTGCACCACCTCCATGATGCGTGTCTGCATCGCCGTCAGCGGTACGCCTTCCCGGGCCAGCGCGATGGCCGGGCCGAAAAGGCGCGTGGGGGCCAGCCGGCACAGTTCGCGGTGCACGGCGAACATACCGGCCACCATACCCGGCACGGCGACGGAACCGAGGCCGATATGGAATTCCTGCGTTGCCGTGCCGAAATCGGCGATGATCGGCCGGAAGTCGATTGCGTCCTGCGGGCGCGGGCTCTTCGGCGTCTCCACGAAGAAGTCGTAGAGCACCGGCGGCCGGTCCACCGGCTGCGCCAGGAGGAATCCGCCGCCGCCGAGGCTGGCCAGGACCGGCTCGGCCACGCATGCCGCCGCGGTGGCCGCAATCGCTGCGTCGAAAGCGTTGCCGCCATCGCGGAGGATTTCGATCGCCGCGTCCACCGTCGCCGGGTCACCGGCTGCGACAATCCCCTCGGACGTCGACACTTCTAACGCCGTCGTCAACCGCGAATTACCCCGATCACTGGGCCGACGGCGATTTCCGACGCTCGGCGTGTCTTAGGAGTAACGCTGAACGAGGCGCTGGTGGGACGGGCCTTGGACATCGACAGGTATCCGGAAGCGATCGGAACGAGGAAGACTATTTCACAAGCGCGCCGGTTATGCCAACGACACGGCGTCTCTTCCGTCAAGCAAGGAGAAAGGGCCAAGGTTGAAATGAAACTGGCGGGAAACGGTCGCCGTCAGGCCTGGATGTCCAGTTCCACGCCGCGCTGGCGGTGACGGTTGGCGGCGGAACTACGTTCGCCCTTTTCCGGAGAGTCGACAGCCTCTCGCGTCAGCGTCTTGACCGGCTGGTTGCCGCGCGGCTGCTTCGGTACCGGCGCAGGCGCGACGACGGTCGTAATCGGTTGAGGCTGGACTATTGGGGCTGCAGGCAACATGCAAGAATGGTAGCGCAGGAGAAATGAAGAATCAAGGAAAAATGGTTGTTGTTCGTAAATTTTATATGAATGTGCGCGAGTTTTATATCGCTTGATTGGCGGTTGAGCCGAAATATCTTTACGTTCTCTTAGTCATTATTGAAGAATGGTTAATGTCGCAGCGATCACGCGTTGTTGTTCCCGCTACGGCCAGGCGCCATGTCCGAAAATGGCGGCGGCGCTTGCCAAAGCTCCGAACGGGGGTCCACATTGCGGCGCTGAGCGGCCCCCAGAGCTGGCTGCTGGTTCCGCCCGTATGGACGGTTCCGGCGGTTCGGCGGAGCCGCGAGACCGGCAGGGATCCGAAATCCAATTTCAGCGCGCGGGAGGCGCCATAACGATGAAACGTCTGACCCTGGGACTGTTGATGTCCACGGCGATCTCCGCCGGGACGGCGCAGGCTGCGACCCTGGTCTATTGCTCGGAAGGCAGCCCGGAGGGCTTCAACCCGTCACTCTATACGGCAGGCACCACCTTCGACGCTTCGTCACGGGCGATGTTCAACACGCTGACGGAGTTCGAGTACGGTACGACCAACCTGATCCCGGGGCTGGCCGAGAGCTGGGAGGTTTCAGACGACGGGCTGGAATACACCTTCACCCTGCGCCAGGACGTCCAGTTCCACAGCACCGACAGCTTTACGCCGACACGGCCGATGAATGCCGACGACGTGATCCACACGTTCGAGCGGCAGCTGCTGGCGGACAACCCGTATCACGACCTGTCGGGCGGGCAGTACGAATACTTCCAGTCCATGGGCATGCCCGATCTTTTGGCCTCCATCGAGCGGGTGGACGACCATACGGTCCGCTTCGTGCTGAACGAGCCCGAAGCGCCGTTCCTGGCCAATCTGGCCATGGATTTCGCGTCCATCATGTCGCTGGAGCATGCCGAAGCCATGACTGCCGCCGGCACGCCCGACGAGATCGACCTGAGGCCGGTCGGCACCGGGCCGTTCCAGCTCGTCGACTATCAGCTTGACGCGACCATCCGTTATCGCGGCTTCGCGGACTATTGGGAAGGGGCGCCCCAGATCGACCAGCTGATCTTCTCCATCACGCCCGATGCGTCCGTGCGCTATGCCAAGCTTTTGGCCGGCGAGTGCCATGTGATGCCGTATCCCAATCCGGCCGACATCGCGGAGATGCAGGACAATCCCGACGTCAACGTCATGGAGCAGGAAGGCCTGAATGTCGGCTATCTGGCCTTCAACACCGAGCGGGAGCCGTTCGACGATCCGCGCGTGCGCCAGGCGCTGAACCTGGCGGTGAACAAGGAAGCGATCATCGACGCGATCTTCCAAGGGGCTGGGCGGGCCGCCACCAACCCGATCCCGCCGACCATCTGGTCGTACAACGAGGATGTCGAGGACTATCCGTACGATCCGGAGGCGGCACGTGCGCTCTTGGCCGAGGCCGGGTTCCCGGACGGTTTTGAAACCGACATCTGGGCGATGCCCGTGCAACGGCCCTACAACCCCAATGCGCGGCGGATGGCAGAAATCGTCCAGGCCGACTGGGCGGCGGTCGGCGTGACGGCGGAGATCGTCACCTACGAGTGGGGTGAGTATCTGAGCCGATCGCGGGACGGCGAGCATGACACGGTGCTGTTGGGCTGGACCGGCGACAACGGCGATCCGGACAACTTCCTCTATGTGCTGCTGGGCTGCGATGCGGCCGTGAGCGGCGCCAACCGGGCGCGCTGGTGCCATGACCCGTTCAACGACCTGCTGCTGGAGGCCAAGCGGACGATCGATGTTGCGGAGCGCACGCGGCTCTATGAGGAGGCGCAGGTGATCTTCAAGGAAGAGGCGCCCTGGATCACCATCGCCCATTCCGTCGTCTACATGCCCATGCGTAACGAGGTGCAGGGCTATCGCATCGATCCGTTCGGCGGGCACGAGTTCTACGCAGTCAGCCTCGCCGAATAGTCATTTTGGGAAATAGCGGGCGGCCGCGCCTCATCGGCGGCCGCCCGCGCCTTTCCGAGCCATGCTGCGTTTCTTCTTCACCCGGGTCAGCCTGATCGTCCCGACCTTCATCGGGGTGACCCTGCTGACCTTTGCGCTGATCCGACTGGTACCGGGCGACCCCATCGAGATCCTGGTGGGCGAGCGCGGCATCGACCCGGAGCGCCATGCGGAGCTGCGCGCCCAACTGGGGCTCGACCGTCCGCTGTTGGAGCAATACTGGATCTACATCACCGATGTGTTGTCCGGTGACCTCGGCACCTCCATCGTTACCCGCAAGCCGGTGATCGATGAGTTCCTGGCCCTGTTCCCGGCGACGATCGAGCTTGCGTTCTGCGCCATGCTCTTCGCGCTGTTGGTCGGCCTGCCGGCGGGGATCATCGCCGCGGTCCGGCGCGGCTCGGCGTTCGACCACACGATCATGGGGGTGTCGCTGACCGGATATTCCATGCCGATCTTCTGGTGGGCGATCCTTCTGATCCTTCTGTTCTCCGTCAATCTAGGATGGACGCCCGTCTCGGGCCGGATCGCCGTGACCTATTGGCTGGAGCCGGTGACCGGCTTCATGCTGATCGACTCTCTTCTATCCAACGAAAGCGGGGCGTTCGCGTCTGCCGTATCGCACCTGATTCTGCCGGCGATCGTGCTGGGCACGATTCCGCTGGCGGTGATCGCCCGCATGACGCGGTCGTCCATGCTGGAGGTGCTGCACGAAGACTATATCCGCACCGCGCGGGCCAAGGGGCTGGCGCCGCTGCGCGTGGTCGGACTGCACGGGCTGCGCAACGCCCTGATCCCGGTGATCACGGTGATCGGGCTGCAGGTGGGCGTGCTGCTGACCGGGGCTATCTTGACCGAGACGATCTTTTCCTGGCCCGGCGTCGGCAAATGGATCCTGGAGAGCATCCGGCGGCGCGACTATCCGACCCTGCAGGGCGGCATCCTGTTGATTGCCACTACGGTGATCCTGGTGAACCTGACCGTGGATCTGCTCTACGGCGTCATCAACCCGCGCATCCGCCACAAGAGGTAACCGGGATGGCGAGCGAGACCGAAACCCTCGGCACCACGGATGCCGGCGAAGTGGGAGCGCCGCCGGGGCCGTTCCGCGAGTTTTGGGGGTATTTCAGCCAGAGCCGTGGCGCCTTGGTCGGGCTGGTGGTGATCGTGACGATCTGTTTCGTCGCGATCTTCGCCGACGTCATCGCGCCGCATGATCCGATCCACCAGTATCGCGACGCCCTGTTGGCGGAGCCGTTCAGTGCCCATCCGGATCACGGCGTGTTCGTCTTGGGCACCGACGATCTGGGCAGGGACATCCTTTCGCGCCTGATCCACGGCGCGCGGCTGTCGATGAGCGTCGGCGTGATCGTGGTGACGCTGGCGCTGGTGACCGGCATCTTCCTGGGGCTGATTGCAGGCTTCTTCCCCGGCGTGCTGGGGATCCTGATCATGCGGGCCATGGACATCATGCTGGCCTTGCCGGCGATCCTGTTGGCCATCGTCATCGTCGCCATCCTGGGGCCCAGCCTGACCAACGCCATCATGGCCGTCGCCGTCGTGGCCCTGCCGCACTATGTGCGGCTGACCCGGGCGGCGGTGATGAACGAACGGTCGAAGGACTACGTGATCGCGTCGCGCGTCGGCGGGGCCGGGCTGTTGCGGCTTATGGTGATCACCGTTCTGCCCAACTGCATGCCGCCGCTGATCGTGCAAGCGACCTTGGGCTTTTCCACCGCCGTGTTGGATGCCGCCGCGCTGGGCTTCCTGGGCCTGGGCGCGCAGCCGCCGACGCCGGAATGGGGCACGATGCTGTCGAACGCGCTGCAGTTCGTGCAGCGGGCCTGGTGGGTGGTGACATTCCCCGGCCTTGCCATCCTGGTCACGGTGCTGGCCTTCAACCTGCTGGGCGACGGTCTGCGCGACGCCCTTGACCCCAAGCTGAAACGCTGATGCCGCTGTTGGAGATCCGCAATCTCAGCGTCACCTTCCCCACGGGCCGGGGACGGTTCCGTGCAGTCGATGCCGTCGACATGACCATCGAGCCGGGCGAACTGGTGGGCATTGTGGGCGAGAGCGGCTCGGGCAAGAGCCTGACCATGCTGGCCGTGATGGGCCTGGTGCCATTCCCCGGCGAAGTCACCGCCGATGTGCTGCGGTTTTCCGATATCGATCTTTTGGGCCTGAGCGGGCGGCGGCGGCGCCGACTGATCGGCAAGGATATCGGCATGATCTTTCAGGAGCCGATGACCAGCCTGAACCCCTGCTTCACCGTCGGCTTCCAGATCTCAGAGGCGCTGAAGGTGCATGAGGGTGGCACACGCGCCTGGCGGCGGCAGCGCGCGACCGAGCTGTTGGACCAAGTCGGGATCCCGGCGCCGGAAACGCGGCTGAACGCCTTTCCCCACCAGCTTTCCGGGGGCATGAACCAGCGCGTGATGATTGCCATGGCGATTGCCTGCAACCCGCGCCTGCTGCTGGCCGACGAGCCGAGCACGGCCCTGGACGTGACCATCCAGGCCCAGATCCTCGACCTGCTGGTGCGCCTTCAGGAGGACAAGGGCATGGCGCTGGTGCTGGTGACCCACGACATGGGCGTGGTGGCGGAAACCGCACGCAGCGTTGCCGTGATGTATGCCGGCCAGATGGTCGAGCAGCGCGATGTGGAGGGCCTGTTCGAGACGCCCAGCCACCCCTATACCGCGGCCCTTCTGGACGCGCTGCCGGAGCGTAGCCCCGGCCGCGACCGGCTGCCGACCATCCCCGGCGTCGTGCCCGGTGCCTTCGACCGGCCGTCGGGATGCCTGTTCAATCCCCGCTGCCGGTTCGCCGATGACCACTGCCGGTCTTACCCGCCAGAGGTGGCGGAGATCGGGGGCGGCCGGGCGCGCTGCCACTATCCGCTCGATGCCGATGGCGCGCCGACCGGCATGCAACTCGCCGAGGCGGAACGGGCATGACGGACGTTCTGGTCGGGCAGGATTTGGCGCGTCACTACGCCGTCGGCGGCGGACTGTTCCAGCGTGGCGGAGTGCTGAAGGCGTTGGACGGCATCTCGTTCACGTTGGCAGCACAGCGCACCCTGGCCGTGGTCGGCGAGAGCGGGTCCGGAAAGTCGACACTGGCGCGCCTTGTGACGCTGATCGAAGAGCCGACCTACGGGGGCCTGTTCATCAACGGTATCGACGCCGTTGATCCGGCAAAGGAGAACCGGCGGGCCATGCGCCGCGCCATCCAGATGGTCTTTCAGGATCCGTACGGGTCGCTGAATCCCCGCAAGAAAGTCGGGACCATCCTGGAAGAGCCGCTGGTGATCAACACGGATCTTGGCGCGGAGGAACGGGAAGACAAGGCACGCGCCATGATGGCCAAGGTCGGTCTGCGGCCGGAGCATTACGGGCGCTATCCGCACATGTTTTCCGGCGGCCAGCGCCAGCGCATCGCCATTGCCCGGGCGCTGATGCTGAATCCCGAAATTCTGGTGGCTGACGAACCGGTGTCGGCGCTGGACGTCTCGGTGCAGGCCCAAGTGCTGAACATGATGATGGACCTGCAGGAGGAGTTCCGCCTGGCCTATGTGTTCATCAGCCATGACCTGAGCGTGGTGCGCCACATCGCCGACGAGGTCCTGGTGCTCTATCTCGGCCGCCCGGTGGAGCAGGGGCCGAAGGAACGGCTGTTTGAGCGCCCGCTGCACCCCTATACGCGCGGCCTGTTGGCCAGCACGCCCTCGGTCGACCCTAAGCAGCGCAGCCGCCGCTCGCTGATCAAGGGCGAGATGCCGTCACCTTTGAAGCCCCCGCCCGGCTGCGCCTTCCACAGCCGTTGCCCGCACGCGACCGACATCTGCACCACCCAGCGACCGCATCTGCGGCCGCTGGAAGGCCGAGATGTGGCGTGCCATCATGCGGAGCGGATTGGGTAAGGCGCCTCGCGAGGTGCTTTGAGGTCGACCCGAAGCCACTTAGTGGGGCCGGTCTCCGCCGTCGAGCGCATCGCGCAGAGCGTTGGCAAGCTCGCTTCTGCGGAAGGGTTTGTTCAGCAGCACACTCTCCGGGCTGATCAGGCCGTCATGCGTTGCCGCATCGGCGGTATAGCCCGACATGAAGATCACTTTCAGCCTTGGGTCGCTCGCCTGAGCCTGTCTGGCAAACTCCGGCCCGCTGGCGCCGTCCGGGAGGACAACATCCGAGAGCACGATGTCGACCGAGTGGGCGTCTGCCAGAACCTCCAGCGCGGACGCCGCATTCGGCACGTCGATGACGCGATAGCCGGTGGTCTCGAGCAGCCGGACCGTCAACAGGCGCACCTCCGGATCGTCCTCCACCACCAGGACCATCTCGCCCCTGCCCATCGGAACATGCGAGTCGTGTCGCACGTCCCTGTCCTGTGGGGCCTCTTGGGCCGTCGGCAGATAAAGAGACACCGTTGTGCCCCTGCCCAATTCGCTGTCGATCGAGACATGACCGCCCGACTGTCTTGCGAAGCCATAGACCATCGATAGACCCAAGCCCGTGCCTCTGCCGACGTCCTTGGTCGTGAAGAACGGCTCAAAGACATGGGGCTGTACCTCGGGTGGAATGCCGACGCCCTCGTCGCTGACGGCAAGCATGACGTACTCCCCAGCCTCCGCATCGGGGTTCCTTGCGGCATAGGCTTCGTCGAGCGTTGCGTTGACACACAGGATGGTCAGCCTGCCGCCGCGGGGCATGGCGTCGCGGGCATTGAGGGCAAGGTTCAGCAATGCGTTTTCAAGCTGCCCGGGATCAGCCATCGCCGGCCTCAAATCGTCGCTCGAGCGGATCACGATCTCCAGGGTTTCGCCCAAGGTGCGCCGGAGAAGCTCCTTCATATGCTCAGTCAACCGTGCCAGATCGGTAGGGCGGGGGTGCAAGGATTGCAATCGCGAGAAGGCCAGGAGCCTGTAAGTCAGCTCGGCCCCGCGGTCCGTAGCGCTGACGATGGCGTTGGTCAGGGCGTCATCCTGGCCGGGCTTGTCTGCGAGTAACTGTGCGTTGCCGCGGATCACCGCGAGAATATTGTTGAAGTCGTGGGCCACACCGCCCGTAAGCTGGCCGATGGCATCCATCTTCTGTGATTGACGAAGCTGCCGTTCGATTTCGAGCTGCTTGGTAACCTCAATGGCCATCCCGCAGACGAACCGGTTGCCGGTGTCGTCGCCGATGATGAAGCGATGCACCTGCCATTGACGGTGTGTGCCGCCGCTCTCTGTGGTCTCTTGACTGGATGCCGTCTGGTCGCGGCGCAATGCTTCGCGGTCTGCCCAAAACCAGTCCTGTGCCCATGTCCGTGCCAACAATTCCGTATCGAGCTTTCCCTTCCATTCGCGGCCTTCCAAATCGAAATCCGAAAGGAATTTCGGGTTCGCATAGACAAGGCGACCGTCTTCATCCTTGATGTAGGTGGCCAGCGGGCTGTGTCGCATGAACGCATCGAACCGTTCTTCGCTCACCCTGCGAGCCGTCTCGGCGAGGATTTGGTCGGTCACGTCGGAACCGGCGCCACGGTAGCCGAGAAACTTGCCGTCCGCGTCGAAGAAGGGCTTGCCGCTGACCTTGAGCCAGCGCCAGCCGCGTTCGTTGAGATTGGTTCGGTAGACGAAATCCCTGAACGGCCGTCGCGCAGCAAGATCGGCCTCATGGGCTGCCCAAGTTGCCGGATTGTTGATTCCTGCGTGAATCTCAGAACGCCTCTTGCCGTAATACCACTCGGGCGGCAACCCCCGCACGTGGATGATGTTGTCGGAGACATAGGCGAAGCGATCGTCGGCATCCGTTTCCCACACCCAATCGGCCGTGGCGTCCACGAAATCCGTCAGCCTCGCCTCACTTTCGCGCAACGCCCACTCTACACGCTTCAATTCGGTGATATCGGTCCGCACGCTGACGGACCCGCCCTCGGCGGTCGGCCTGGAACTGATGCGAAACCATCCCTCATCGATCTGCCGCTCCTCGTACCCGTCGAGGCCCTCGCGGTGTCCACGGCGACGGCGCTCCATCCATTGTTCGCGCGGTTCCCCGACATTGTCGGCAAGCCCCCGCTCGACATAGGCATGCAACAGGTCCTCGAACCGGGCTCCAGGTATGAGCAAGTCGGCGATTCCGGCGTTGATCTCGCGGTAGCGCGCGTTGCAGAGCACCAACCGGTCGTCACCGTCGAAAAGAATGAAGGCGTCGGCAAGTACCTCGACCGCGTCGCCGAGGAGGTCGTGCGCGCGAAGCGCCTCTTCTGCGGCCGCGGCGTACGCCCGCTCCGACCGCAGCGCGCGTCGTGTCTGGACGATCAGCATGATGATGACGAGAACGCCGACGCCGGTGGCGGCCAGGAACGCGTACATGACCACGAAGAAGGCGTCGTTGACCTCCTCCACATATTCACCGGTCAGGAAGTACTCGTCGACGAACAATCCCAGGGAGTGCAGGCGGGACGCGAAGGGGTCGAAGCGCCCGCGTATCCTGCCATACTCTTCCATATCTCCCGGAGTCAGATCGGCGACAAGCGGTTCGGCCCAGAGCAGTGCCGCCACGAGATCGTCGTGCAGGGGCATGGCATCGACATGGCGCCTGAGTATTTCCGCCTCGGCTCCAGTGACCAGGAGCGGGATCCGACTCCACAGGATATCGAAGCGCAGCAGCAACTCATCATGGCTGACCGTCGGCGAGCCATGGACATAGTCGTCGAGGGCATCGAGGAAACGGACATGCTCAAGCTGGGCCTGGAACACGACCCACGATCCACTGCGCGGAGCGTTCAAGGCGAGGTCGCGTTGCGTTGCGATCTTGCTCGCACCCCAGGCGATCAGTCCGGAGAAGACCGCAAAGGCAAGCAATTGCAGCACATAGATGCGGCCGCCCTTCGACAATGCGCTCATTCGAAGCGGAGTGTCCGAAGTTGCCAGACCATGGCGGAGCGCACGTGGTCGAGGCTGGCGTCGAATTCGTGCTCTGGATAGACGATCCAGATCGGTCCCTTGTCACGGACGCGCATCGGTGTGCCGTTCATGTCCATGGCGAGTATCACGTGCCCCTCAGTGAAATCGCTCAAGGGAATGGTGTAGGAATAGTCGTTGAGGGCGATCGCGACAACGTGCTCGCCGTGGGCCTCGACCGTCGTCATCAGATCGCGCATCAGGACGCCGGTGAATTCAACCAAGCCTTCGGTGAAGGGAGTTCTGGTTTCGATCGTCACCGTGCCGATGCTTTCCATCATCGCCCGATCCAGATGTATGGCGCCGTCTGGGCCGGCATTCTCGATGGCACCCTCTACGGTCAGGATGATCGGGCCTACCGCCACAGCAGAAGACGGATCGAATGGCTGCGCGGTCGATGTTTGCTGGCCGATCGATAATGATCCTGTTGTCGCCATCAGGATGGCGGCGACCAGCCCCATTACCGACCGTGCTTTCATCGGAAGAACTCTCCCGACTGACACTTGAATGCATGCGTAGGACCAGATTACGTGTCTAAACTCCCCACGTGAAGTGGTCGTGGCACAATCACCGTCTTTGGGAGTGGCCTGGCTTGGCGCGGTACTGAGGGGGCTGGACGGCATCCCGTTCATACGAGCGCACGCATCTGCGACCGATGGACGGCCGCGAAGTGGCCTGCCACCAAGCGGAGCGGATTGGATGAGGCCCCTCAACCGGCTCCGGCGTGTGCCCCCTGTGATGCACCCAAGACCCTGCAAGTGACAAAAGGCAGCAGAATCCGGTAGTCGTCTTCACTTTTTGGCCAGTCATACTGCATCAAAAGAATGACAAAGCGTTATCTTTGTTGATGCCAAGACTCAGGACGGTTCTCCCTAAATTCAAGAACAGCGTTGGCGGCGATCTGGTGACCGCGACGCGTAACGACATGGAGGAAGGGATGAAGCTTGTTGGTATTCTTGCTGGTGGCGCCCTGCTTGCCGGAGCCACCGCTGCACCTGCGCTGGCCGGCAACCAGCTTTCCACGGCGATCGGCGGCTATGACGCCGTTTCCTATCAGAGCGACGAGCCGGTGCGTGGCGAGGCCCGGTACAATCATTTCTGGAACGGTGCCATCTGGTTCTTCAGCAGCGAGGCCAACCGCGACGCTTTCCGCGACGACCCGGAAGCCTATGCGCCGGCCTTCGACGGCTATTGCGCCTGGGCGGCGAGCCAGGGTTACAAGGCCCCCGGCGATCCGCTGGTGTACGCTGTAGTCGACGGGCAACTCTTTCTGCAGGTCCATGAGCGCGCGCAGGAGCTGTGGGAGGCCGACATCCCGCAGCACATTGCCGACGGCGAGGAGAACTGGCCCCGGATCCACCCGTTCTGACCGGCAAGACGGCCGCCGTCCCCGCGCTATGGCGGGGACGGCCTCAGATCTGACCCGGGTTCTCCGTGTTGCGCCATTGGCTGAGTAGGATCCTGTCGCGTCACCGCGACGAGAGAGGCCAAGGCCATCGCTATAGATCAGATGGCATTTTATGCAAAATCTTCGCAAAGAAATCGCATAGTTAACCTTTAATCCTTCGATCCGATTTCGCGTTGCCGTGCGAGTTATCGATTCACTATCATTGGTAGTCGATCATAGAAAATGATGATCGAAATTTGCGTAAAACTTGATGAAAACTCTGAGAACCGGAGGACTCGACACCATGAGGACGCTGAAGACCTTTGCGGTTGCGTCGCTGCTGACCTTTGCCGCAACCACGGCACTACAGGCCCAGGAGCGCGCCACGGCGGAAGAGGCGGAGACGATGCTGGCCGGCGCCATTGCGCATTATGAGGATGTTGGACGCGACCAGGCCCTTACCGACTTCAACGATGCGGATGGGGGTTTCCGGGATCGGGATCTGTATGTCTTCTGCGTCGGGCCGGATGACACCATGGTTGCCCATCCGACCATCGTCGGCACCGATGTGACCACCCTGGCCGATGCCGACGGGCTGGAAATCGGCAACCATATCATCTCGATCGGCCGCGAGTCGGGATCGGGCACGCTGGACTATCGCTGGGCCAATCCGACGACGGGTGAGGTCGAGGACAAGTCCACCTTCATTGAGGCGGTCGGCGACGATGTCTGCGCCGTCGGCTATTACGTCGAGTAGCAGGAAACCCTAGACGCCGTGGGCGGGCTTGTCGGCCCGCCTGCGGTCGCTCAAAGCAGAAAGGAGTTTTCGGCCATAGGCCCTGGGATCAGGCCGCGAGGTTGCGACGCCGTGGGGAATCCGTCGCAGCACCTTGCGGCGACAGGCCGACCGGGCGATCGTCGTTGGCGGCATGGCGCTTGCGCATTTGGCGGTGGGCCGCAAAGACGAAGAACAAACCGATGGCGACCTGAACCGCCACGATCGCACTGGTCGACAATCCGATGTCGAACAGGCCGCTCTGCGCGCCGATGATCAGCCCCGTCAACTCCCATCCCATGGCCAGTGGCATGCCGATGACGACGGCAATCTCGCCAGCCAAGAGCAGCCGGCGCGTGCCCGGGCTGGGGTGCCGCGGAACCAGGGTCAGTAGCTTCAACAGCACGAAGCAGAGGCTGGCGCCGATGCTGTAGGACAGAATCGTCCCGCCCCAGACGACGATGCCGCTGTCCACCAGGCCGTTCAGGGCCCGATACGCCAGCTCGGCCGCGACCACGCCGCCAAACAGAAAGGTGGCGATGACCCCGATCCGCCAGAGAATGGCGCCGATCAGCACGGTTACCAGCATCAGCGTCGCAACGCCGAGCGTGACCATGGCGATACCTCCACGACCGCGGTTCTTCGTGCGCAGGCACACAATCCGCCTGCACCCCCAAAGGCGCCGCACGCTAGCGGTATCGCGTTAACATCCGATGCACGACCGGATGCCCCGCCTTACACCATCGGCCCGGTAATTTTTGTGCGACCCCCGTTAACCATTATTGTCGACTGGATCGCAGGCTTTACGCAAGGCTGTAAGCGCCTGAACCGTCAGCTTTTTTCTGCGGCCCCTGAGATCGGACCGCAAGTTTCGTCCGGCGACGGGCGCGGGACGACGGTTATGCCGTTCACACGCTCTTGCACCTCGAACAGGGAGGCCATCAGACGGCCGCCGAAGCCGAGATTGTCCGCGAGCCGGTAGGTCTGGTGCAATGCGTCCGAAACCGTGCCGGCGTGACCCAGCTCGTCCGCCAGGTTCCGATAGTAGCCGACATCCTTCAAGGCATTGGCAATGCTGAATTTGTGGCCGGTCAGGTCGCCTTCGAGGGCCTTGGGCAGCATCTTCTCAAGGACGCCGCTGGCGGCGGCGCCCTGGGAGATGACCCGGTAGAGCTTGGCCAGATCGACGCCGGCGGCCGCGGCCGTGCCGATCGCTTCGGCGATCACGGCGGCATAGCCCATGGTGATCATGTTGTTGATCAGCTTGGCCGTATGCCCGGCACCAATGGGCCCGAAGTGGACGATCGTTTCCGAATAGGCCTCAAGCACCGGGCGGATTCTGGCGATGGTTTCGTCGCTGCCGCCCACCAGGCTGTTGAGCCGACCTGCTTCGGCGTCGGGCGGACCGCGGGTGACCGGCGCATCAACCATCGCAGCGCCCTTGTCGGCGAGAGCTGCGGCAAGGCGGCGAGTTGAGGCCGGCTGCGACGTCGTGCAATCGACCACGACCAGCGCTGGTCGAGCGGTCTGCAGGATGCCGTCCGGCCCGCCGATCAGGGCCTCCACCTGTGGTGAGCCGGTAACACAGATCAGCACCACGTCGCTGACCTGCGCCAACTCGGCCGGCGTTGTGGCTTCCGACGCGCCTTCGGCAATCAGGGCATCGACCGCGGCACGGCTGCGGTGCGCCATGACGGTGAGCGAGAAGCCCTTTCGCCGAATGTTGGCGGCCATGCCGCGGCCCATCATGCCAAGACCGATGAAGCCGATGCGCATCCCCGGATCCTTTCGTTCCGTCTCGCCGCGGGCGGCGGCTACATTAGCGGAAGAAGACCTCGACCAGCGACAGCGGGACCGCCGGGACGTAGGTCACCAGCAGGAGGACGAAGAGCAGCACGCCGATGAAGGGCAAGTTGGTTTTGGTCGTTGCCCAGATATCCGTCTTGGCAATCGAGCAGGCGGTGACCAGCACGCTGGCGACGGGTGGTGTCTGCTGGCCGATCGCCAGGTTCAGCGTGACGACAAGGCCGAAATGGACCGGGTCGATGCCGACCTGCTGCACCAGCGGCATGACGATCGGCACGACCAGGATGATGGCGGCCGCCCCGTGCAGGAACATGCCCATGACCAGCAGCAGCAGGTTGAGCAGGCCGAGCACGGCATACTTGTTCTCCGTCAGCTCGATGATCATGCGCGCCAAGTCTTGCGGCACCTGGGTCTGCGTCAGGAAGAGGCCGAGCACGGCGGAGGTGGCGACCAGCGTCATCACCACGGCGGTCTGCACCACGCCTTCCACCAGCGATCGGTGGAAGAGACGCAAATCCAGCTCGCGGTAGATGAAGGCACCGATGACGAGTGCTGCGACCACGGCCAGGCCGGCGCCCTCTGTCGCAGTGACAACGCCGCCGAAGATGCCGCCGAGGATGATCACGGGGAGCACCAGGGCCCAGGCCGCTTCGCGGAAGGCGCGGCCGAGCCGGCCCAGATCGAACGCCTCTTCGCGCGGCAGATTGTAGCGTCGGGCGAAATAGTAGCAGAGCAGCATCAGCGAGAAGCCGCCGAGCAGGCCCGGGATGATGCCGGCGACGAAGAGCTGGATGACCGAGGCGTCGGCGATCGCGCCATAGAGGATCATCGGGATCGACGGCGGGATGATGATGGCGAGCGACGCGGAAGACGACGTGACGGCTGCGGCAAAGGCTGGGCGGTAGCCGCGCCGCTTCATGGCCGGGATCAGGACGGAGCCGGTGGCGGCGACGTCGGCCACGGCCGAGCCCGAAATCTCCGCAAAGAACAGCGACACGCCGACATTCACCATGGAGAGACCACCGCGCACGAAGCCCACCAGCGCGGAGACGAAGGCGATCAGGCGGCGCGAGATGCCCGAGGTGTTCATCAGCGCGCCGGCGAGAATGAACAGCGGGATCGCCAGCAGCGGGAACTTCGTGGCGCCGGAGTAGAGCGCGAGCGCGGCGTCGTAGAGGCGAATGGGCCCGTCGGTGATCACCATGCCGGCGATGGCGACCGAGCCGATGGCGATCGCGATCGGCACATTGATGAGGACCAGGCCGATCAGCGTGGCGACGACCAGAAACAGAGTCATGACGCTCGGTCCCGTTCGCGCTCAGCCTCGGCGATCGCGTCTTCGATGTGCAGACGTTCGGGATCCTGGCCGGCGCGGAGGACCACCCAGGCGCCCGGCAGGCTGATGGCATGGGCAAGGATGAACAGCCCGCAGCCGATGGGGATGACCGACTGGACCAAGGCGACCGGGACCCAGGGCAGCGTGATCAGCGCGTCGTAACGCATCACCTTCAGGACATCCCAGCCGTACCAGGCCATCACGGCGAGGAAGGTGAAGACAACCGCTTCGGCAAAGACGAAGAGAGACGTGCGCACCGGCAAGGGCAGGGCGTAGAGCAGGCCGGTGAATCCCAGATGGGCACGGCGGAGCGCCGCCAGGCCGGCCCCATAGAAGGTCAGCCAGGCCAGGAGGACGACCGCCACTTCGTCATACCACGGGATCGGCGAGCCCAGCTTGCGGCTGGCGACGGCATAGACCACCAGCACCGCAAGGCTGAGCAGAAGCACGATCGTGATCGCCTGGAAGAGTGCGTCCAGCGCGCGTGTCAGGGCCTTCATCGAAGCAGGCTCGGCCTGGCCGCCGTCGCGACCGTTTGGTGATGTCAGGACAAGGGTAAGGGAAGGCCGGCTGACGATGCCAGGCCGGCCTTCCGATGCCTGGTTGGGCCTATTCGGCCAGTGACAAAGCGGCGCCGATCAGGTCGCCGCCGCCCTCAACCTCTTCAGCAAACGCGTCGTAGATCGGCTGGCTGGCCGAAACGAAGGCCTCGCGGTCGGCCACATTGACCTGCATGCCCGCGGACTCCAGCTCCGCCAGCAGCGTCTCGTCGGCGGCCGCGCCCTGGTCGCGGGCCCACAGCGCAACCTCCCGGGCCGTGTCTGCCAGCACCTGCCGCACGTCTTCCGGCAGCTCTTCCCAGGCATCGATGCCGACGGTGGGGTAGGCCGGCGAATAGACGTGGCCGGTGATCGACAGGAAGTCCTGCACCTCTTGGAAGCTGGCCGCGGAGATGTTGGTGAGCGGGTTTTCCTGGCCGTCGATCACGCCGGTCTGCAGCGAGACGAACACCTCGGAGAACGGCATCGGCGTCGGGCTGGCGCCCCAGGCCTCGAACATGCGGATGCGCCATTCGCCGCGCGGCGTGCGCAGCTTGATGCCCTCAAGATCCGCCGGGGTGTCGATGGGCCGTGTGCTGTTGGTGATATGGCGGATGCCGTTTTCCCACAGCGCGATCACGCGATAGCCCTGCTCCTCCACGGTCGGGGCGATGTCGGGCCAGAACACCTCTTCTTCCACCCGGGCGAGATGGGCGCGGTCGGCGATGACGAAGGGCATGTCGAACAGGCCGAACTGCGGGGATACCGTCGACATGATCGAGGAGGGCAGGGTGATGTGGACGGTGCCAAGGATGAGCTTCTGCAACAGCTCGCGGTCGTTGCCGAGCTGCGAGGCGCCGTAGACCACCACCTGATGGCTGTCGCCGAGCCGTTCGTTGGCGAGGCGGGCGAATTCGTCAGCCGTCAGGTGCTGCAGCGATCCGGGGTTGGCGCTGATGCCGAACACGATTTCCTCCTGCGCGACGGCGGGCAGGGCGGTGGCGGCGATCACGGTGCCGAGGAACAGAGCGGAAGCCTTCATGGATGTCCTCCTGAGGTCATTGCTTTTGGTTGATCCGATGGCCGGACGCTTCGCGGCGGGGCGAATACTGGATTGGGCGATCAGGGTGCTTGCGGTCGCAGATGCCAATACGTCCTCTGTTGCCGGCCGGAACCACGCCATTCGAGCGGCCCCACCCGAGGGCGGGGATATCCGCTCATCAACGACCGAGCTTATCAGATTGCATGCGAGATGCAATCCGAGACGACATCCATATCGTGATGAACCTCAACATTTCGGCCAATCACGTCGCGTGCTCTCAGTCGTGGCAGCATGAGATTTCAAGATTGAATTCATTATGCAATGAAAGAAGGCGGGATCGATGTGCTCCATATGCGGTCGACGCGGTGCGTAATGACGAGGCCTTGTGGGCATCGAGCGCCGATGGCCTGGGAGGCGCGGGAACCGCTGGGAAGGCGATGCCCTTCGGAGCCTTTGGGCGAGGCGTCAGGCAGCCATGTCGGCACCCTTGACCCGGTGGGACCGTCACGCCCCTATCGGCGGCTGTAGCGGCCGACGACGACGTGGGTCCAGCGCCAGTGCTGGCGATGCAGGTCGAACGTCTCGTCCGGGTTGAACTGGCGCACCGTCCACTTGTCGTCACTCCAGTCGATGAGGCGTTTCAGTAGGGCGTGACGGTCGTTATGGGCGTCGACATGCACCAGCACGACGTCGTCGCCGCGCCGTGCGGGCATGGAAGGGTGCACGAGGACGATATCCCCCTGGCGATATGCCGGCTCCATGGACTCGCCGGCGACATAGAGGCCGAAACCGGCGGGCACGCGGGCCAGCGGCTCCGGCCGGCGGACCCACTGTATCGGCTCGGGCGTCATGGAGACGGCGCCGAAACGGCCGCCTTCGGTGACGCCGTAGACCGGCAGATCACGGTCTCCGACCAGATTGTTCGATAACACCGTTTTGGTATCTAAATTGGATCTCTGTGCCGCGGCTTCGGCAAGAAGGGCCGCCGGCTCCACGCCAAGCGCCAGGGCGAGGCGTCTCATCCATTGCTCGGTGAGGCGCCGCTCTCCCTTTTCCAACCTGTCAATCTGCGGCTGCGAGGTGTCGACGGCCTGGGCCAGCTGGGCCTGCGACCAGCCATGCGCCTCTCGCAGCTCTCGAATTCTGTTCATGGCGAAGAGTGTAGCGGTTCGAATTCCAGCGTCTAACGACATTATGGTATTGCCAAATTGGCATCAGCTAATCATATTGGGTATGTTTTCCCATATGCCTGCCCGACATTCGAGAGGGTTCCATGACCGTAGACGCCCCATCGCCCGCTACAGATGTGACCGACGCGACACCGACCGCCACGCGACGCGCCTGGACGGCGGCCGAGGACGAGGATCTGCACCGGTTGTGTGGGCAGGGGCTGAGCCAGCGCGCAATCGCAGCCGTGCTGGGCCGCCGCGCGTCATCGGTTGGTTGCCGCATGCGCGTGCTGGGGATCGAACCGCGCGAGCGTCGACAGCGTCGTGAACCGTCAGAGCCGCAATGGCCCGACTGGCTGCGCTTCGAGGACGATCCCCGGGCCTGCCGACGCGAGGCGCCCTGGCGCGGTGACCCGGTGGCCGCCAGGTCGGCCCAAGGCTGCGCTACAGCTCTGCTGGAAAACGAAGCGTGAGACCGTCCGCGCCGGTTCCGCAGAGCGCGTTTGCGTGAAGCGGCAGGACATGAGTGCGAGCGCAATCAGGGAGAGATCGGGTCATGGGCGTGGATTGCTTCGATGACGGTACTGCCGCGGCCCCAGCCGATGGCGGCTCTTGGACCGTGCCGATGGTGCGGGCGCGGATTGCCGAGGCGATGGACACGTTGCGGCGCTTGAAGTTTCCGGACAATGGGGCGCCGGGGCGCTTGCGCAGCGCCATGCCGCTGCCGCCCGCCGACTGGTCGGCCTATGGCTGGCACGACGAGTGGCCGCAGAAATCGGCGCCGAGCCCGAAGGCCATCCGCCGCCTTGACGAGACGTTGCCGTGGCTGCTCTGGGTGGAGGCGCCGCGGCATAGGAAAGCCGTCTGCCTGCGTGCGGTGGGGCTTTCATGGCGGCGCGTGGCGCGGGCCGTCGGCGTCTCAAGCCCCGAGACGGTTCGGAATTGGGAAGCGGCCGCGATCGAAGCGATTGCAGCACAGTTGAATGCCGCACAGTTGGGAGCGAGCGCCGGGTCGATAAACCGACTGAGCGACAGGAGGCGTTGAGACTCAGCGCTTTTGCGCGGCCGGCCGTCTTAGTCTGTTCGCCAAGGCAGTCCGTTCGCCGTAGAGGCATCAAGGTCATTTGCCGGCATGTCAGGAAAAGGGCGGATTGACAGAAGTTTACGCGGATATGATAATGAAAGACCTGACCCCAGTTGTAACCTCAGTTATCGTCGGTTTGGAGGCTTGATCGCGGCTGGTACCGTGTCGGGCTACGCGCCTCCCGCAATGGCAACGATCCAGTTGGGGATGTAGATCGGTTCGTTGGCGCGGTACATCCGGTCGTAGTCGCCGTCACGGTTGCTATCGACAATGGCCACCGAGCCGCTCTCGGTGGTCAGCAGATATCCCCAGACATGGCCATCATACGAAAATCTGCCGACCGTCAGGCCGCTGCTCAGATAGTAGCTCGTCATCGTGGTCTCTTCGCCATCGATCTGCGGCGAGTGATCCTGGATGAATTCGTGCGAAGGATCACGCTGGTCCAGATCGGCCGGGATCAGGTGATTATGGGCAGCGGTGCTGTCGCCCCTTTGGAGGGCGTGCCTGTCGATCTCATCAATCAGGCGCTGGGTTTCGGATCGCCAGTCGAACTGAGACGCTGCCAGCCCCAGGCTACCGACGACGATGGCCAGGGTGATGACCAGCCTGTTGGATGACTTGTTTCCATGCGGCTGGGAACCGGCCTTCATTGCAACTCTCTCTTCAGTGATCACAACTGCACTGCTTGTGCCAGGTCGACGCCTCGCGCCGGTCTTTTGTTTCGTGGTGGCCGTCTAGCGGCGCCTCTTGTCTTTAACGCCTGGCATGGTGGACGTGACGGAGACCCTGGGTCCCATGGCAGCGGTTCGCTTGACGCTCTTTACGATCTTCGGCAGCGCACGGATGGCCTTTGGACCGTGGCGGGCAATGAGAACCTTGGATGCCGTTTTGACATCTCGGATGGAGCGCTTCGGCCGTGTTGTGGGCATCATCTTTGCCTTCCTTGCGGAAACGAGGATCTTTGCCGCTTGTCTTGAGGGCACTTTGGACGTGGTTTGGCAGCCGTCGCAGTGATTGTGGTCACCGGCCTCAGCGTGGGACCCGATCATACACGGGGCCGCACCGACAGCACTTTCACCTCGGACGACGTAAATGACTGTTTCTAGGACTTTGTTCTGGACAATCGGACTGATTTCTGGCACTTTTGCAGTAACGCTGGCCGCAGGCTAGGTGCGCAATTTGGGTTTGCCGATGTGGCCGGACAGTGCCCGGCCAACAGGCCGGAATGCGAGGCATCTCGTGGCCCTGCAGGCGCACGCTCGGGAAGCGGATGGGGCTGTCAGCTTGGCAGTCCATAGCAGGATGGGAACGTCGATCCGGTTGCCGGCGCCGTCCCCCGGGCCCCTTTTCCTTTCAGGATCTTGATCCTTGGCCTGCACAGGCCGGATTCGCCTGTTGTCACGCGGCTCCGGCTCGCATCCGAGCAGACAGACGGGACCAAATGCAGACATGACTGAGACCAACAAACGTGCGCTGAGCCGCCGTGGGCGGAGCCGCAACATGGCTGAGGTGCAGGAACTGGCCCGCAAGCATACGAAGCTGGCGATCGAGACGCTCGCCGAGATCGCCCGGACCAGCGACAAGGAAACCGTGCGCATCGCCGCCGCCAACGCCCTGTTGGAGCGAGGATGGGGAAAGGCTATGGCCACCGGGGCCGGTAAGACCGAAGTAGAGGATGCGTCGTTCGAGGTCGTCACCGGGATCGACCGAAGCCCGGACGATGCGGCGCCGGAAGCCTGACAGCCGGCGAGCGCGCCAGCCTAGCGCGAGCGGCGTCCGTAACACAATGGTCATAGGAAATAAATCTGGACAAATTGAGCCAATTTGGACACTTTGGCTAAGACGATGAGGGATTGCGCGCCTGTCTTTTGGCTGGCGCCCATCAATACCGACACCTTGATGCAGATTGCGCCCGCCCGGACCTGGGTCCGTGAGCGGGCGTTTTCGTGCTCGGTGCCTCAGTCGATGCGGCGGCCGGATGTTTGCTGGCGGCAGCCGGCTTGATCTTCCGCAACAGCGACAGGTTTGCATGCGTATCGATACCGGCTATCGGCCGCGGCAGCATCAGGCCGAGGTGCACCGCGCGCTGAAGCGCTTCAACGTGCTGGTCTGCCATCGCCGCTTTGGCAAGACGGTGCTGTGCGTCAATGAGTTGATCGACCGCGCGCTGAGGCTCGGGTCGGCGGGCGTGTCGAAGCCTCGGCTGGCTTACATCGCGCCGTTCTATCGCCAGGCCAAAGCGGTCGCCTGGGATTACCTCAAGGCCTACACCGTCGCCGTTCCCCGCCGCCGTGTGCGCGAAGCGGAATTGCGGGTCGACCTGCCCGGAGGGGCGCGCATCACGCTTTACGGCGCTGACAATCCTGACAGCCTGCGCGGCCTCTATCTGGACTGGGTGGTGCTGGACGAATACGCCCAGATGCGGCCGGGACTGTGGGGCGAGGTGATCCGCCCAGCGCTCGCCGACCGGAAGGGCGGTGCGATCTTCATCGGCACGCCCAAGGGGCGAAACCAGTTCTGGGAAGTCTATACCGCTGCCGAGCGCGACGCGGACTGGCACGCCGCCCTCTACCGCGCCAGCGAGACGGGGATCATCCCGGCGGCGGAGCTGGAGGCGGCGCGCCGGCAAATGACACCGGAGCAGTTCGCGCAGGAGTTCGAGTGCTCGTTCCAGGTCGCCATACAGGGTGCCTATTACGGGCGCGAGATGGCCGCTGCGGAAGCGGCGGACCGGATCACCCGCGTGCCGTGGGAGTCCGCCACGCCGGTGGACACGTGGTGGGATCTGGGCATCGACGATGCGACAGCCATCTGGTTCGCGCAGTCCGTCGGCCGTGAGGTACGCCTGATCGACTATTACGAGGCAAGCGGCGTGGGACTGGACCACTATGCCAAGGTCTTGGGCGAGCGCGCTTACGTGTATGGACGCCACATCCTGCCGCATGACGCCAAGGTGCGCGAGCTCGGCACGGGGCGGAGCCGCGTGGAGACGCTCGCCAGCCTGGGCCTGCGCGCGACCGTCGCGCGTCAGCAGTCGGTGGAAGACGGGATCAACGCAGTCCGCCTGCTGTTGCCGCGCTGCTGGTTCGATGCTGAGCGCTGTGCACGGGGGCTGGACGCGTTGCGTCAATACCGGACGGACTATGACGACCGGCTTGGCACGTTCAAGACGACACCCCTTCACAACTGGGCCTCGCACGCCGCGGATGCGTTTCGATATGGCGCGGTGACGCGGCGCGAAGACAGCACAGCAACGCCGCCGGCACGGGCAATCGTCGGCTATTCGCCGCTGGACTTCGGCGGAGATCCTTCGACGGACCCAGAGGATGTCCGCAGTGACTGAGGCATGGATCCGTCCGCTCGGGTTTGATGCGGCCACATACGTGGCACTGAACATGCGCGCTGACGATGCGCGGGAGATCTTCGCATGCCGTTGGGAGAAGGACCCTGCCGCGCTGGCCCTGGAGCTGACCGCGGCCGTCAGGGCTTGCGGACGCGCTTGGTCCGCCGGGCGCGAGCGGCCCGTGGCGGTGTTCGGCGCGGTGGAGCTTTGGCCGGGGCGGTGGTCTGCGATGATGTTCGCCACCGACGAGTGGCCGACGGTCGCGCGCCCGGTCACGCGCTTTGTGCGCGAGGTGGCGATGCCCCTGCTGGTCGGGCTTGGGTGCCGGCGCTGCGAGGTTCGGTCAATGGCCACCCATCACACGGCGCACCGCTGGCTCAAACATCTCGGCGCGCGGACCGAAGGCGTCCACGCAGACGAGGGACGCAACAACGAAGCCTTCATCACATACGCCTGGACGAGGAGCCATGTGCATCTTCAGCTCACCGAAACCGCCCCCACCGCCGCCTCCACCGCCGCCGACACGCGATGACGCGGCCGTGCAGCAGGCCGCGCTGGAGGAACGCCGCCGGCGCAGCGCTGCTGCGGGCCGAGCCTCCACCATCCTGACCGGCGGCCGCGGCGATCTGACGGCCGCGCCGGTCGGCCGCAAGACCCTGCTGGGAGAATGACGCCATGGCCAAGCCGGCAACCCGCGGCGCAGTCGCCGCGACCTTGAACACCGCTGACAGCTGGACGGACCCGCTGGTGGTTCAG
This sequence comes from Anaerolineae bacterium, assembly GCA_028285185.1. Taxonomy (GTDB): domain Bacteria; phylum Pseudomonadota; class Alphaproteobacteria; order DSM-16000; family Inquilinaceae; genus JACKIG01. The sequence continues at coordinate 10,515 of JANQQD010000222.1, read as the reverse complement.
CAGCTTGAGCGGGTTTCCGTCAGCGTCGCGGGGTCCGCGTTCAACGGCACGGTGACGCTGCAGCGCATGCTGGACGGCACCAACTGGCGCGATGTGTCGGCCCATACCAGCGACATCGAAACGTCGTATGACGGCGATGAGACAGGGTTCCTGCGCATCGGCATCAAGGCCGGCGGTCATACCAGCGGCAGCGTCGCCGTGCGCCTGGGGAAGGGGTGATGGACGACCTGGCGCATGAGCTGGTCCGGCGTCACGGCGAATTGAAGGCAGTACGCGGCACCTGGGAGGCCCATTGGCAGGAGCTGGCGGACTTCGTACGCCCGCTGCGGGCCGACTTCACCGGCCCGCGATCGCCGGGGGAGAAGCGCAGCCGCGAGATCTACGACGGCACGCCAGGCCAGGCGGTCGAAGGTCTGGCCGCCGGCCTGTGGGGCATGGTCACCAACGCCGCCAATCAGTGGTTCGCGCTGACCGTCGACGATCCCGATCTGGCGGGTTTTCAGCCGGTCAAGGAGTGGCTGGAGCTGGCAGCGGACCACATGCGTAGCCTGTTTGCCCACAATGGAGGGCAGTTCTATGCCCGCGTATTCGAGCTCTATGCCGATCTTGCGACCTTCGGCACCGGCGTCTTCTACAGCGAGGACGTGATCGGGGAGGGATATCTGCGGTTTTCCACCCGGCCGCTGGCTGAAACCTGCGTGGCCGAGGATGACGCGGGAACCGTCGATACCGTCTTCCGCAGCTTCCAGATGACGGCGCGCCAGGCGGTGCAGCGTTTCGGCGACGGACAACTGGAGGGAAAGCTGCGGGATGCGGCTGAGAAGCAGCCTGACCGCGCCTTTCCGTTCCTGCATGCCGTCTTGCCGGCCGAGGAGGTGGACGACAAGGCGGAGCGCGGGAAGGCGGCGCGAGGCAAGCCCTGGGCCTCACTCTATGTCGATGTGACCGGGCGCAAGGTTCTGCGGCGGGGCGGTTTTGCGGAATTTCCGTTCCAGGTGCCGCGCTGGTCGACGGCTGCCGGCGAGATCTATGGCCGCTCACCGGCGATGCTGGCGCTCGCTGACGTAAAGATGCTGAACCAGATGGCGCGCAGCACCATCGAGGCGGCGCACAAGGCGGTGAATCCACCACTGATCGCGTTCGACGACGGCGTCTATCGGCCGATGCGGCTTTATCCGGGCAGCGTCAATTTCGGCGGCGTGAACCAGGATGGCCGGCCACTGGTGCAGCCGCTGTTGACCGGCACGCGCGTCGATATCGGCCTGGAGATGGAGGAGCAGCGGCGCGGGGCGATCCGCGAGGCTTTCTATTTCTCGCTGATGCAGATGGTCGGCCGCGCCGACATGACGGCGACCGAAGTGATGGCCCGGCAGGAGGAGAAGCTGCGCCTGCTGGGACCGCATCTGGGCCGGTTGCAGGCGGAGTTTCTGGATCCGCTGATCGACCGGGTGTTCGCCGTGATGCAGCGCAACCGGCAGCTGCCGGAGCCGCCGCCGGAGCTGGAAGGGCGCGAACTGAAGGTCGACTATGTCTCGCCCCTGGCCAAGGCGCAGAAGGCGGCGGATGGGCAGGCGATGCTGCGGGCGCTGGAGAGCATTGCGCCGCTGGCCCAGATCGCCCCCACGGTGATGGACAACTTCGATCCCGATACGCTGGCGCGGCGCCTGGCCGAGGCTTGGGGAGCGCCGGCCGTGATCCTGCGTGGGGAGCAAGAGGTGGCCGAGCTGCGCCAGCAGCGGGCCGAGGCGCAGGCCGCTCAACAGCAGATGGCCATGCTGCAGCAGGCAGCACAGATGGCCGAACAAGGTGCCGGCGCCGCACAGCGCCTGGCCGCGACCGAGGGCGGGGCAGAGCTGGTTCAAGGCATTGCCGGTGCAGTGGGCCAGGCCGGTGCTTAGCGGGCCAAGCTGGTTGAGGCGCACATGGGCGCGAGAAGCAGCCGACGTAGCGGCCGCCTACCGCCGGCAACTGGCGCCTGATGATGCTGCCGCCCGCCTGGTGCTAGCCGACTTGGCTCAGATCTGCTGCGCCACGCAGTCGAGCGTGGTGCCGGGCGACCCGCACGGTACGGCCTTCAACGAGGGCAAGCGGGCGGTGTGGCTGCATCTGCAGGACATGCTGGCGCTGCAGCCCGAGCGCCTGTCGGAGTTGATGGAAAGGAGTGATCAATGATCGACGCGATGCCTGAGGACATGGGGGCCGAGGAGGCAAATGTCGACTGGACGACCGACCTGGGTGAGCATGCCGAACTGGTGGCGGCCAAGGGCTGGAAGAATCCGGCCGATGTGGTCAAGAGCTATGCGCATCTGGAACGCTTGGTGGGCAGCGACAGGATCGCCGTACCGAAGGCCGGTGACGAAGACGGGTTCCGCAACGTCATGCGCAAGCTCGGAGCGCCGGAGGAGCCCAAGGGCTATGAGCTGGCGCCGCCGCAGAGCGCGCCCAAGGGATGGTACAGGGAGGACGCAGCAGACAGCTTCCGCGCCCTTGCCCACAAGGCCAACCTGACCCCCGCCCAGGCGCGGGTGCTGCATGATGGCTGGGTCGGCGGCCTGCTGGAGACAGATCAGCAACAAGCTTTGGCCATTGAGCGGACGCACGCAAAACTCGACGAAGATCTGCGGAACGACTGGGGCGTGGACTACGACCGCAAGCTGGAGCTGGCGCGCCGCGCCGCCCGGCACTTCAGCGGCGCGGAGGAGCTTGATGCGCTGGAAGCATCGATCGGCAGTCCGGCCCTGGTTCGCCTGTTCGCGCGGATCGGAGAGCATTTCGACGAGGACACGCTGGTGGGGCAGGGCGAAGGCCGATTTGCCGCCAGCGCCGCCGAAGCGCGAACGGAGATCGGATCGCTGAAGCAGGATCCGGGTTTCATGGCGTCTCTGGCCGATGCGAGCCATCTGGGCCATGCCGATGCCAAGGCCAAGTGGCGGCGCCTGCATGAGGTTGGGTATCCGGGCGTGGTCGGTGCATGAGCCTTGCCGCGCCACGGACGTGGCTCGCCTTCGTGTTCCTCAATCGCCGGCGCGCCGCTGCGGACGCTTGGCTTTCGTGCTCACTGGGGCGCGGCGCCTCAATGGCGCTTCCGGCGAGCCAATGAATGCCTTCATTGGCTCGCCGGTATGACGCAGCAGGTCGGCATGGAGTAGTGGCGATGTGTGACTGGGCGGTCGCGCTAACGTTTGCTTCAACGGTGGCCAGTGCGATCGGCACGATTCAACAGGGGAACAGCCGGGCCGCCGCAGCCCGATACAACGCCACTGTCGCGGAACGTAACGCAGTGATCGCGCGACAGCAGGCGGCGGCCGAGGCGCGACGCATCCGCGATGCCGGCGCCCGGGCGCTGGGCCAGCAACGCGCAGCTTTCTCCGCGTCCGGCGTCACAGCGGAAGGCACACCGCTGGACGTGCTGGGAGACACGGCTGCGAGCGTTGAGCTGGACGCATTGACAGCCCGGTATGCCGGCGAGGTGGAGGCGGGTGACTATCTGGCCGAAGCTGATCGGCTGAGGTACCGGGCGGAAGCCGCCCGGCGCGAAGCGCTCTTTGGGGCCGGAACCTCGCTGCTGATTGGGGCGGGGAGGGCTGGCCATGCAATCCACAAGTCGCTGGCCTCGCCGGCAGGCAGCCGCTGAACCGTGTGCGCAGCTCTCCTGCGCGCGCACGACTGACCGATGCCGCGCGTTGCCCGCTACAGCGAAAGCACGGACGTCCCCAGCCCTCGGCTCAGCCACCGTGCCGAGCCAGATCTGACGGCCGATGCAGCGTTGGACGCTCTGGCCGACGGGTTGGAGACGGTAGGGGCCGTCCTCCAGCAAGAGGCGGAGGCCGACGCCGTATCCTGGACGTCGCGTGTCGCGGCGGAGGCGCGGGTCTACTGGGCGCGGCGGGAAGCGGAGTTACAGGCCACCGCCGCCGACGGCGCACCCGGACACACAAGGCAGTTGGCCGGAGAGTGGGAGCAGTGGCTGGCCGACACGCTGGCACAGGCGCCGAACGATCTGGCGCGCGACATGGCCACCGACAGGCTGAGTGGCCTGTGGCCGCCGCTTAGCGCGCGCGCCGTGTTGTTCCAGCATGGTGCGGTCATAGCCCAGAGGGTGGCCGATTTTGGGCTGACCGTTGACGCGTTGGCCGAAGCCGTGCGGATTGGCGCGATGGGCCGGGACGAAGCGCTGACACAATTCGACGGCGACCTGGACGCCGCGGCCCGAACCTGGATGCTGCCGGAAACGGCGGGCAACTGGCGCGCGAGACGTGACGGAGTGTTTTAATGGGATTCGGTCGAGGAGATGCGGTCGCAGTGAACGATATTGATGCACTTCAGTCGAAGGTGACCACCACGAACTTGGGCTGATGGTCATACTGCTCCAGTTGCTCGAAGTCTGGCGGGTCGTGAGTCGATTCAGGCGGATCTGTTGTTGCTGCTCTATCGTTTGAAAGAGCGCATCCCAGCAGATTGCGCCCCTAATCTGGTTGCGCAGCGGTTCCGCATTTAGGTATACTATTAGGTAATCAAATCTCCGTCGTCGATCCGCACGAATGATATAGTTGCCCCTGGAAAGCTCAGCTGATATGGACAAACTGAAAGATCTATTTGATGCACTATCTGAAAGAATAAGGACTCCAGTTTTCTCATACGTAATTTTTTCGTTTGCTGTTTTCAATTGGAAGGGGATATTTTACATTATATTTTCAGAGAATGAAGTTAGAGAGCGATTTGAGTATTTGGAGCAGAGTACGAATTGGGCAACGTCATTTGTTTTGCCAATTGTTACTGGACTAGCTATTGCGCTGGCAGCGCCGTGGATTTCGTTATTGGGCACGATGTGGGCACAAATACCAATCAAAAAGAAACGAATACTCACAATAAAGTTGGCGCATGAAGTAAGTCGCATCAAAAATGAATTGCGAGAAGAGCAAGCTCGCGAAGTTGATTCTATTATCAAAGCGGCCAAACAGGACATTGAAGTTCAAAGGATTGAGAATGAGCAGCTACGTGAGGAAGTCAGACAAAGGATTGGGGAAATTCGGAGCGCGGAATCAGACTTGAATGTGTCTAGTGGAGCGAGACAGAGCACGACGTTAGATAAAACAGACCCGTACGATTATCAAAGTGATAGGATTTTGGCGATCAAGATGCTCGAAAAGAAGGCTGAACTCGCTGCTGCAAACGGATATCATCAAAAGGCACAAATTCTATTATCCCAGGCGGCATCTATTCTTGGGGCTCATGTTACGAAAGACGATGATAAATATTAGTGAATGAAACTCGATATGCGAATTTCGCGGAGTTTATGGTATTCGCGTGCATGCACGGCGATTAGGCGAATTGGTAATACTGCGCGAAGAATGTCCTATGCCAATGTGCGGGAAAATTGTCAGGCTCCACTTGAGCCTTGGCGAGTCGTAGGCGGTTAGGCGTCTTAGCGGCTACACCTGAGCGAGAAAGGATCTGACCCCTTTCCTCCCCAATTAGGAGGGAAAGGTATAGGATGCGCTAATTACTTGCCTGATTCGGTCCGTGCGCTCGGGAACTGAGCGCTGTTGGGGAGAGAGGTGGGTCTGACGACTTGTCCAGCTGATCGGTGTTTCCTCATATGGGCTTGCCGTGTGTGGAACATAAACAGAACATCACAATCGGGCCGCGGTATCAGGTACGGTTGGAGGACCTGCGCGAGCGGCGTGTGGTCGAGATAACCTGTGGACGCTGCGGACGACAGGGCAAGGTCTATCCGGCCACATTGAGGCGCAAGCTACCGGGCCATACCAAGTTGTTGGATCTGGTGCCCCGGTTCACCTGCCGGGCGCGCCGCAATCGGGAGGGCAACACGTGGCGAATTCTGGCGCTGTCGCGGAATGGGTGATCATTGGGTGAGGGAAAGGTTAGAATCTTGTCTGAACGGAGTACGGGACGAGAGTATGGATCTGACCTTTTTTGTGACCCTTTTTTCTTGAAATCCTTCCGATGATTCTCAGTTCAAGATCTGAACCCAGCTCCCGTGCTTTGCTCGCGGATGACGGCTCGAAGCCTTGTCCGCATACCGTCGGCCATTTTCACGTCGAGCCGCCTGCGAAGCCTTTCGATGCGGGCGCGGCAGCAGTCTCGCAGGCGCCGGCCGGAGCCGCAAGGACAGTCCCAATGGCCCTTGGCGCGCTCGGCGGCCAGGCAGTCTAGCTCTGCGAGAATGCGATCCGCCGTCCGCGGCACATCGAGCAGCTCGCCGTAAGTGGATACGAGACCTGCCGACCCGTGTTCGCGCACGCCGTGCGGAAATTCTCCATGCTCGTCGTAAAAGGCCTGGGCCACGAAGAAGTTCTTCACGGGCCCGCTCATGAAACCGTGGAAGGACGTGTCGCTTGCCTTTAGCAGCCATTCCTCGGGTACCATAAGGCATGCGTCGCCCGTTGCATTGAAATGGCGATCCCTCGTCGGCGTAATCCGGCCGCGTGTCTCGAAGACCGCTGGAAGGTCCATCGGATAGGTCCGCGGAAAGACCATCGCGATCTCGTAGGCGTCGAAAGCCTGCCCCTCCGCTTCCAGTATTAAACGGCCCAGCACCACGATGACGCCGTCACGCTCCACAACGCGCAGCAGCGGATGGTTTGCATCAAGCTCGGCCTCGATTTCAGCGAGCAGCTCCGGCCGCTTGACCCACCACGGCGAGCTATCGCGCTCAGTAGCACCACGGCATCGTCGGCTCATTGATCGCTTTCGCCGCAGCACTCACGACAGCCGGCCGCGCGGGCACGGACCTCGCCACGTCGCCCAAGGCGACCATCCAACCGCTGCGCTCGGCGCCTTTGTGGACCCGACCGGCGATGGCGCGGAGGTCGGTCCAGCTCGACCGATCCGGCACGACGGTGTCGTTGCCGCAAGGGTTTGCCGGGTCCTGTATCGGGACTGGTACGTGCGCCGACGCGATTGTTGCAAGGATGTTGGACATCTGCCTGTCGATTGGCCAGCCGGCCTTGGCCTTCAAGATCTCGATCGTGGTCAGGTCGAGGGCGAACTGCTTGATGTCGGCGCCGTATCGGACGCGCATCAGCTTCATGAGCTTCAGCGTGTCGATGACGCCGCTATCCCGGATGTGCCCGACATGTTTGTCGAGGTTGGTCTTGATGTAGGCCTTAGGGCCCTCGTTCTGGTGGATGAAGCAGTCCGCCCGCCGAGCGTCAATGAAGCGTCCGGGCACGACGTCGATGTGAATGTATCTGCCGTTCCGGCCGGTTTCGCGCGTGTGGAGGCGGATCGCCGAGCGCCTGGGCTTGACCTCGTAGGCGGTATCCAGCGCGTGCGCGACTTTTCGGAAGATCTCCCCGATCGTGTCGCCGGCAGCGGCGTTGTCGTGGTGGAAGTAGGCTACGATGTCGAGGTCGAAGGCTTCTTTGATCATCGTGTCCTTGGCCTTGGAGCCGGCGTAACGGATCGTTAGCCCGCCGTAGCCGAAAGCCCTGTGGAGCACTTCCTCGACTTTTGCTCGGTGTTGCCGAAGCGCGGCGAGCTCTGGCCCGTCTTCGTGGAGACGCTGCTGTTCGAGGATTGCGTAGAGCTGTTGGGCTGGGGTCATTTCAGTCGATCTCCAGCTGGTAGTTGAAGCCGCCCCGCGCGTGGTCGAAGTCGTAGATCCGCATCGGCGGGCGGGGCTTCGGCAGGCGTTCGCGTCCACAGAGGATGGCGATCGGCGCGGGCACTGCCGGGAAGAGGTTGAGCTCGACGTCATCGCCATGTTCGTCGGCGATCTGAGATTGGGCTTCATGGTACGCGCGTCGGAAAGCCTCGACGTCACGTCGGCAGTTCAGGAACGTCGGCGCTGGTGTCACGTCGTCGAGGGTCATCCCGTAGATGGCGTGATGTTCAGCTGTTTCCCCTGGTAAGGACTCAAGATGGATCTTCCCGCTGAGCGAGAGGACAAGCGCCACGGGCGCGCCGCGCTGCGCCTTCCGAACCCACCCGTGCACGTACCGAACCGGCGGCGCGAAGTCGTCTGGCTTCCAGCGCCAGTCCTCCGTATCGCGGTGCCGTTGGAACACGTCTGTCGGGACCTTGTCCCCTATAGCAGCGCCGAGGCGAGCTAGTAGTGCGATCGGCGCCAAGCCGAACACCGACACGTGACCGGCGGCCTCCACCGGGCCGCCCACGGCTAACGCAAACTTGACCTCACGATCGATCTGGCAGACGGCCACCTTGACGAACTCCGGCGTCTCCGGCGCCTCCCTTAAGCCGCTCAGGTCGATCTCTGTCCACTCGCGATGTACCGGATACCTGGGCCGTAGCGCCTCGAATGCATCGCCCTTCGGGATCGCTACGTGTTTCCCGCGGATTGGCGCCCTGAGCATGATCACATGGGAACGGCTCTCGGGCGCGAGCCCGGTGACGATGTCGATGCGTCGCTCATGGTCACGCTTCATCTTTTCAAGAGCGGCGCGCGGATAGGCCGAGGGGTGATTGTCGATCTCGATGTGGCAGTCAGGGCAGAGCAGCATTAAGTTCTCAATTGCGTCGATGTCGCGTGGCCTCGGACCGTCCTGGCCGCGGGGACCGTATTCGCGGTAGGCGACGATGTGGGCCTGCTGGCCGTAGACGCCGAGCCGTTTCGTGAAGTGGTGTTCGACGACGGTTCTGTTGCAGAATTCGCATCGGCCGCCAGCGCGGACAAAAAGGGCCAAGGTCAGGACCCGGCCGATCTTGTTGCGCGCGACCTTTACGACTGGCGACTGTATTGCTTCCGCCGGCAGGGACTCGCCCTCAGCCGAAATCTCCATTCCTGTCTCCTCGTATGCATATTATGTGGTCTGGAGGACGGTGCACCACAATGGGCTGATTCCGGCTTTTCAAGCGGCGTTTCGACGGCGGCGTCGAAGCGGCCCAGAACGTTAGCGCCGCGGCGCCAAGCGCCGAAACCACGGTCGCGTCTGAGCGAGGGGTGGTGAGCGCAGCAAGGAGGTTCGCACTCGCCGCGTCCGCTATCCAGGTTCGCGGCGGACTTGCGGCCCCATAGGGCACTGTGAGTGGTCAATGGGAATAGGAATAAATGCTGGACAAATCGGCCGATCTTGGACAGAATGAGAAAGACGATGGGGTTTGCTGCGCCGCCGTAAGCAAGCGTCGCCTGCCACCCTGACCGTCGCTCTCGTAGTTGCCACGCCCGTCGAGACCCTCGGCGGGCGTTTTCGCGTTTGAGGGGTGTCATGGCAAAAGTGAACTTGTGGCCGAAGAGCGTGAGGCAGCAGTTTCTGACCGTGCTGTCGGAGACTGGCAACGTGAGTGAAAGCCTGCGCGTCGTCGGGCGAACCAACCCGAGCGCCTATTGGCTGAGGCGCAAAGACGCAGAGTTCTCGGCTGCATGGGACGAGGCGATCGAGATCGCGGCGGGCAAGCTGGAGGACGAGGCGCGGCGTCGCGCGGTCGAAGGCTATGACGAGCCGGTGTTCCAACGGGGCACGCTCGTCGGCTATACGCGGCGGTATTCGGATCGGCTGCTGGAGACGCTGCTCAGGGCGTACCGGCCGGACAGGTTCCGCACCGGTTCCGACTATGCGGTGATCGACAACACGACGCTGGTGATCGACACCGGCATCCACCGGGAGTTGGAACCCGACAGCGACGCGGAGGAGGTGGACTACCGCGAGCTGGAGGGCCGCAAGTTGCCGAACGCGGGGCGTTCGGAGGGCGAATGACGGACTGGCTGAGCGACACGCCGTTCGGCGGCGTCGATGTCGGGCATCAACGGTTGGGTTGTGGCGTGTGCAGAACGTTTGTTCGTGCGCGCTTGCGGTCGGCGTGATCACCCCCACCCAACCCTCCCCCATCAATGGGGAGGGCTTCAGGGGTTGTGGCTATGAATGTGGGTAGATGCTACCCACGGTCGATGAGGATGTAGCGGCCGTCGTTGCTTTCTACCTGGCCCTGGCGTTTCAGGCGGGACAGCAGGCTGGAGATGCTGGCGCGCGCCATGGGCGTGCCGCGTGAGGCACCGGCCGCGAGCACGTCGGTGACCGAAAGGCCGTTCCCGCCGGCTTCGGCCAGCAGTTCCAGCACCAGGGCCTGGTTGCGCGGGCGCGGGCCGCCGGCGCGTTTGGTGCGCCGCGGGGCAGGGGGCCTGGCGTCCTTGATCAGCGGCTTCGGAGCCCTGGCGGCAGTCTTGGGTGCTGCGCCACCGTCTGCCCGCTGCAGGATGGCGACGGCCCGGTCAAGGCCGGCCAGTTGATCCTGAAGGCTGCGGATCTGTGCCGCGAGCGCGTCACGCTCGGCCAGGATTTCGTCGACTTTGCTTTGCGCCATGTGCGTTTCCCCCGTTTTGGCCGCGTGTTTTCGGCACGCTGACGCAACGACGTGAGCGCGTCAAGGCTGCGCGTCAATCGGGCGGTCGTGCCGGCGCGCAGACGCGCGACACGCAACAGAGGACATCCCGTTGAGTTTCGAAGTCGAAACCGCGCGGATCCAGGAATACCGCAACAACCTGGATATCGCGCTGCAACAGCGTGGCTCTAAGCTGCGCGGTGCGGTCACCAC
>JANQQD010000211.1 GCA_028285185.1 Anaerolineae bacterium | reverse complement strand
CCAGCGGCCGTCTCTGGTCGGGAAATGGCCGTGCGGGGAGGCGTTGCGCGTGCTCATGCCTTCGCGGTCGCGCACGGTGCCGTCCCGGTCGAACGCCGGTGCCAGCTCGTCCAGCACGCGGAAGATGCTCTCATAGAGCGAGATGTCGATCACCTGGCCGCGCCCGTTGGTATCCCGGCTGCGCAGCGCCAACATCACGGCGAAGGCACCGTAGAGGCCGGCCGTGTAGTCGGCGAGCGACGTCGACCCCGGCGTGACCGGAGGCCCGCCCGGCATTCCGGCCAGATGCGTGAGCCCGCTGACCGCATGGGCGATGCGCGCGAAACCCGGCCGATCCGCCCACGGCCCGTCCTGGCCATAGGCCGAGACGCGCAACAGCACCAGCCGCGGGTTGACGGCCGACAGATCCTCCCAGCCCAGCCCCCACCGCTCCAGCGTGCCGGGCCGGAAGTTCTCGCACACCACGTCCGATCGCGCAGCCAGCCGCTTGAACAGGGCCACACCGTCGGGTTTGCGCAGGTCGAGCGTGATCGACGTCTTGTTACGGGCCTCGGTCATCCAGACCAGCGTATCGCCGGCCTCTGTCGGCGTACCGAACTGGCGCAACGGGTCGCCAGACCCTGGCTGCTCCACCTTGATCACCTCGGCGCCGAACTCGCCCATCAGCGCAGCCGTGAACGGCGCGGCGATGAACGTGGCGATGTCGAGAACGCGGATGCCGCTCAACGGCAAGGATGGCTCGCTCATGGGCCGCAAACTAGCGGCCAACGAGTCCGCATGCCAGGTGAAGTAAGGGGCGATGCGCGGCCGTGGCGCGTTGCGGATCGGGTTTCCTGTTTGCTACGCAGGTCCGCTCAGCATCATGACAGGTCCTGGAGACCGCCGCCGATGGCAACCGCCCACGCCCCCCAGCCCATTCGCCTGGCCGACTATCGCCCGCCGCCCTACCGCGTGCATGAAGTCGACCTGGTCTTCGACCTGGATGCCGCCGCCACACGGGTCACATCCACGCTCAGGATGCAGAGGGCGCCCGACGCGCCGGCCGACATGCCTTTGGTGCTGGACGGGGAAGACCTGCGGCTTGTCTCCGTGGCGCTCGACAACCACGACCTGGCGCCGGATGCCTATCGGCTGGAAGACGGCCGGCTGGTGATCCCGTCCGTGCCTGCGGGCTTCACGCTCTGCACGACGGTGGAGATCGCGCCGGAGAAGAACACCAAGCTGGAAGGCCTCTATATCTCCGACGGCACCTTCTGCACCCAGTGCGAGGCCGAAGGCTTCCGCCGCATCACCTTCTTTCCCGATCGCCCAGACGCCATGGCGGTCTATACCGTGACCCTGCGGGCGGACGCCGAGAGTTGCCCCGTCCTGCTGGCCAACGGCAACCCGGTCAGCCGGCGCGAGATCGGCGGCGGCCGGCACGAGGCGGTGTGGCACGACCCGTTCGCAAAGCCTTCCTACCTGTTCGCCCTGGTGGCGGGCCGGCTGGCCCATGTCAGGGACAGCTTCACCACGGCCTCAGGCCGCGAGGTGGAACTGGGCATGTATGTGGCACCTGGCAGCGAGGCCCGATGCGCCTACGCCATGGATGCCCTGAAGCGGTCCATGCGGTGGGATGAAGAGCGGTTCGGCCGCGAATACGACCTGGACGTCTTCAACATCGTCGCCGTCGATTTCTTCAACATGGGGGCGATGGAGAACAAGGGTCTCAACATCTTCAACGCCAAGTACGTCCTGGCCGACCCGGAAACGGCGACCGATGCCGACTATGCCTTCATCGAATCGGTCGTCGCCCACGAATACTTCCACAACTGGACCGGCAACCGGATCACCTGCCGCGACTGGTTTCAGCTGAGCCTGAAGGAAGGGCTGACAGTCTGGCGCGACCAGCAGTTCAGCGCCGACATGCGCTCGCCGCCGGTGCAGCGTATCAAGACGGTGCGCCAGTTGCGCAACCGCCAGTTCCTGGAGGACTCCGGCCCGCTCGCCCATCCGGTTCGGCCGGACAGCTACATCGAGATCAACAACTTCTACACGGCCACCGTCTATGAGAAGGGGGCCGAAGTCATCGGCATGATGGCCACGCTTCTGGGCCGCGCCGGCTTCCGCGCCGGCATGGACCTCTATTTCCAGCGCCATGACGGCCAGGCCGTCACCTGCGAAGACTTCGCCACTGCCATGCACGATGCCGGTGGGGCCGATCTCGGCCAGTTTCAGCTCTGGTACCGCCAGGCGGGCACACCGCATATCGGCGTTTCCGGGCAGCACGACGCACAGTCCCGGACCTATACGCTGACCGCCACCCAGACCTGTCCGCCGACCCCGGGGCAGCCGGACAAGCACCCCATGCACATCCCGTTTGCAGTGGGGCTGATCGGGCCGGATGGCCGCGACCTGCCGCTGCGCCTCGAGGGCGAACCGGAGACCGGCGATGCGACAACACGCGTTCTTCATCTGACAGACGCAACACAGCGCTGGCGTTTCGTCGATGTGGATGTACCGCCCCTGCCATCGCTGAACCGCGACTTCGCCGCACCGGTGATCGTCGACTACCCCTATAGCCGCCGCGACCGTGCGTTCCTGATGGCTCATGACAGCGATCTCTTCAGCCGATGGGACGCGGGCCAGCAATACGCCACCGACTTGATTCTCGACATGGCCGCGACGGCCGCACGCGGTGAGGTTCCGTCCGGCGATGGCGACTATGTGCGGTCGCTGAAGACCGGACTGGTGAGCGCAGGTGACGATGCCCTGGCCGCACAGGTGCTGACACTTCCCAGCCTGGAATACCTTGCCGATCGGACGGATGTCGTCGATGTCGACGCCTTGTTCACCGCGCGACAGTGCCTGCGGGCGGAGATCGCGGAGGGCCTGCGCGACCAGCTGCTGAAGATCATCGAAGGCGCACGGGCTGAGGGACCCTACAGCCCCGACGCGGCGTCGGCCGGCCGGCGGGCCATCGGGAACGCTGCGCTGACCCTGATCGCCGCTCTCGCGGACCGGCCCGGAGAAGAGGCTCTGCTGCGGCTGATCGTCGACCGCTTCGAAACGGCCGACAACATGACCGACCGCATGGCGGCGCTGGTGGCCCCCAACGACCTGGACGTGCCTCCCCGCCGGGCAGCCCTGGACGCCTTCGAGAGCCGGTACAGCGGACAACCCTTCGTCTTGGACAAATGGCTGTCCCTTGAGGCCATGTCGACGCTTCCCGGCACGCTGCAGCGGATCCGGGACCTGACAGCGCACCCCTTCTTCTCGCTGCGCAACCCCAACCGGGTGCGGGCATTGGTCGGCGTATTCGCCAACGCCAACCTGCCGCAATTCCATGCCGCCGATGGCGGCGGCTATGGCTTCTTGTCGGACATCGTTGTAGCGCTCGACCCTATCAATCCGCAGACGGCCGCCCGGCTGGCGGGGCCGCTCGGCCGCTGGCGGCGCTTCGACGCAGGGCGGCAACGGCTTATGCGCGGCGCGCTGGAGCGGATCCTTGCGGCCCCCGCACTGTCTCCCGATGTGTATGAGATCGCGAGCAAATCGCTGGACGCGCAGCGTTGATCTGTTGTGATGCCGGCGAAGGCCGCTGGCGGGACGCCGGCGATTGAGCTACGAGGAAGTGGGCGATGCCGGATCGACCGGGTTCCGGTTCCACTGGCAGGCACGCCGCACGGACAGGTCTCAGCATCATGGCCGACTGCCCATGTCGACGACGCTAGCCGGCATCATTCTGATCGGGGTGCCTCTGCTTGGCCTGATCGCCGGCCTGCTCGCCGCGCGGATGACCCACCATTCCTATGCCCTTTGGGGAATTGGCGGGTTCTTCATTGCCGGCGTGGCGGTCGTCGCGATGCTCGCGGCCATTCCACAATTCGCATTGGCGGCAAGATCAGGTATTGTATCAGCACTGGACGGTGCGCCCGGCCTTGGATCCTTATGGTCCTATTGGCAGAACTTGCTTCCATACCCGGCTTGGCGCTCGATCGGTGCGATCGTTATCCCGGTGATCGCCGTAGTGATACCATTGTTCTTCTGGCAGATCAGGAAACTGCATATCAATGAGTGATCAGCCGACAAAAGATGGCGTAGCGGATACCGAGGGCCTGGACGACCTCAATCGCCGCCTGCAGATGGCCGAGAACCGCCTGGGTGCGGTTCGCAGTCACAGACTGAACCGGCAGCATGAGTCCCTTGAGCTGCTGACCAAGATCGAAGAGCGGTTCGTGCAGCAGCGCAACGAGCTGTTGCACGCCAACGATCACATCCGCCGGCTGGAGAAGCTGAACCGGGATCTGGTCAACAAGCTGCGCCGGCTGATCAC
>JANQQD010000026.1 GCA_028285185.1 Anaerolineae bacterium | reverse complement strand
TGTTGAGAGCGTAACCGTTCGCGCCGATCATCTGCGTCATGGCTCGATCCTCCCGGACGAATGCATGAAAGCGTGAACTGGTTAACAGTTTTTTTGGTTGTTGCCTGTGACGGCCGTCATTGGGACACATAGTTTCAGGATGCGGGATATGCGCATGGGCGCGGCCATGGTTGCCGAGGTCATGCGATCAGGTATATGGCTGGCCGACAATACGGTTGACCGCAGCGTCACGGAGACGATGGACCATCTGCCAAATCGAAGCGGCATCCCAAGCGGATCGGCATGAAGACGACGCTTCAGAGGCTGCCATGGATCGTTGCCTCAGCCCTGGCGCTTGCAATTGGCCTTTACGCACTGCGTTTCGTTCAGGCGGACGCCAGCCTTCTGCCGCCTGGTTTGCGGGCTAACTTTCAGGCTCACCCCATAGCCTTCACGGCACATACGACGGCCGGTGCGTTGGCACTGCTGGCGGCCCCATTGCAACTGCTCAGCGGTTTGCGCAGCAGGCGGCCAAGGGTCCATCGTTGGACCGGGCGGCTCTATTTTGCCGCCTGCCTGATCGGGGGCGTGGCCGGCCTGCGCATCGCGTTCGGCACGGCCTATGGCCCGGTCGCGGTCGCCGGCTTTTCTGGGCTCGCGCTAGCCTGGCTGGCCACCACGACGGCCGGGTTCATGGCGGCACGTGAAGGAGATTATGAGCGGCACCGGGCCTGGATGCTGCGCAGCGTTGCCCTGACCTTCGCGGCGGTCACGATCCGACTGCAGTTGGCCGGCATCGTGGCGTTCCGCCTCGACTTCGCCACCGGCTACGCGGCTGCGTCGTGGCTTTGCTGGCTGCCCAACCTGGTGCTGGCCGAATGGTGGATCAGGAAACGGGCGGCGCCTCGCACGGCTGTTCCGGCGGCGCAACCGGAGACCACGCGACCGCCAGCGGAATGATCCGGGCCAGCAGGATGGGCCCCGTCGATCCCCACAGTTCCAGCTTGCCCTGATCGTTCACATGGATCGACACGCTGTAATCCGTGCCGTCTTCGGGGTTGTAGAAATCGCCGCGCCAGTGGGTGCCGAAATCCATGACCGTCAGCACCTGCAGGCGGCAGAGTGGCCGTTCGGCCAGGGCGGGATCGGGTTTTAGCACGTCCAGGGCGGCCGGATCCGGAAGCCCGACAACGCGCCCACAGACAGCGTCGTCACAGTCCGCAACCTCGATGACCATGTCGGCCGAGGCCACATGCCAATGTCCGACGATGCCCGGCTCTGCCACCGCCGTGCCCGCCAGACAGGTCCAGAGTCCAGTCGCAAGACCCGCAGAGCGCAACACACCAGCCCCCACCCGCTGTCTCAGGTCGATGAAGCGGCGTAGTGCGGCAATGTGGCGTCGTGACGGCGCGCCCAAGACCGGCGAGCGGCCTCAGTACGCGGCCTCGAGCAGCTGGCGTGCCTCCTTCGGCGTGATCGGAACCGGGTTGCCGCCTGCGGTCGGGTCGACGGCCGCCATCTCCGCCATCAGGTCGAAGCACTTGTCATCGACGCCGATATCGCTGAGCGCATTTGGGATGCCAATGGTGCGACGCAGGTCCAAGACGAAGTCGAGGAACGCATCGAAGCTGGGCGAAGCAAGGCCCAGCCAACCGGACAGCCGGGCGATCTTCGCTTCGATCGCTGCCCGGTTGAAGCGCAACACAAAGGGCATGACGACGGCATTGGTCAGGCCGTGATGGGTGTCGTAGAGCGCGCCTACGGGGTGCGAGACGGCGTGAATCGCCCCGAGCCCCTTCTGGAAGGCGACGGCCCCCATGGCCGCTGCGCTCATCATATGGGCGCGCGCCTCCAGGTCGCGGCCATCGCGGCAGGCCTGCGGCAGGTTCTCTTTGACCAGGCGCATGCCTTCCACCGCGATACCTTCCGACATCGGGTGATAGCCAGGCGCGCAATATGCTTCCAGGCAGTGGGCGAAGGCGTCCATGCCGGTGCCGGCGGTAATGTGCGGCGGCAGGCCTACGGTCAGCCCCGGATCGCAGATCACGACACTGGGCAGCATCTTGGGATGGAAGATGACCTTCTTGGTCTGAGTCTCTTCATTCGTCACCACGCCCGCGCGGCCCACTTCCGACCCCGTGCCGGCCGTGGTGGGAACGGCGATGATCGGCGCAATGCCGTCGGCATCGGCGCGGGTCCACCAGTCGCCGATATCTTCGAAATCCCAGATCGGGCGGGTCTGGCCGCTCATGAACGCGATCAGCTTGCCGGCATCGAGCGCGGACCCACCACCGAAGGCGACGACGCCGTCATGACCGCCATCGCGGTAGACGCCGAGCCCTGCATCGATATTGCCGCCAACCGGATTGGGCTGCACCTCGGCGAACAGGCCACAGCTCAGTCCGGCTGATTGGCACGCTTCCATCGCCGCGGCGGTCATCGGCAAGCCGGCGACACCAGGATCGGTCACGAACAGCGGCTGCCGGATGCCGACTGCACGACAGGTCTCGGGCAATTCGGTGATGCGCCCGACACCGAAGCGGACGGCGGTGGGAAAGCTCCAATTGGCGGTCAAAGCGGGGGACATGGGGGCTCGTCTAATCAGGCGCCTAAGCGCAGGTGGAAGGATTTGGGGCGCGTCAGCGTCTCATAGCCGACGCGCGAGAGGGTGGCGCCGCGGCCGGTGTCTTTCACGCCGGTCCAGCACAGCGCCGGGTCGAGATAGTCGCACCGGTTCATGAAGACGGTGCCCGTTGCGACCCTGTCGCCAAGCGCATCCGCCGCGGCGACATCGCGGGTCCAGAACGACGCTGTCAGGCCATAGGCGCTGTCGTTCATCAGAGCGACGGCCTCGTCGTCACCACTCACCTTCATGATGCCGATCACGGGCCCGAAGCTCTCTTCGGTCATCACACGCATGGAATGGTCGACATCCACCAGCACCTGCGGCGCCATATAGGCGGAGCCAGCTGCGTCGCGGTCGAACGCCGCCGTGTCGACGAGAGAGCGCGCCCCCGCGGCCACGGCCTCGGCGATCTGGCCGCGCACGAATTCGGCGGCTGAAGGGCGGACCATGGGACCCAGCGTGGTCGCTTCATCCAGCGGGTCGCCCAGCACATAGCTGCGGGTAAGATCGACGAAGCCGGCGACGAAGTCGTCGTAGAGATCGGCGTGCACATAGATGCGCTCGATCCCGCAGCAGCTCTGGCCGGAGTTGAAGAACGCGCCGTCGACCAGGTTCTCCACCGCGAACGCCACGTCCGCATCGGCGCGGACATAGGCCGGATCTTTGCCCCCCAGTTCCAGTCCGACACCGATAAACGTACCGGCGGCCGCGCGCTCCATCGCCGCACCTCCGTCGACGGAGCCGGTGAAGTTCACCTGATCGACCTGTCGGCTGGCGAGGATGTGGGCCGTAGCGTCATGCGACAGCACCAGATTGCAGAACAGACCCTCAGGCAGTCCGGCGGCATCGGCGGCGGCTTGAAAGCGTTCACCCACCAGCAGGGTCTGCGCAGCATGCTTCAGGATGACCGCATTGCCCGCCATCAGTGCCGGCACGACCGAGTTGACCGCCGTGAGATAGGGGTAGTTCCAGGGCGCAATCACCAGCACCACGCCCAGAGGCGTGCGCTTGATCATGCGCTCGAAGCCCGGCTTCGATACGGGCATCACTGGAGCCAGCGCGTCGTCGGCAACCGCGATCATGTGGCGGGCGCGTTCCTCGAACCCGCCCAGTTCGCCGCCGCCGGAGCGGATCGGGCGTCCCATCTGGCGCGCCAGCTCCGGCACGATATCCGCCTTCATCGCCAGCATGGCGTCGACGAAAGCCGTGCACAGGCGTGCCCGCTCTGCGATCGGCGTCGCCATCCACCCGGTTTGGGCGCGCCTCGCCGCGGCCAGCGCCGCCTCGATACGCTCCGGGCTTGCGGCCGGACGCTCCGCACAGACGCTGCCGTCGATCGGCGATACCGAACGGACCGTGGCGGTCATGGTGTCCTCTCTCTTAGGACCGTTCGAAGCCGCGCATCAGCTCCCAATCGGTGATGCGGCGGTCGTATTCGAACTGTTCCCAGCGTGCGGTGTGGGTGTAGTGGTCGATGACGAAATCACCGAAGGCGTCGCGCAACATGCGCGATTGCTGCATGGCGTCCGTCGCCTCACGCAGGGTCTTGGGCACCTCTGGCAAGTCGGCGCCAAGATAGGCGTCGCCGGTATAACCGGGCTCCAGCTCCAACCCCTCCTCGATCCCCTTAAGGCCGGCGGCGATCAGGGCGGCGAAGGCGAGATAGGGGTTCAGATCCGCGCCGCCGATGCGGCACTCGCAGCGGATGGCATTGGTGCCCTCACCGCACAGGCGGAAGCCCGCGGTACGGTTGTCGCGCGACCACACGGCCCGCGTGGGCGCGAAGGTGCCCACCTGAAACCGCTTGTAGGAGTTCACGAAGGGCGCCAGGAAGTATGTGATGTCCTTGGCGTAAGCGAGCTGACCGGCCATGAAACGGCGCATCGTGTCCGACATGCCGAGTTCGGCGCCCGGTTCGAAGAACACCGGTTGCTTGCCCTCCGCATCCCACAGCGACATGTGGACGTGGCAGGAACTGCCGGCCAGGTCGTAGTCCCATTTGGCCATGAAGGTGATCGACCGGCCGTGCTGGTGCGCGATCTCCTTCATGCCGTTCTTCATGATCACATGCCGGTCGGCCATGGTCAGCGCGTCGGCATAGCGGACATTCAGTTCTTCCTGCCCCGGCCCCCATTCGCCCTTGGAGTTCTCCACCGGGATGCCGGCCCCTTCCAGGCCGTTGCGCATGGCGCGCAACACCGGTTCTTCCTTCGAGGTCTGGAAGATGTGGTAGTCCTCGATGTAATAGCCGGCCGTCGTCATATCCCGATAGCGCTTGTCGCGGGCGGCGCGGAAGCTGTCGTCGAACAGGTAGAACTCCAGCTCCGACGCCATGAAGGCGGTCAGACCCATCGCTTCCAGCCGCGCCAGCTGTGCCTTCAGAATGCCGCGCGGGCAGTGGGGTGCGGGCGCATGGGTGTGGTGGTCCAGCACATCGCATAGCACCAGGGCGGTGCCCTCCAGCCACGGCACGCGACGCATGGTGGAAAGGTCGGGATGCATGGTGAAGTCGCCGTACCCCTTCTCCCAATTGGCGACCTCGTAGCCGGGTACCGGCTCCATATCCATGTCGTTGGCCAGCAGGTAGTCGCAGGCATGGGTCTCGCCGAAGCCGCTGTCGACGAAGAAGCGGGCGCTGAAGCGCTTGCCGATCAGGCGGCCGAACATGTCGGTGAAGCAGACGAGAACGGTGTCGATCTCGCCGGACTTGACCGCCGCTTTCAGATGCTCAGGGGTGAGATTGCCGGACATGGCTGGAACCGGATGCAGGAGACGGGAAAGGCGGGCGGCCCCGGCGGCTAGGCCGGGGCCGCAACCAAGGAGAAGGGGTCAGGTGTACCGGTATGGCCGCCCGGCCGCCTCCATCAGGGCGTTGTAGTCCTTCAGGATCTGCACGACCTGCGCCTTGGTCTCGGACTCCGCGGCGACCTCGTCCCAGAACTCGCGCGCGGCGGCTTCGACCGTTGCCCATTCCTCGTCTGGGATCGTGGTGAGCTGCATCTTCTCACCCTCCACGCGCAGCCGTGCCTCACCGCCCCAGTACCAGTGCTGGCGGTAGTAGTGCGAGCTGTCCATGGTCAGCTTCAGCAGCTCTTTCAGGTGGTCGGGCAG
>JANQQD010000192.1 GCA_028285185.1 Anaerolineae bacterium | reverse complement strand
GCGACAATGCCGCTCAAGGCTTCTGTCGTCATGGGGAGGATAACCGGTCTCGGCCGCCCTACTGGGCAATGGTAGAGCGGCAAGCGGCCAAACGCAGGGCGATCATCCGCCCAAGATCTTCGTTTCAATCGAAATGCGGGAGCCGGAGATGACAGACGTTGCCATCATCACAACCATCGAAACCATGGATTCGATGCTGGGGAACGTGGACGAAGACGATGAACAGCATGAGGCACCCGCCCAGGCCTGGATGCCCAACAGCAAGGGTGCGATGAAGGTCGACAACACGGCCAAGATCGCCGCCAATGTGGGCAAACAGATCGTCAGCAAGACAGGGTCGGCCCTGACCATCGCGACCAATGCCACCGGTGGTTCCTTGATGGGCCAGGCCGGATGGGGCGCGTTGGTTTCTGGAGCGACCCTCGGGACCGGGCCGATCGCGCTGCTGGTCGCGAGCGCTGCATTGGCGATAACAGACGCGGCCAAGAACGGCATCTCAGCCTACAAGACCGACGTGCATATCAAGAACCTGCAGAAAATCCATGCGAATGCCGCATCGTATAAATGCTCAATTATAGACTCCCAGCATTCCTATGTTGTGGACACCATTTTGCCCTACATCATCGCTAAAAAGCAGAAGAAGAAGATCCGCAAGATGGGCTCGGCCGTACCGATGATTGGGAGTGCGATCGAACAAGCACGCGCCAAAATGAAAGCCGGTTACAAGAAGGCGCTTGGAACGCTCGGCAAGAACCGGAAGCTGCAGGCCCAATACCTGGCGTCACATCATTGCACGATGGGATCGAGCGGCTGCGAACTCACATCTGCAATCATCGCCGAATTGTTCAACCTGACAATAGAAGAGGCGGATGCGGCGCGGAAATGCAATGACCAAGAGTTGGCCGCGGTCCTCTCCCTCAAGTTCAAGTCGGTCTAGCCGATCGAGTACAGGCTGAAGCTGGCAGAGCACGATGGCGCCGTCCTATACGTAGAGCGGCGCCATCGCCCGCCAGGCGCTGCCGCGGTGGGCACGGCCGTGCCAGATGTTCAGCGCGTTCCAGACGCCCTTGTTCCATAACAGGGTGCTGAGCGACTTCGTGTTGTCCAGGAACGGATCCTGGTCACCCACCACGAAGACGATGTCCATGCGCCGCAGGTGCTCCAGCCGCTGATCGCAGCTGAGATTGGGCAGGAAGTGCGACGGCGTGTTGAAGTACACCAGCTCGTCATAGTGGCCGTTCAGCAGGTCGCCGAAGCTCTCCACCGTCATGGTCAGGTCATAGCGGCCTGAGAACGCCACCAGCTTGCGGAACAGATGCGGGTGGCGGAAGGCGATGTTGGCGGCATGAAAGGCGCCGAGGCTGCATCCGTGCGAAATAATGCAGGGATGATGGTTCTTCATCGCCATCAACGGCATCACTTCGTTCAGGATGTAGTCTTCGAACTGCGCGTGGCGGCGCAGGCGGTCGGCTGGATGGCGCCAGAAGCAATAGAAGGTTTCGTGATCGACGCTGTCGACGCAGTAGAGCTGCAGATGCCCGGCCTCGATCTTCATGCGCAGGCTGCCGACCAGGCCCAGCTTCTCGTATTCCCAGAACCGGCCGTCACGCGTGGGAAACACCAGCACCTTCGCGCCGGCGTGGCCGAACACCAGCAGCTCCATGTCGCGACCGAGCCGATGGCTGTACCAGCGATGGTATTCCCGGTTCATGGGTCGGCCGCCGCAGAAAGGTAAGAGCCTCAAAGATCTGCAAAGAAATCCCGGAGCTCGGCCAGCAGTGCTGCCTCTTCCTGGTGCGCCGCAACGTAATCGATATGGCCCGCGCTGAGTGTGAAGAGTTGTTTACGACTTGCGACCGCGTTGTAGACGGCAAACTGGCCCGGCGGCGGAACCATGGGGTCAAAGAGGGCGGCCGCGACGTGCATGGGCACCGTAACCCGCTGTGCCGTCGCTGCCGCATCGTAATAGGCCAGGGTTTTCATCACCTCCGGATGGTGCCGGTGGAAGCTCTGGACGGCGGCCACGCTGCCGACCGAGGGCAAGCCCAGGCGCAAACGGTGATGACCAAAGGTCGGCAGATTGAGATGTCCGCGGGCGATGCGCTGATCCCAGGGGATGGCGAGAGCGCCGATACCGCCCCCGAAGCTGATGCCGGCATAGCCGATCCGGCCTTCCAGCCATGGAAACAGCGTCAGCAGGACAGATACACCCAGCCACAGATCTTCGACACAGCCGCCCAGGATGTAGCGGTCGCGCTTGTCGATGTCGTGCAGCACATGCCAGTTGGGATCCTGCGAGATCGGATGCCGCGCGCTGCGCGACAGCCCGCGAAAGCACGGGAACAAGAGCGCCGTGTCCTCGACCGGCAGATGCGTGTCCGGCCCGTCGCGCCCGCCATAGCCGTGACCGACCACCAGCCCCCGGACCGCGGGCCCGTTGCGCGGCACCAACAGCCAGCCGCCGATGGTCATCTCGTCGGTGGATCGATAGTGCAGATCCAGTACCTGCCAGCGCGCATGTTGTTGGCCGCTCAGCGCGAACCGCGGCGCCGGATCGACGGCCATGGCGGCGTCGTAGCGGGCGGACCAGAACCGGTCGAGATCGGCCGGCGGGGCCGGCGGCTCTACGGCCAACAGGTCGGACAGGTCGTAGCCGTAAGTGGGATCGAACGGATATCCGTGGTCGGCTGCCTCCGCTTCGGCGTCATCCCAATCGGCAAGGGTCAATGGGGGAGGGGGCGGCAGGTCTTCGCCATCGTCATCGTCGTCATTCATGACATGGCGGCCCTGTCGCTGGTGTCAGCAAGTGAATTCGGCGATGACCTCGCCGATGGCGCGCCGGCATATTGCCGCCAGCGCAAGGTTCGTCTCGCGGTAATAGTCCAGCGCGATGACGCCGGCATGGAGCGCCCAGCCCCGACCCCGTGTCCACGTTGCGTCGTCGACCACCATGGCGGTGCGAAAAGCCGCCCGAGTATGGTCCGAAAGCAGCATCCAGGCCACCGTCAGATCACAGGCAGGATCGCCGACGCCCAGCAGACCGAAATCGATGACAGCCGTGATCCTCCCCTGCCGGGCCAGCAGGTTCCCCGATTGAATGTCGCCGTGCACCCAGACCGGCGGATCGGTCCATGCCGGCGCGTCGAGTGCCGCATCCCAGACCGCGGTAGCAGCGCCAACATCTATCTCGGCCCGCAGGTTGCCGATCGCCTCGCGCGTCGTCGCGTCCATCTCTGCCAGCGGTACGCCGCGATGGTGGTTTTGCGGCCCGCTCGGCGGCCCATCGGCGGGGTCGATGGCCTGCAGTGCCCTGATGAACTGCGCCAGCGTAGCCGCCGCCTGAAGCGGATCCGCGATCCGGTCCATGGTCGCGGTCTCGCCGTCAATCCATGAAGTGACGGACCAGTGCCACGGATACCCCTCGGCTGGCTCGCCCATGCCGAGCGGTTTCGGAATGGCGAGCGGCAGGGGCGTCAGCATTGGCAGCCACCGGCCCTCCTTCTCCGCCTGTGTGGCTGCGCTGGGCCGGCGCGGCAGGCGCACGCACAGGTTCGCGCCCAACCGATAGATCGCGTTGTCCGTGCCTGCTGAGGCGACGCGCTTCAGAGGCAGGGCGCCCCACTTCGGAAACTGCGCAGCCAAGAGACGGCTGACGAGCGGGAGATCGGCGTCGATCTCGTCCGGATGCATTCGCCCTGTGGTCAACGCGGGTACCCCTGCCCGTCGCCGCTCGGAAGGGCATCATACACGCAGACGTCCGGTCGCCGCCGCTCCGTCTGCGCCCGCTCACCCCCGTGAGCAAGACAGCGCTCACGCCGCGGTCACCTTTTCATGAGGCCCGCACCTTCCGCGAAACCGTCAGACGGATCGGCGCATCTGAAATCGCGACCTCCTTACGATGTGGCGACCGGATCGCCGACCCTCATACCTCAGGAAGGAGAGGCAGATGAGAACAATCATGAGGCTGCTGGCCGTCGCGGCGGTGGCCGTGCTCGCCGGTGCCGCACCTGCGCTCGCGCAAAACACCGTGCTGGGCACGGGCAGTTTCGTCGGCGCCAGCAACCACGTCACCTCCGGCTCTGTCAGCGTGGTGGAGACCGCTGAAGGGATCGTCGTGGTCTTCGACGAGAACTTCAGCTTCGACGGCGCGCCCGATCCGAAGGTCGGTTTCGGCCATGACGGTTTCGATGCGGAGTCCCTGATCGCGCCGCTGCAGTCGAACAGCGGCGCGCAGACCTACGTCGTGCCCGCCACGCTGGATGTGTCGCAGTACAACGAGGTCTATGTGTGGTGCGAGCAGTTCAGCGTGCCGCTGGGTGTTGCCCGCCTGCAGTAGACCGTAAGGGCTATCGGCCGGCAGGCCCCCATTCGGCCGGCCGGTGGGCGTCGGGGCCCCGGAGACCTGTCGCTCCGGGGTCCCGAACGTGCCCGCCGGGCGAACCGCCGACGGCAGATCGAGTGGTCGACCGCGAGAGCGTTGCCTAAGAGGCATGAGCCGATATACTGCCCTGGCCTCTATGCTGCACTGCAACGGAGAGCGCCATGGCTGCGAATTTCAATGTCGTCGGGATCGGGAACGCGATCGTCGACGTGTTCGCCCCGGCGGACGATGCCTTCATCGAGGCAAACGGTCTTAATCGCGGGGCAATGAACCTGATCGACGCGGATGAGGCCGAACGCCTCTATGCGAAAATGGCACCGGGCCGCGCGGTCTCAGGCGGGTCCGCTGCCAACACCATTGCCGGAATCGCGTCGCTTGGCGGATCGGGTGGATATATCGGCAAGGTCTGCGACGACCAGCTTGGCGAGGTCTTTCGCCACGACATCCGCGCGGCCGGCGTCGCATTCGAGACACCGCCGTTGAGCGGCCCCGACGCGCCGCCCACGGCCCGCAGCCTGATCCTGGTGACGCCCGACGCACAGCGCACCATGAACACATTCCTGGGCGCCTGTGTGGAGCTG
Organism: Anaerolineae bacterium; assembly: GCA_028285185.1. Lineage (GTDB taxonomy): Bacteria > Pseudomonadota > Alphaproteobacteria > DSM-16000 > Inquilinaceae > JACKIG01. The sequence goes on along the minus strand of JANQQD010000192.1, from coordinate 10,126 downwards.
GGGCCGGAGGATATCGACCCCGCCATGATCGCGCGGGCGCAGGTCACCTATCTGGAAGGCTATCTCTGGGATCGGCCGAAAGCCAAGGAAGCCTTCATCAAGGCTGCCAAACTGGCACATGCCGGCGGGCGCCGGGTATCGCTGACGCTTTCCGACTCCTTCTGTGTGGAACGCCACCGCGACAGCTTCCGCGACCTGGTGACCAACCACGTCGACATACTGTTCGCCAACGACGAAGAGATGCGGTCGCTATACGAGACGCAGACGCTGGAAGAGGCCTTGAACGCCATTCACGGCGATTGCGAGCTGACGGTCGTGACGCGCAGCGGCGATGGGTCTGTCGTCGTCGACGGCGTTTCGGTCTATGAGGTGGATGTCGAACCGGTCGAACGCGTGGTCGACACAACGGGCGCCGGGGACCTCTACGCCGCCGGCTTCCTTTATGGCTTCACCCAGGGCAAGCACCCGGCGGAATGCGGCCGCATCGGCAGCATCGCAGCCGCAGAGATCGTCTCCCATTACGGCGCGCGGCCTGAGCGCAATCTGGCAAAGCTGCTGGCGGCAACCCGACCGGACCCCGGAACCTGACATCACGCGACCCGGGGGGGCGGCAGCGGCAAGCAGGGAAGCAGCATGGCGGTCATCACCCGTATCGCATCGGCGACGGCGCGCGTGCCGCTGGACGCCGAAACTTCGTTCGCCACCCGCAGGGTGCTGCATCGCGACTATGCGCTGGTGCGGATCGAAACGGACGACGGGCACACCGGCATCGGCTTCTGCTATGGCGGCAGCACCGCCGGCGGCCTGGTGACCAAGGCGGTGCGCGAGCTGTTCGCGCCGCTGCTGCTGGGCCATGACCCGCATCGCACTGAGGGCCTCTGGCAGGCGATGTACGATGAGGCGCTGCTGCATGGCCGCACCGGTGCCGTCATGCGGGCGCTGTCGGCGCTGGATATTGCGCTCTGGGACCGCAATGCGCGGGCGGCGGGCCTGCCGCTCCATGCCTATCTCGGCGCCTACCACGCCGGCACCGTGCCGGCCTACGCCAGTGGTGGCTACTACCTGGACGGCAAGCCGCCGCAGATGCTGGCCGAAGAGGTCGCGGCTTACGTCGATGCCGGCTTTTCGGCGGTGAAGATCAAGGTCGGACGGCTCGGCCTCTTGGAGGAAGAGGCGCGCATCGCCGCCGCGCGTGAGGCGATCGGGCCTGATGTGCTGCTGATGCTGGACGCCAACAACGCTTGGCGCGATCTACACACGGCCCTGCGCTTCCTGCGTGTCTATGAGCAGTACGACCCCTATTGGATCGAAGAGCCGTTCAGCCCCGACGATATCGAGAACCACCGCCGGTTGGCGGAATGCACCGACGTTCCGGTGGCGACCGGCGAGATCGAGGCGGGTCGCTGGCGCAACCTTGAGCTTCTGAACAAAGAGGCCGCACTCATCCTGCAGACCGATGCTGCGGTCTGCGGCGGCATCAGCGAATTCCGCAAGATCGCCTTCACCGCCGCAAGCTTCGGCGTCACGGTCTATCCGCACTGGTTCCACGACCTGCACTGCCACCTGGTCGCAAGCCTGCCGAACGCCGGCATGGTGGAGTACTTCCCGGACGACGCGGTGCTGAACTTTCGGCGGCTGATCGACCGCCAGCTCACCTGCGTCGCCGGACGGCTGAGGCTGCCGGACACGCCAGGGCTGGGCTTCGACTTCCTGGCCGATGCCGTCGACCGCTATGCGGTCGACGCTTGGCAGGCGTCAGAGATCGCCAGCAGGCTAACCGGCTAGGCGCTGTTCCACGGACACGCCCCCGCGCTCGAACGCCGACGCCAGCCAGCGGCCGCTGTCTTCATACCAGACAAAACCGCGCTGTTTGGCCGTGATGTCATAGCGGATCGCCCGGATTGGACGCCCGCCCGCGCGGATCGTCTCGCGTCCGGACCCGTGGATGGTCTGCGAGTGCAATTCGCCATCCTGCGGGTCGAACAGCAATGTGCGGTTCAGGATGTCACGGTTCCAATAGCTGGCCGACATGACATCCGCCGGCGCGTGATAGGTGCCTTCCTGGCCATTGATCTGGAACCCGTCCTCAGTGGCGAACCCATCGACCCGGTGCGGCTTGCCGTCGTCGTCGGTTTCGCTGGTGAAGGCAATCAGGCGTCCATCGCGCCATGTCTCAACCGCTTCGTGCTCATACCGGAAGACGGTGACGAAGGCGACGTTGAACGAGATCGAGACCTGCGTTCGCACGGTCAGGTCCGCCCCGGACGGCGCGAAGGTGACGATGAGCGAGCCGATCTCGCTGTCATCCGCCGACACGCGGTAGGTCAGCGTCCCGTTCGGCTGCCAGACATACTGGCCGTGCACCTGGCCGGTGGCCGATACCGCGGTCAGGGCGGCACCTCCGGCCAAGAGCCCGCGGCGCGTCAGGGCTGCCCGCACACCCGTATCGCGCGTCATTGCACTGTCTCCGCCCGATGGGCGTCGCACATGGCCCCGAGGGTGGGAAAGCGGAAGTCCACCGGAACCGCTTCCTCCGGCACACGGGCCGCACCGCCGTCACTTTCGCTGCTGCCGCGATCGATCCAGCAGGTGGCCAGGCCATGCCGGCGGGCTTGCTGATGGTCGTGGAACAGGCTCTGGGCGGTATGGAGGATCCGGTCCTTTGCCAGTCCCAGATCCGCCGCCACATGGCTGATCAGGTAGTCGAAGTTCCGCGGATCGGGCTTGTAGGAGCCGATGTCCTGGGCTGTGTAGACCGCGTCAAAGGCAACGCCGAGCTTGTCGTTGCTGTGGCCGAACGAAGCGCGGTCGACATTCGACAGGATCACCAGCTTGTAGTGTTGTTTCAGATAGGCCAGGGCTTCCGGCGAATCTGCAAATGCCGGCCAGTCCCGAACCGATGCGCCGAACGCCAATGCGTCGCCCCTGTCCGCCGGCAGACCCCATTCTGTCGCGAGACGGGCCAATACGGATGCCAGTATCTCCGGATAGAGCGCATCCGGCGTTTCCGCCTGCTGGGCCGACTCGTGGCGCCCGAACGCTTCCAGCGCACGAGCGCGGTCAACCGGCTGCCCATGTCGGGCAAGCCAGGGCGTCAGGGCCCGTTCGATCCCGGTCACCCAGTCGATCAGCGTGCCGTAGCAGTCGAAGGTCAAGACCGAGAAATCCCTCAGACCCATTTCCAACTCCTCACGTACTTTCTTCCCCACATTCCTCGATGGTGGCCCGAAGCGGCGAAATCAAGGCGGCGCATCGGCACCGCACAAAGGCCTTTCGCGACCCTGGGCCAGCAGCAGGTAGAGCCCGCTGCCGATCACGGGGACCACGCCAATGGCTAGCACCAGGTCCGGCCGGTCGCCAAAGATCAGCGTACCGAAGATCACCGCCCAGACGATCTGGGTGTACTGGAAGGGCGCGACCAGGGCTGCCGGCGCTTCGCGCAGCCCCCGAACGAGGCACAGATGCCCGAGCGCATTGACGATGCCGGCCAATATCACGATGGCCCCATCGCCGGCCGTCGGCAGGCGCAGGTCCTGCGCGGCAATGGGCGCGGTCGCCAACACCGTTGTCACCAGGACGCCGACCACCGGCGCCAGTTCCGACTCGTCGGGCGGAATGCGCCGCATCACGATCGTGCCGGCTGCGAACATGACCGCCGAGGCCAGTGCCGCCAGATGCGCCGTCTCCAAGGTGGCAAAGCCGGGGCGTAGCATGACGATCACCCCGGCAAAGCCGACCAGCACGGCGATCCAGCCGCCGCGGTCGACCCGCTCACCCAGAAGCGGCACCGAGAGAGCCGTTACCAGGACGGGCACAGAGAAGACGATGGCGTAACCGTCGGCCAGCGGCATCCGGCTGATCGCCCAGATGAAGCTGCCGACGGCACCGGTCAACAGCACGCTGCGCAGCAGGACCAGGCCCGGATATCGGGGCACCAGACTTCGCAAGCCGCCCTGCAGCCATGCCCTCGCGACCACGAACGCAAGTGCGATCAGGAATGCCGCCGCGATCGCCTGGAAGACCGACTGACCGGCGCTTAGCCACTTGAAAGCGGCGTCACCACAGGCAAACAGCGTGAATGCCGCCGACCCATAGAGCATGCCCGCAATCGGCCGGGACGTTGAACGGCCGGGCCCACCGTTCACCGGCCTAAGCATGCGTTCCTCGGGTCGACACGGGGATTGCGCCTGCAACCTGGGCGGTCTGTCGCTGACCCTCTGCAATGCGGTATCGGTCGCAAGATTACATAGTGAAGACTTAACATCTTGGATTCCAAGGAATTTCCGACTCCGTTATGGGGACGATGTGTTATTAAAAGCTGTACCAGCATCGGGCGGGACCGGCAGGGGCCACGCGCCAGACCCGAGGGAACAGATGCACGAGCAGAGCCCGCTTGCCAAGAGATGGGACGGCTGGTTCGGGGTCTGACCGTTCCATGAGGCCGATGCTGTCCGTCAGAATCATCCTGCTCGCCGGTCTCATCGGCTTTCCCCTGGTATCGACCGTCATCCTGTTGTCGCTGTTCTGGGTCTTCGCGGAGTCCGCCTCAGAGCGCCAGACCCGCGCATTGATGAACCATCTGATCAACGAGATCGCCGACCGGGTCGAGATCTTCTTCGATCGCTCCGAGCGGGCGGCACTGCTCACGCAGCGGCTGGCAGAGGCCGATCTTCTGCAGACCAGCCGCCTGGATGAGATCGAACGCTATTTCTTCGAGCAGCTTCGTCTGAATCCGGAGATCACGGGCCTCTTGTTCGGCACTTTGGGGGGTGAATCCGTCTATGTCACCGGGGAAGCTCCCGGCGTTCCGCCCGGCGGCTTCTATGCACGGACGATCGCTCAAGGTGCGGAAGGGCTGACCGCCAATATCACGATCCGCGATGAACGCTTCCATCTCCTCGAGACGCCCGCGTTGCCAGGGCACGAAGTTTACGACGCGCGGACCCGCCCATGGTTCACGGACGCATTGGAAAGCGAGGCCGTGGTCTGGACGGAGCCTTATGTGTTCTTCACCTCTCGCCTGCCCGGGCTTACGACATCGGCGGTCGCCTACCGGTCGGACGGAGAGACCATCGGCGTCGGCGGTGCCGATGTCAGCCTCAGCGATCTGACCGAATTCGTGGAAGAACAGCAGGCACGGTTCCCCGGCGAGATTGCGTTGACGACGGCGCAGCTTGACGTGATCGCAGCGCCCGGCTTCGTCGATGCCGATGCCCGCGGACTGGATCGGCTGCCATCCCTTTCCGAAGCCGGCCCGCCGTCGCTGCGCGCCGCCGCGGATCTATTGTTGGCGGCCGAAAACAACGGTGAGCCGGGTATCCATCACCACAAAATCCACTCCGAGGGGGAGGATCGGCTGGTCGCCATCAGCGTGATCGACGGTGCGGTCTCTCCCTGGATCATCGGCGTTACGGTCCCGTACAGCGAGGTGTTCGGCTGGTTCCGACAAGTTGAATGGACGACCACGATCGTCGCGCTGGCCCTGGTCGCCGTGTCTTGCACCACTGGGCTGCTGCTCTGGCAGGCGGTCAGCCGTCGTCTGGCCGGCCTGCGGGCAAGTGCAACGGCCGTCGCGCGAGGCGCGTATTCGCAGGCTGTCGCCGCGGACAGCCGGTTGACAGAGTTGCGTGAGACCGAGGGTGCGCTGGGCGCGATGGCGAAAGCCATTGAGGAGCGGGAGGGCCAGAACCGCCTACTGATGCAGGATCTCCGGCGTTTCGCCGAGGCGGTCCATCAGGTTGACCAGGCGATCCTGTTGACAGATGCCGACGGTACGATCCGCTATGTCAATCCCGCGATGGAGATGCTGACCGGATATGCTGGCGCCGACCTGATCGGCAAGGTGCCGAGTGTGCTGCTCGGGGCAGCCGACAATCGGGCCGCATACGAAGCTTGCGTCGACGCGGTGCGCGGCGGCGGACTATGGCGTGGGGAGATGGCGCTGAACCATCGTAGCGGCGAGATTCTGCCGATCTTCTTGATCGCCTCGCCGGTGAAGTCCAGCCACGGTTTCACCGTGAACTGTGCGGTCGTCATGCATGACATGCGCGAGCGCCGCCGCACCGAAGCCGCGCTTCGGGAAGCCTGCCACCAGGCGATCCAGACCAGCCAGGCGAAATCCACGTTCCTGGCGAGTGTGAGTCATGAGTTGCGGACGCCGCTGAACGGCATTGTGGGTCTGAGCGAGATGATGTCGTCGGAAATGTTCGGCGATGTGGGACATCCGCGCTATCGCGAGTATGTGCAGGACATCCGCGAAGCTGCCGGCACCCTTCAAGAGATCATCGACAACATCCTCGAACTGACGTCTCTGGAATTCGGGAAGACGGAACTCACGGTCGACCGCGCGCCAGTGGCTCCGTTGCTGCACGACGTACGGCGGCTCAGCCTTGCCCATGCGGAACGCCGGGGCGTTGACATCACGATTGACTGCGAACCTGGGGTGGAGGTGCGGTTGGATTTCGCCAAGCTGCGCCTCATGCTGGCGAACCTGGCCGCCAACGCGGTCAAGTATTCACCGCCTGGCTCCACCGTGCATTTGGCCGCAGATCAGGACAGGGGGGGCCTGCTTCGTCTCTCGGTCACTGATGCCGGGCCGGGGATGACACCCCAACAGGTCGCAGCGGCTCTGCAGCCCTTCGGGCGCTCAGAGGCGGACGCACAAGTGGCAACCGAGGCGGGGCTTGGGCTTGGATTGCCGATGGCGCTCGCCATCGCCGAACTGCATGGCGCGACCCTTGAGGTCCATTCCAAGCCTGGCGACGGTACGACCGTCGAAATAACCTTCCCAGTCACGTCCAACCCCATGGTCGCCGTGCCGACGGATTGACCCCTGTCGTATACGGCGTGAGACGACCCCGGGGCCACGCGGTCCCCATGATTGAGCGCAACCGCGCCACGGTGACGCATTCGGTCAGGTACCAGTGCTCTCCGACCCAGGCGCTAAAGGACGCACGGTGGCATCCGCGCGAGACCTTTTGGCCGCCGAGACAGTGGGAATTTCAACCTTTGTTAATACATCGCGGGTGCGGCAAATTTTCCCGCAGAGATAGTGAGGACTATTGATTCATTTCTCGTTAAACGGTTCAGTGTAGTGAGTTCGCCCAGACGTTCCACGCGTCGCATGCCCATCCAAAGGGGTTAACCCATGCCCACGCTCTCTATAAAATTGCGCCTCGTTGGCGCCGCCGTTACCGCTGTGCTCGTGCTGCTCATCACGGCTGTGATCGTTCTCAGCGCCTTTTCCGATGTGCGCAGCGCGGCCAATGCCAATGAACGCCGCGTCAACGACCTGGTTCTGCTGGAGCAGGTCAAGGCAACGACGATTGAAATGCTGCTCACCGCGATGGACAGCATCATCGATCGGGCGGCGGGGGACATTGCGCCGGAGCGCGTCGTCACGATCGAAGAGGGGAGTAGTTTTCTCGCAGAAACGCTTCCTGTGCTGGAGACCGTCGTCGATACCGATGAAGAACGCCAGCTGTTGGCCGAAGTTGCCGAGAGGTACAACGACTTCGATCTGGCAATCCGTGAGGATCTGTTTGCGGCCGTGCGAAACGGGGCCGGGGATGCCGTCTTCGAAGACCTGGATGACCGGATCGACGGACTGGGCGAAGAGATTGTCGACCGCGTGGGCGCCATCTTCGTGTCGCTGTCCGGCGAAGTTCAGGAAGCCACCGAAGTCATGCATGAGACGGTGGACAACAGCCGTTCGCAGTTCATCGCCACCGCGCTGGCCGGCGGCCTGATCGTCCTTGCCATGCTCGCGACGACCACGGTCATGATCACAGGCAAGATCGGCCGCCTGCGCGCCTCCATGCGGGCGCTTGCCGATGGCGACACGTCCACCACCGTTCCCTTCCTCGGTATCCGCGACGAGATCGGTGCCATGGCCGACACGGTCGGCGTCTTCAAGGAAAACGCAGAGAAGGTCGAAGTGCTGCGCCGAGAGCAGGACCAGATGCGCGCCCAGGCCGAAGCGGAGCAGCATGATGCCCGCCTGGCCATGGCCGATGAGCTGGAACGGGCCGTCGAAGGCTTGGTGGCGGAACTGGCCGGCGCCTCGTCGAACATGGAGGCGACAGCCGATACCATGGGCGGCGTGTCGCGCCAGACCGCCGAACAGGTGGCCGCCGTAATCACGGGGTCGCAGGAGGCCAGCGCCAATGTGCAGACCGTGGCTTCGGCGACCGAAGAGCTGTCCAGTTCGATCCAGGAGATCAACCGGCAGGTCGAGAAATCCATGGGTATCACGCGCACGGCCGTCCAGGAAGCCGGCGACGCCGACGCCCAGGTCCGCGGCCTGACCAATGTGGCCGACAAGATCGGTGATGTGGTTCAGCTGATCACGGCGATCGCCGAGCAGACCAATCTGCTGGCCCTGAACGCCACCATCGAGGCCGCCCGCGCCGGCGAAGCCGGCAAGGGGTTTGCCGTCGTCGCATCCGAGGTCAAGAGCCTCGCCAACCAGACGGCAAAGGCGACCGAAGAGATCTCGGCCCAGGTTTCCGAAATGCAGGCCGCCACGGGCGAAACGGCGACCCGGATCGAACATGTCGGCGGCACCATCCGACAGGTGGCGGAAATCGCAACAACCATCGCTGCTGCGGTTGAAGAGCAGGGTGCGGCTACGGGCGAGATTGCGCGCAATGTGGAAGAAGCGGCGCGCGGTTCGGATATGGTCTCGCGCAATATCGCCGGCGTGTCGCAGTCGGCCGAGACGTCGAAGGAAACCGCACAGACGGTTCAGACCGTATCCGGCGAATTGGGCCGCAGCGCCGGGACACTGCGGACCACGGTCGCCGACTTTCTGCAACGGATGCGGGCGGCCTGATCGGGTTCGCAGCCGTAACGCCGGAGCTCAGGCCGGGCGCCCTCCGTGGGCGCCCGGCGGTCTGTATCAGGGTCAACTCGGCCGCGGCATTGGGCGCCAGTTGTCGGGCGCCAGCTCGAAACCCTCGAAGCGGAAGGCCGGACTGACGGTGCAGCCGACCAGCGTCCAGGCGCCCAGGCTCTCGGCGGTCTGCCAGGCTCCGGCGGGGACGATAGCCTGAGGCCTCTGGCCGACGGCGATCTCGGGTCCCAGATGTATTGCCGCGGCGTCGTGCCCGTTGGGTGAAATGGTCAGTGCCAGCGGACCGCCGGCGTACCAATGCCAGATCTCGGTCGCATCGACGCGGTGCCAACGGGACAGCTCACCCGCCTGCAGCAGATAGTAGATTGCCGTCCCGGCACCGCGACCGCCGCCCTCCGGCACGTCGCGCCAAGTCTCTGCATAATGCCCGCCTTCCGGATGGGGCTGCAGGTTGAGTGCGCGAATGATCTCGGCGGCCGTCATCGTTCGCGGTCCAGTGCTCAGAACCGGTCCTTGCGGCCGCGGATCTCGGCGAACACGGCAGCGGGGTCGCCACCCGCCATGCCAAGGGCGGCCTGGGTCTCAGGCACATCGGCGCGCAGGAAGGGATTGGTCGCCTTTTCCAGCCCAAGCGTTGCCGGGATCGTCGGCTCTCCGCGGCGCCGGGTGGCTGCGATATCGTCGGCACGTGCCGAGAGCGCGGCATTGGCCGGTTCGATGGTCACCGCGAACGTCGCGTTGCTTTCCGTATATTCATGGCCGCAATAGACCTTGGCGGTGTCCGGCAGCGCCCGCAGCTTGCCCAGGCTGCGCCACATCTGGGCGGGCGTGCCTTCGAACAGCCGGCCGCAGCCGAGCGCGAACAGCGTATCGCCGCAGAACAGGGCGTCGCTGGTGGCAAACCAGAAGGCGATATGGCCGCTTGTGTGCCCGGGTACCTCGAACACCTCCGCCTCTTGGTCGCCGATCGAAACACTGTCGCCCTCGCGCACCTGCCGGTCGAGCGTGGGGATACGGTGGGCATCCGCCGCGGGCCCGATCACCTTTGCGCCGTACCGCTCTTTCAACGCGGCATTGCCGCCGATGTGATCGGCGTGGTGATGGGTGTTGAGGATGAGGTCCAGCGTCCAGCCATGGGCCTCCAGCGCGGCGATCACCGGCTCGGGCACCGCCGGGTCGACCACGGCCGTCGTGGCGCTGGCGGGTTCGCGCACCAGATAGACGTAGTTGTCGCTCAGCGCCGGGATCAGCTGGATCTCAAGGGCGGACATG
>JANQQD010000186.1 GCA_028285185.1 Anaerolineae bacterium | reverse complement strand
CTCTATAGCAAATCGGGCGATCGAGTACAGCCACCCCCGGACTGGCCCTAAGGCAAAGCCGGCATGCGTGCACCGCATTCTCTCGCGTTTCACAGTCTCCTCGCGAGAATGTGCGGTCACGTTGCGCCACTTCGCCCCAGATTGGGTCCCTCCGCGGCGCCACCGCTCGCAGCCGCGAAATGACCACCGAAAGATGGCGCCACTTGGGCGGCACAACGCGGAACCGGGCGTTGTTGCGGCATATTGCGTGTCTGGTCTGGGGCTTTGCCTCAGGCTATCATCGATACAACAACGATCCAGCGGGGGGTCCCATGTCCATGCGGATGGCGCGACGGCCGGCACTGGCGTCGCTCGCCGTGCTCATAGGTTCGGCCGGCTGGAGACCGGCATTTGCCCAGCTCAGCCTCTATCAGCAGGACGAGCTTATCGAGGCCGCCGAAGACAATGACGCCGACGAAGTGTTGTCGCTGCTGCTGCGGGGCCACCGCCCCAACGCCACCGGAACACGGGGCCGCACAGCCCTGATTCTGGCTGTCAACAACGGCAATCAACCCATGGTGAGCGCCCTTTTGGATCACGGCGCGAGAACCTCGTCAGTCGACGAGGATGGCAATACGCCTCTCTATTACGGGGCGGAGATGGGACATTACGGCATCGTCGATCTGTTGGTCGAAGCTGGAGCGCCGCTGGATGTCGCGAATCAGAGCGGGCGCACACCGCTGATGGCGGCAGCTATAGGCGGCCACCACCGCGTGGTGGAGCGGTTGTTGGATGCAGGCGCCAATCCGCACCTTTCAGACTATACCGGGCGCACCGCGGCCATGTGGGCCGAGGGGTCGCGCTCGCGACAGACCTATGAACTGCTGCTCAGGGCGGAAGGCGGCGGCGAGGGAAGCTGACGGCCGCTGACGGCCCCGGCGCCACGATCGCCGAAGGCCGCCGTTTATTGGCGGCGCGCCGCCCCTGCCGCATTCACGGAAGCGTTTGGCGCAGTATCTCCGCATGAGAGTTGGTGTAGAGGCCGGCCCGAATCGCCTCGGCCGTGGCGCCCGGAGCATAGTAGTTCTGGTTCCAGTCCTCCAGGTTGCTCAGCACCGTACCCTCCAGTGCGCCGCCAACGAAGAGGCCGGAATTGTATGAGAACGCGTACATCTCGGCGTTCCGGTCCAGCGCCGTCCCGCCTTCGATGCCGACGCCATAATTGGCCGCCGCGGCGTTCAAGTCGGCGCCCAGGGTGAACTCGTCGGACAGCATGGTGTTGACCCCTTCATCGGTCATAACCGTCAGCACGACTTCGGAGATCTGTCCGCCGATCTGGATCCCCACGGAGCCGCTGGCGACCGAAACGAAGGTCGGATAGCCCCAGGATCCGTCCACCTGGCGCAACAGCATCACGCCGGTGCCGCCTTCACCACCCAGAACGAAGCCGCCGCGGACCAGTTCGGGAATGATCATGATGCCACGGGCATTCTGGATATAGGTGCGAAGTTGCGGATAGTCGCCGCCGTCGACGAGACGCAGGACGGTCAGGCGGGATTCCTCAATCAGCTCTTCCTGCGGCGAAAGGGCTTCGGAGGATTGGCTGAAGCCGAGCCAGCCAACGGCCACGGCGACAAGCACAGCAAGGGTGCGAATCATGGGCATCGCGTTCTCCCAATAATCGTAGCGGTGCGCATCATGCACAATGGCATGCATCCTGCGCCGATTGCCCCTCACCGCGATAGGTTCCAGGAAAACGAGGCAGAATCAGGGCGTTACCGAACGATTGATGGCAACGACCCGCCACATGGGCACACTGTTCCCGATATCGATGAAATCGATTCGGGTGATCGACAGATTGTCGATGGAAAACCTGAGTGCCGTCTCCGCAGACAGGTCCAGCGCCAGGGCAATTGCGGCGCGGATGGTTCCGCCATGCGTGACGGCAACGACATCACGGCCGGCATGGGCCCGGGACAGGCGCACAAGGCACGGATGCACCCGCCCCATCATCTCCAGGAAGCTCTCGCCGCCCGGCGGGCGCAGCGTCCCGGGGCACAGCCAGAAGGGATGGCGAGCTCCCTGCTCCGCATAGGCCTCATGCGGCGGGCGGCCCTGCCAATCGCCGAAGCTCTGCTCAACCAGATCGGGCTCTGCAGACAGGTCGGCAGCCTTTCCCCGCGCCGCCAGAATGGCGTCGGCCGTCTGCCGCGTCCGCTTCAACGTGCTGGTGACCCATCTGGGTTTAGCCGGCAGCGCTGTCGCCAGGGCCCCGAACGCTGCCGTATCGCCGGTATCGCAATCGCGATCGGTCTGCCCATAGATATGTCCCTCGGGGTTGGGAACCGGGGCATGGCGAACATGCCACCAGCGAGTCACGACGGCAGAGGACTGAGGCGAGAAGACCAAGGACGGCTCTACAAGGCTGCGGATGGGTGTCAGGCGCGAGCGGCCAGCACAATCAGAACGGCCACATCCGCCACCTGCTGGGCGGCCCCCAGGACATCCCCCGTATAGCCGCCGACCGCGCGCCAGGCAACCAGACCAGTCACGGCCGCCGCCGCCGCGGCGCCGGCTAGGGCGATTGCAGCATCGCCCGCCGGCAACAGCACGAACGCGAAGGCAACGGAGATCGACACGGCAACTGCTGCGACAAACCGGCCAGGCCGTCCCACACCCACCGCCAGCCCATCCATCCGAGCAGGCCCCAAAAGCACGACGATGCAGGGCAAGAGCCCTCGCGAAACGGACGCAGAGACGACCAGAGCGGCCACCACCTGACCCGGCGCCGCCAGCTCAGCAATCGCCGCCACGCGCATGCCGAGCGCAAGGATCAACGCAAGGGCCCCATAGGTGCCCACGCGGCTGTCGCGCATGACGGCCAGCCGCCTCTCGCGGTCCTTGCCGCCACCGATGCCATCGGCGAAGTCACCCAGCCCGTCTTCGTGCAGCGCACCCGTGGCGACGATCAGCGCCGCCACAGCCACGACGGCCGCGAGCGTTGCCGGAAGCCCCAATGCGACCGCCGCAGCATAGATCCCGCCGGCGGCACCGCCGAGCAAGGCCCCGATCAGCGCAAATGCGCCATAGGCGCGGGCCGACAGGTCCGGCGGCCAGGGCCCGCGCCATCGGATAGGCAATCGCGTAAGGAACAGGGCTGCGGCAAGCACTTCCTCGCCGCGTCGGCGGGCCAGTGCGAGCAGCCGCGTTGCAACATCGGTCATCGCAATGACAAGGGCTATAGAGCGCGGGGGCGCCGCGCAAGCCGCGATGGCTTTGACCTGCGGCGGCTGCGCTGGCACGGTCGCGCCGTCGTCGCCTCTCCCAACCAACGGACGCCGCCATGAACGAACGCAAGCCCGCCGTCACCTTCGAAGACATCCGCGATCTGGCGCGTCACCTACCGGGTCCGGACCTGGAAGCGGGAACGGCGGCACGCCTGCGAGAACGGGAGCTGACGAAACCTCCGGGTGCCCTGGGCAAGCTGGAGGAGATCGCGTTCTGGATGGCCTGCTGGCAGGCAAAACATCCACCGGAGCTTCGCCATCCTAGGGTGGCCGTCTTCGCCGGGAATCACGGTGTCGCGGCGGCCCGGCCGGTGTCGGCCTTTCCCGTCGAGGTCACGACGCAGATGATCGCCAACTTCCAGGCGGGTGGCGCTGCGGTCAATCAGCTTTGCCGGATCGCGGACAGCGACCTGCGCGTCTACGAGATGGACCTGGACAACCCCACCCGGGATTTCACCACCGGCCCCGCGATGACCGAAGAGGAATGCGCGCGTGCCATCGCCTACGGCATGATGGCCGTGGAATCGGGCCTGCACCTGATCTGCCTCGGCGAGATGGGCATCGGCAACACGACGTCAGGCGCAGCATTGTGTACCGCTCTGTTCGGCGGATCGGCAACTGACTGGGTCGGCCCGGGAACCGGTGTCGACACCGACGGGGTTGCGCAGAAGGCTGCCGCCGTTGAAGAGGCGATCGCCGTCAACCGCGCAGCCCTGGAGGACCCGCTTCAGATGTTGCGCTGCCTAGGGGGCGTTGAGCTGGCGGCGATTGTCGGCGCGGTGATGGCTGCGCGGATGGCGCGCACTCCCGTGCTGCTGGACGGCTTCACCTGCACAGCGGCCGCGGCCGTGCTGCATGCATTGGATCCAAAGGCGCTGGATCATTGCCTGGTCGCGCATGTCTCGGCAGAGCCGGGTCACCGCCGGCTATTGGATCGCCTGGGTCGTGACGCCATCCTGGATCTTGGCATGCGCCTCGGCGAGGCGTCCGGCGCGGCGCTGGCCATCAACATCGTCAAGGCGGCTGTGGCCTGCCATGCCGACATGGCCACCTTCGCCGATGCCGGCGTCAGCGGCCGGGCGAGCTGACCCGAGCCGCCATGCCGCACTATTCGGCGTAGGCGGCCAGGCCCGGCGGCAACGCTACGGGCAGGATGGCACTTGGCGGAAACACTTCGGCCGGGCCTGGCCGGGCCAGATAGTAGCCCTGCACCAAGTCGCAATGGCAGGACCGCAGGAAGGCCATCTGCTCGGCCGTCTCCACACCTTCGGCCACCACGCGCATACCCAGTCCGTGGGCCATGGCCACGATAGCTTCGACCAGCTTGCGGTCATCGGGATCCCGCGGCACGTCGCGCACGAAGGATCTGTCGATCTTCAGCGCATCGAACGTGTACCGCTTCAGGTATCCAAGCGCGGAATAGCCCGTGCCGAAATCGTCGATAGACAGTCGCAAGCCCATTTCCTGGAGCTGGTGAAGCTGGCGGCTGACCTCGGCCGTTTCGTCCAGCAGCAGGTTCTCCGTGACTTCCAGTTCGAGCTTGCCCGGCGGCAGCCCGCTGTCACTCAGGACACGCTCAAGCACTGAAACCATGGTGCCTTGGGCGAACTGCCGCGACGACACGTTGACGGAAATGGTCTCAAGCGTGAGGCCGGCATCGAGCCAGACCCGACCCTGGCGGCACGCCTCCCGCAACACCCATTCGCCGATGCGCAGGATCAGGCCGGTTTCTTCTGCCAGCGGAATGAACTGGTCCGGCGCGATGAAGCCGAGATCGCCGCTCTGCCAGCGCAGCAGCGCTTCGGCGCCATGGATCCGGCCGCTGGTCGTCTCCACGATCGGCTGGTAGTGCAGCGAGAACTCGTCACGGTCCAGGGCGCGGCGCAGGCGGCTTTCCAGCTGAATGCGCTCACTCACGGCCGCATTCAGTTCCGGCGTGAAGAACTGGAAGCTGTTGCGGCCGGATTCCTTCGCCCGATACATCGCCGCATCGGCATTGCGCATCATCACCTGCGGATTGTTGCCGTCCAGCGGGAAGATGGTGATGCCGATGCTGGCCGTGGCGAACACCTCCCGCCCCTCGACGAAGAACGGTGCGGAAAAGCTGTCGAGCACACGTTTGGCCACCACCTCGGCCCGCACCGGGTCGCTCAGGCTGGGCAGGATGACGAGGAACTCGTCCCCGCCGAGGCGGGCGACCGTATCGCCCTCGCGCAGGCACTCACCGAGCCTGAGCGCCGCCTGCTTCAACAGCGTGTCTCCGGCGTCATGGCCGAAGGTGTCGTTGACGTTCTTGAAGTTGTCGAGGTCGACCATGATCAGGGCCAGCTTCTGGCCCTGGCGGTGGCACTGGTTGATGGCGCCTTCCAGACGGTCCAGCGCCAGCATGCGGTTGGGCAGCTGGGTCAGCTCGTCATAGGTGGCCTGGCGCAACAGCTGCTCTTCGATTTCCTTGCGCTGGCTGACATCCTCGCGCACCTGCAGGACATGCGTGATGCGGCCATCGGCACCGCGGATCGGTGCGATCAGGGCATATTCCCAGAACAGGGCGCCTTCCTTGGTGCGGCTGTGGATTTCCCCGCGCCATTCCCGCCCGGCCAGCACCGTCGACCACAGGTCCTGATAGGCCTGTTTGGTCATGTAGCCGCTGGTCAGCACGGCCAGATCCTGGCCCAACACTTCGTCCGGACGGTACCCCGTCACGGCCACGAATGTGCTGTTGACGTATTCGATCCGGCCGGCCAGGTCGGCGATGATCACCGAGGCAGGGCTCTGCTCCACGGCCTGGGAGAGCTTCAGCAGGTTCTCTTCGGCGCGGCGGCGGTCGGTCACGTCCTGCACGATCTCGAAATGCACCTGCTTGCCGCTGCCGAACGGGATCGGCGTCGATCGCACCTCCACGTCGCGGATCTCGCCATCGCCCAGGCGGTGCCGCTCTGTTCGCACGTTGCGCCCGCATTCCGCGCCAAGGGCGAGCTCGCGGCGGAGTTCCACAGCTGAGATCGTGGCGAAGTCCATCGCCGTCTTGGTCAGGAACTCGTGGCGCGTATAGCCGTAGAAGGACTCCGCGGCCTGATTGACGTCGACGATTCGTAAGCTGACCGGATCGACCAGATACATGATGGCCGCATGCTGGGTGAACATGGCGCGGAACTTGCGCACGTTTTCCGCCAGCTCGATCTCAGAGCGTTTCTGCGCCGTGATGTCCGACAGGAGCGTTATGAACCCGCCGCCAGGCATCGGGTCGCGGCTGAACTCGATCCAGCGGCCGTTCGGACGGCGGCGCACCCAGCGGGCCATCTCGCCCTCGGCAATGCGCTGCAACCGCGGCGGCCAGGCCTCGTCCCAATCGACCTCGCCGAACTCGCCGCGATCGGCCTGCCAGTGGACGATATCTTCATAAAGGGTGCCGGACTTGATGATGCCGTCCGGCAGATCGAGCAGAGACTGATAGCGGTTGTTGCATAGCAAGAGCCGTCGGTCCCTATCGAACACGGCCACACCCTGGCGCATGCATTGCACGACCGTGGTCAGCAGCAGCGATTGACGCGTACTTTCCCCCGTGCGCAGGGCAAGGGTCTCTTCCGCGCGCTTGCGCTCCGCGATTTCCTCACGCAGCGCCACATTGACGGACGAGAGTTCGCGAGTTCGCGTCTCCACCCGCTTTTCCAGCGCATCCTGGGATTCCTGAAGCGTCGCCACACGCATGACGGCCGCGCGGTCCTGGCGCCAGATCGAGAGAAACAGGATGGCCAGCACCAAGGTCGACAGCGTGGTGGCCACGGCCTCTCGCAACAACTCATCGTTGACGCGTGCGTGCGACAGAATCTCTCGCTGGGGTGTCTCGATCGAGATGGTCCAGACAGCGTCGCCCAGATCGAGCGACGACCAGGCGACAACCAAAGGTCCGGCGGCGCCCGTGCCGGTCAACATGCCGGTCCCTTCCGGTCCGGCATCGTCAGCTAACTCCGCAGGCCCGACAGGCTGCTCCATCTCCCACGGCAACGGCGCCTGCAGCCCCATATCGGCAACGACGGCCGCATCGGGGGCGTCGACAAGCCGCCACTCTCCTTCCTGCCTGTCGCCGCGGTAAAGATTGGCGCGCCCGGTGCCCAAGACCTGAATAGGCGCGACGAACAGACGAGCCGCCTCATCGGCAGCCCGATCCGTCGAGAAGCCCTCCCGCAGCATCTCCCCGGTCACCCAGGCGCGCACCGACTCCGCCGCATCGCGGGCGATCTGCAGCTGCACCTGCTGCCAGCTCTCAATAGACGCCGCCGTCCGCTGATGGTCGTGCTGGATGACGGTGTACCAAAGGTAACCGGCGACCACGGTGAACCCGGCAAGAAGCATGGCGGTCAGGCGCGTACGGCGGGCGCTCTCCGCGTCCGATCGCATCAACTCACCTACAAAGGACGGGTTCCCCCTTATCACCGCCAGTATCCTTCAGATT
>JANQQD010000171.1 GCA_028285185.1 Anaerolineae bacterium | reverse complement strand
GCCGCCTTGATGCGGTCACGCGAACTCAGCTTCCGCAGACCGGACCGCTTCGCCTTCAAAACCGGGACCTTAAGGGTCATACGCTCTTTTTCGAAGTTGATGGCGTACAGCTCAACCTGCTGTTCGCCAAGCGCGTGCATCTCAATCGATGTGATCCGACCGACGCCATGGGCCGGATAAACAACGTAATCCCCGACTGTATACTCGAGTGTGTTCGCCATCGTCGCCATCTTCTTTCCGCTGGCCCCCAACCGAGCAAGAGGTGGACCGGAAATCCGCCCTCCCCTCGCCAGGCAGCGCCAGCGGACTAGGGAAACAAATCCCGCCGCTCACCGCACTTCCGTGTCCGAAGGCACGATGTGTATACGGTCAGGGGCGGGGCTCTTGATCAGCGGCGGTCTGCCACGCAGTCCGTGCACAACATGACAATAATATAAAAATGCCCGAGAAGAAAGGCAACAAGGCTGACCCAAATTCGATTTGCCGCACGCGTCAGGTGCCCTCACCCGGCTCCGGGCTGAAATGCTCATCGAATTTGCCGGTTTTCTTCGCCCAATCGTCGGCATCCGGCAGGGCGTCTTTCTTCCGCGTGATGTTGGGCCAGGCTTCGGAGAACTTGCGGTTGATCTCCAGCCAGGTCTCGGCCGCCTCCACCTCCGTATCGGGCTTGATCGCCTCCACGGGGCATTCCGGCTCGCACACGCCGCAGTCGATGCATTCATCCGGATGGATGACCAGCATGTTCTCGCCTTCGTAGAAGCAGTCGACCGGGCACACCTCGACGCAGTCGGTGTATTTGCACTTCACGCAGCCGTCGATCACGACATAAGGCATCCAGGCTCTCCAGCAGTTCGCCGGCATCCGCCGTCGCGGGATACCGGCCGAGTGTCTTTCCTCAGTTGGTTTCGGTGAGACCGTGTCTGGCCATGGCGCGTTTGCGGGCCGCCCCGCTGTCCCGTTCGTCGACGAACAAGAGGCCGCCGACCCGCCGGATCAGATGGCTCTCCATGGGATGCAGCTCGCCGTCCGCGCAGGCCACATCCCACATCATCTCGATCAGGCGAATGCGCTGGCCGGCGTCGAATGCCTCGCGGATCGGATGGGCGAAGCCGTGCAGCTGCGTGGCCCGGGTCGATGCCTGCGAGGCGCGGTCGACCAGCAGGCTCGCCTCCTCACCGCTCAGGCCGAAACGCCACCGGACCAGTTCCACAATGCGGTCGCGCTCGTCGCCATCGAAGCTCTCATCCATCCGCGCGGCTTCGACCAGCAGCGCCGCCGCCGCAAGCCTCAGCTCTTCCTCGGTATGGCCTGTCTCGGCCACCGCGGGATCAGCCTGCCGGTCCAGCAGGAATTCCTTGACACGGTTCAACATGCGGCTTGCCTACACCCAAGATCGCCGATCCGCAACCATAGGGACTCTGCGGGTTTTGCCGAAAGCAAGCGACTGCGTCGAGCTATGACGAACTGCCGCGGAGGGGGTCTCAGAAATTGCCCTGCAGGAACTGCCGACAGCGTTCCGAGCGGGGGGCGTCGAACACCTGATCGGGCGGGCCCTGCTCTTCGATGCGGCCCTGATGCAGGAAGACCACCTCGCTGGAGACCTCGCGCGCAAACCGCATCTCATGTGTCACCAGCAGCATCGTGGTGCCTTCGTCGGCGAGCTGGTGGATGACGCGCAACACCTCGCCCACCAGTTCCGGATCGAGCGCGGAGGTCGGCTCGTCGAACAGCATCACGCGGGGGCGCATGGCCAGCGCCCGGGCGATGGCCGCGCGCTGTTGCTGGCCGCCGGAAAGCTGGCTTGGATAGTGGTGCCGCTTGTCGGCAATGCCGACCTTGTCCAAGAGCTGTTCGGCCAGGTCGACGGCTTCGGCCTTCGCCACCTTCTTCACATGCACCGGTGCTTCGATGATGTTCTGCAGCACGGTCATGTGGGTCCAGAGATTGAACCCCTGGAACACCATGCCAAGCGTCGCACGGATGCGGTCGACCTGTTTCCGGTCGGCGGGCACAGCGATGCCGCCGCTCAACGAACGCATGCGGATCAGCTCGCCATTGACGAAGACCTCGCCGGCATCCGGGTATTCCAGAAGGTTGATGCATCTGAGCACGGTGCTCTTGCCGGAGCCGGAGGATCCGATCATCGAGATCACGGATCCCTGCTGCGCCGCCACGGACACGCCCTTCAGGACCTCAAGCGAGCCGAAGCGCTTGTGCAGGTCTCTGACCTCAAGGGCCGGCGTTCGCTGATCGGAAGATGGGGCGGGGGTGGCGATCACGGTCGTTCGTGCTTGGTGAGACGGGGACCGGACGGAACAGCACCGCCCGGCACGGGTTCACGTGTGTTCCCGCCACCATTCCACAAAATGCGGCGGGCTCAAAGGCCCGCCAATGCGATATTGCGGCCGCTAGCTTGTCGCCCGACTGCCGCCACGAGCGGCGACGATCTGGCCCAGGCAGCCGGGCGCGCTGACCGTGCCTTGGCGGCGATGGCGCGCCTCGAAATGGGTCACCCGATCGTCATAGAGGAAGACATCGAATGCGCAGGTACTGGTGCGGTACTGCCAGACCTCGGCCGGCGGTTCCTGCCGCCTGAGCTCCGGCTGGCCCATCATTGCCGTGACTTCGTTCGGCGACAGGCCGATCAGCGCCTGCGGGTCGGCACTAGCGCCGCTTGAGCCGCCGCCGCTGGCGCCGGTGCGCGCCGTCTGGCAGGCCGCCACGGTAACGGCAAGGCACAAGGCAAGCGCGGCCGGGCGAAGCCGGCCGCCTTGCATTGCGCTGACCCTGCTGATCACTCCGCCCCCTCTTGGGCGGCGATCGGTGTCGGCGGGCTGTCGCCGATCGGCTCCTGCACGACGCTCTCCCGTGACCCGTAGCTCGATGACGGGCCGGACAGCGCAACGACGCTTTCCAGCGGGTCCATTGTGCCGACGACCCGGCCGCCGACCTCGACCTCAAGCTCGCCGTAACGGACGGACCCGGAGACCACGCCCGTGCCGCAGACCTTCAGACGATTGCGCACGATCAGGTCGCCTTCGAAGCGGCCGCCGATATCCGCCGTGTCGACCTCCGCACTGCCCTTGAACACGCCGCTTTCACCGATCTCGATGATATGGCAGTCGCGCAGCTTGGCCTCGATCTGGCCTTCCACTACCAGATGATCACAAGCGCTGATTTCGCCCGCCAGCGTGATCTCGCGGCCGACCTGCAGCTTGCGGGTGGTGTCGCGGCTGCGCTCGCGCGGTTCCGCCGCCGGAGCCGCGGGGGCGTCCGCCGACGGCGCTGACGCGTTACTGCCGGTTGGCCGGCGCGGTGAGGTGCCCGGCATGTCCACGACGCGGCGGGGCGCATCGGGTTGGCGATAGGGCGAAGAGGGGGTCTTGGGGGTGCTCATGGCGTCTCCCTGGCTTCCATCGGCGGCGGAGGTGACGACACGCACGGAGTCGTCGGTTGAGTCGGTCGAATAGCGGCTGGCTTGGGGGCCGTCGCCTGCCGCTTTGTCACTTTGAGGGGATGGGCGTCGGCGAAACACGGGGACTTCTCCCAATGGTGAATCGAAGCAAAAAGCTCCGACGGGGCGAGTCTAGTCAGAAACGCAAAACGGTTAAAGACGGTTTCAGCTCGCTTCTGAATTTTTTGTAGCAAGCCTTTGATATATATGCACGACAAATGCCGTCGCCACAACAGGCGCGAAGAGGTTGACGATGGGAATCGTCATCATCAGGGCAATCACGATTCCGGCGGCGAATACGAACCCTCGGTTCCTGCGCCGCAGGCTGCGGGCCTCCCGCGGCGGGAGCCTGCGGAACGCCACGATCTCGTAGTACTCGCGCCCCAGAAGGTACCCGTTGACGCAGTAGAAGACGACGATATTGACGAACGGCAGCAACAGCGTGAGCGCCAGCGCGACACCGTTCACGACGATCCAGACGCCGAAGAACCTGAGGCCCGAAAGCAGACCTTCGACGATGCCGATCGGCCGCGCTGCGGGCAGCGACGGATAGTGGCGCCGCTCCACCGCCGCGGCCACCTCCTCCAGCATCAGCGTGCTGATGGTGACGGCGATTGCTGGAAACAGGATGATCGCCAGAAAGACGGTGCCGAGAGTGGCGATCACATCGATCGTGCCGTCCAGCCAACCCCAGTCGACCAGGGTCACCTGATCGAGCACGATACCGGTACCGGCGACGAGCAGCACCAGGACAGCCAAGGCGCCGCCGACGCTGATCCAGATGACCTTGCGAATCGCCGGGTCGCCGAGCTGCGCGAACGCCCGGATCAAGGCCGTAATCATACGGGGTGCCTCTTCAGTGCCTTGGCAGGCCGTCAACGATAGTACTTGCGGAACTCGGGTTTGCGCTTCTCGATGAAGGCGCGCACGCCCTCTTTGCTCTCTTCGGTATGGTAATACTGGCTGACATGGTGCAGCCCCATCGCCGAAATGCCGGCGATCGAGGCCGTATCGGCATTGAACGACCGCTTGGCGATGGCCAGCGCCGTCGGGCTTTTCTCCAGGATCTCGGTGCACCACGCGGCCACCTCTTCATCCAGGCGGTCATCGGGCACGACGACGTTGCACAAGCCCATTTCCAGCGCCTGGTGCGCCTTGTAGCGGCGGCAGAGATACCAGACTTCGCGCGCCTTCTTCTCGCCGATGCAGCGGGCCATATAGGCCGTGCCGAATCCGGGGTCGACGGAACCGACCTTGGGGCCAACCTGGCCGAACACGGCGTTCTCCGAGGCGATCGTCAGGTCGCACAACAGTGCCAGCACGTGCCCGCCCCCGATGGCATAGCCTTGGACCCGGGCGATCACCGGCTTGGGCACATCGCGGATGATGCTCTGCATCTCTTCCAGCGGCAGGCCGATGATGCCGCGGCCGTCATAGTGCCCCTCATGCGCCGACTGGTCGCCGCCGGTGCAGAACGCGCGGCTGCCGGCGCCGGTGAAGACGATCACGCCGATATCCTTGTTCCAGCCGGAGCGGGCGAAGGCATCGATCAGCTCCTCGCAGGTCTGGCCGCGAAAGGCATTCATCTTGTCCGGACGGTTGATGGTGATCGTGGCGACCCCGGCCGTCTCGTCGTACAGGATGTCTTCGTAGCTCATGCCTCTCTCCGGTCTCGCGGGGTCTCATCGGATCCGGCGCGTCCGACGCCGCCATCCCATCATTCGTGTGCGGTGGACCGTATAGCAGAAACGCGAGTGCGGTGGTCGATCGCTCGCGTGACTGCCGACGATCGAATTTTCGCCGCGAAGCCGCATCATGGTGGCATCCGACGCACAGGCATCTTGCCGGTGTCGATCATCGGAGACATCAGAGGGGACCTTTGAACACCATGCAGTACCGCACGTTTATGGTGATGACGGTGGCCGCGGCCGGCCTCTCCAGCATCGCCGCTGCGCAAGACGCCAGCCTTTCCGGAGTCCCGTCCTGGTTTCCCCCGGGCCTTGTTCAGGCAATGGCACCCGATGACGACCATCCCAGAGGCGGTTGGCAGTTCGACACCTTCCGGGCACCGCAACTGACGGGCGACGCTGGCGCCGCGGTGTTTTCCATCAACTACAACGGCATCGATGACGAAACCTGGGCCTACCCGGACCTGCTGGAGGTGCTGCTTTCCAACCTATGCGGCAGCGTCGAGAGCGGCATCGGCCGGACTCTGGTGGACGCGACCTATGGCCAGCCGTCGGAAGTGCCGGAAGAAAACCTGGGCGGCAATGCCGGGGCGACGATGCAGATGACGCGGCGCCAGCAAATCGGGCAGTGTGACGTGGAAATGCGCATTGCCGGCGCGCGGTGGCACACGATCGTCACGACGATCACACAGTAAGGCACGACACCGCCGGGCGCCGACGATCAAGAAAGCATGTGAGGGGGAGTTCGTACCATGGCAGCGCGCACAGCCTATGTGCCCCGACCGGGCGGAGAGACGGCATTCACCGTCTCTCCTTCGTCGTTGAAGTTCGGACCCGGCGCCCTTGCGGAGCTTGGAGCCGACGCCCGCAAGCTGGGGCTGGGCCGCGTCGCTCTGTTCACCGACCGCCATGTCCGCGAGACCGGGCCTTTCGATGCCGCGCATCGGGCTTTGGCCGATGCCGGCATCGACGTGGCGCTGTACGACCGCGTCAAGGTCGAACCGACGGATGCCTCGTTTCGGGACGCAGCGGCATTCGCCGGCGAGGCCGGTGTCGACGGGTTCGTTTCCGTGGGCGGCGGTTCGGTTATGGATACAGCCAAAGCCGCCAATCTGTTTGCGACCTATCCGGCCGACCTGCTGGCCTACGTGAACAAGCCCATCGGCGAAGGCCGGCCGGTGCCCGGGCCGGTGAAGCCCCACATCGCCTGCCCGACGACAGCAGGGACCGGCAGCGAGAACACCGGGGTTACGATCTTCGACTTCGTCGAGCGGGAGGTGAAGACGGGCATCTCCTCGCCCCATCTGAAGCCGACACTCGCCGTGGTCGACCCGGCCACGACCTATAGCCTGCCGGCGGGCATTCTGGCATCGGCAGGGTTCGACGTGCTGACGCATGCGATCGAAAGCTACACGGCCAAGCCCTTTACTGACCGCGACAAGGCGCCCGATCCGGCGGCCCGGCCACCGTACCAGGGCGCCAACCCTTGGAGCGATATCGGGGCCGCTCAGGCGATCCGGCTCGGCGGGCGCTATCTCTTGCGGGCCGTCGCGGATGCCGAAGACCATGAGGCGCGCGATGCGCTGATGTTCGCGGCAACGCTGGCCGGTCTTGCCTTCGGCAATGCCGGCGTACACATCCCGCATGCCATGTCGTACTCGGTCGCTGGGTTGAACCACAGCTACACGGCGCCGGGCTATGAGCGCGAGGCGCCGATGGTGCCACACGGCATCTCGGTGGTGCTGAACGCCCCGGCGGCGTTCCGTTTCACCGGCGAGACCGATCCCGAACGGCACCTGCAAGCGGCCGGATGGCTGGGCGCGGATGTCTCGGGCGCCGGGCCGAACGATGCCGGCACGGTGCTGGCGTCGCGGCTGGCGGAGATGATGCGCGCCACGGGCCTGCCGAACGGCCTTGCCGCCATCGGCTACGGCGAGGCCGATGTTCCGGCCCTGGTCAAAGGCGCGGCGGCCCAGCAGCGCCTGCTGGTGATCAGCCCGCGGCCGGTGACAGAACCGGATCTCGCGGCCCTCTATCGGGACGCCATGCAGTATTGGTGAGCACGGACGCCAACGTCGGTGGCCGCGCTGCGACCGGCGTCACAGCGGACACACGGCGTGGAACGCTGGCGACCTTTGCCACAGTGCCGGCCGATCGGCCGACAGGCCGCGTTGCATGTGGCTGACAGCGCATTGATCCACCTGGGCCAGTGCGCGGCTTGACCCCGTCAGGAAGAAGTCATAGCCGAAGTCCCGCGCCAGCACGGTCAGTGTATTGCCGCGCCGCAGCGCCTCGAACGCCTCGCTGTCCCAGCCGAATTGAATCAGAAGGATGTTGTCGCCGGGCGGCCCGTACACAGTGGCCTGGATCGGAGCGAACACAGTTTCCATATCGATATGCACGATCACGGGAAACGCCTGGCCGGGCGCCAGACTCTGCCCGAACGCCTCGACGCTCACCTGCAGCCCCGTACACCCGATGCTGACGAGCAGCGCCGTCTCTTCCCCATGATGGGCGCGCGCACCGCAGTACGAGAACTCGTCAGGGGCCAGTTCCATGGTGAAGAGTTCCCAGTTCTGCAACGAGTACTGCTGCACTTGATAGTCAGGCTGATACTGGGCCGCGGCCGGGCGAACCACGACAAAAAGACACAGAATCATGAGCAATCCGGTGCGCATCGGCCCTGTTCTCAGTCGTCGGAAGTGTCGGCGTACGGTGTGCACGCTGATTGAAATAGCACGCCCAAAAATGGGCCCAATCGGGTGGCAATTGCAACATAAAGGGAGCGCGATCATCTCGGTGAATTCGTGACGGATCGAGGCATCTCGTCCCCACTTCAACCGGCGTTCGGCAACGCCATACCGGTTGCGCGCCAAGAGCCGTTGAGCGAGCCTCGCTCTTGTCCCGGGTTGCCGTTCGAGCAGCCTTTGCAAAAACCGACAGGAGGGTGAACGTCATGATTTCAAAGGTGAGAACCATATTCGGCACGTTGGCGGCCGCAGCCGGATTGTCGGTTCCCGCAACGGTACACGCGCAAGAGATCACACCGCTGAGCCTGGAAGCGCACGCCCATTCATCCCTGGTCAGTTGGCAGGAGTGGGTACTCGGGCCGCGCCCCTGCTGCATTCCGGAGGTGCTGTCGCAAGAGGGGATGGTTTTTCTCGATGTCAGGGCGGTATTCGATGTCCCCTGGAGCGAGGATTTGACGCGCGTCAACGTTCGGGCACGAGACATCAACGTCATTCTGGAGGACGGAACCGAACTGGGCGCGATCGGCGCCTACGAGAACTACGGGATGTTCAAGCACGTTCCGCCGTCCGCCGGCCAGACGCGGCCTCGCGATTGGCCGGAGTCCGACAGCGATCTGTATTATCATGCTGTCTTTCTGATCCCGGCCGATGCAGCGGAGGTAACACTCGTGATCGGAGAGACGTTCTCCGGCGAGATCACGGTGCCGCCGTTGACCGAGCCGGCGACCGCGGCCTCGTACGCCGAAATGGCGGTGACAAATCCACGGTTTCACACGTCATTGTCGACACAACACACTATGGGTGGCCTTGAAATCCCTGGCTCGCTTTCGGCTCCGGACGGCTTTGCTTTTCTCGAACTCACCGTCGACATTACCGGCCTGGAGAGCAACGACACGAGTGGAGGGAACCGTTTCCATTGGCGAACTCACAATTTCCACTTGGTCATGCCCGATGGCATCCATGCTTCGCTGATCGGCGAGCGGTTCCAAACCCGTATATTTGCAGGCCACTTGAACAGCGTCGATGTCGGCCAAACACAGACCGAGGACATGATCTGGGCGGTGCCGGTCGGCGTTGAGGCCATGGCGCTCTATTTCGGCGGAACGCAAGTCGCCGAAATCGATCTCAGCGGCGTTGCCCTGCCCGAGTGAGCCGAACCGATCGCGCCGATGGGGAGAGCCGGCTCTCCCCATCGGCAGAGGCGTCCGCACCGTTCATCGGGGGCTTCCGATAAGCCAGATCGAGCCATCGACGAAGCCGCTGGAAGTGGCAGCAGGGCTCAGCAGATATAGCAACCAAACCCAGCTGGGCGCGGTCACGCGCTATTGGTGAGCGCCGGCGCGATCCTCCAGTAGCGCTTGCACGGTCGCCCAAGCCGCCGATGTGAGCATGGCGATGGTCTTGGGCTTGGTGTGATAGCCCGAGGTCTTGGTGGTCGCCTGGCGGATCACCAGCACGTCCACATCGTCTTCGCGCTTGGTCTCCAGCGTCAGTTCCCTGTCGTAGGAGACCACCGACGGGAAATCCAAACCGAAGCTGTGGCGGGCGATCACGACGGCATAAAGATAGGGGAAATGGGCACCCTTGACGGTGTTGATGGCGACCTGCAGCTGAAGACCCAGGAAATCCTCCGGACCGTCGGGAAAGCGGATGAAGACGCGCGCCGCATCGGGTGCGCGCGCGCCCTCGTTGCCGGCCATCTCGAACATCGGCTGGATCTGGCAGGGCGGCTCGGCCTGCCGGTCGATGACGCCCAACGCTTCGTTCAGCGCATTGACCTGCTGCACCAAGGTCAGTGGACGCCAGCCGAGGCGCGTGCCGGTGAACCAGTGCGGCAGGATCAGCACGGCCCCGTTCAGCACCACGGCCGTCACCCATCCTTCGCCAGCGAACAGGGCCAGCACGAGAACGCCGATGATCACCAGGCCCAGCACCAGGGCGCCCGGCTTGCACGTAATGTCGATGGCCGTGTCGTCCCAATGGCGGACCTTGCGCTCGAAGTCGACGACGGCGTTGAAGCGGTCACGCGTCGTCTTCTCCCACTCGCGGTTCCTGAGTTCGCCGATCCTGGCCTTTGTGTCGTAGGCCCGCAGGCAGAGCAGAACCGTGCCGAAGAAGAGAATCGGCAGGGTGACGATCAGCATCACCCATGTCCCGGGCCAGGGGACGACGAGCTGCAACGCGAAACCGACGAGGATCGCCGTCAGCGCCAGGGCCATGCGCAGCGCGTAGGTCAGGCGTGGCAAGACCAGGAACTGCAGGGCGTCGCGCCTCAGCGGATCCTTCAACGTCGCTTGCGCCATCGGTCTCCTCCAAGCCATCGGGTCACGCGCCTGCGGGCAGCGGCCGCCCCCGCGCGGCGCAGCTCGCCCGTTCCCCGTTCCGCCCAGTAGAGCGGGCAGGCGCCCTGGCACAGCGCGAAATGCGGGCACGCCCGGCACGGCACCGGCGCATGCCGCTTGGCCCGATGATAGCGGGCGTCCGCCCCCCGCCACACCGCCTCGAACCCTTGCGTCAGCAGGTTGCCGACATCCCCGGCAAAGCTGGAACACGGCCGCACTGCGCCCGACGGATCGACATGGATCAGCCCGTCACACGCCGCGCATCCCTTGTTGCCAAGCCCATGGGCCACGGGGTTGAACAGGCAGAACGGTGTGGGCGAATACCAGTGGAACCCGACGCCGACCGCATGGGCCCGGTCGCGTGCGGCCAGCACGTAGGGCCCGATTTCGTCATAGCGCATGGCGAGGTCGCCGTGCTTGTCGAGCCGGGACGAACCGGTGGGGATCAGGAAGTTCATCGAGAGATGCGGCAGGCCGAGCCGGGCCGCGAGATCGACGATGGCGGCGAGCTGATGCGCGTTGGCGCGGCTGACCGTGGTGTTGGTGTGGGCCGTCAGCCCGGCGGCGCGCAGGTTTGCCAGGCCGGCGAGCGTCTTGGCGAAGGTGCCGCGGCGCTGCGTCAGGGCTTCATGGGTCTCGGCATCCGCCCCCTCCAGGCTGACCTGGGCCGAAGTCAGCCCGGCCTCGACCAGGCGCGCCACGTACCGCGGCTCCGCGCAACGCAATCCGTTGGTGATCAGATTGACGCGCAGGCCGCGGCCGGACGCATGCGCGATCAGGTCCGGCAGATCCGGCCTGAGGGTCGGCTCGCCGCCGGTGAAGCTGAGGCTGGGCACCTCGGCATCGTCGGCGAGGATGTCGATGGCACGGCGCACTTCGTCCGTCGTCATCACATGATCGCTGGCGGCAGGCTTGCGCCGCCATGGCCACCGGAAGCGGTGGGGCTCGCTCTGGGGATTGCCGGGCGATGCGTCGGTGTCGCCGCAGCCGGCATAGCAGAACCGGCAGGCCAGGTTGCAGCGATAGGTTAGCGCCACCTCGGCCAATATGGGCTTGGTGGCGAAGCTGCCGGTGAAGCGGCCGGTATCCGTTGCCAGCCTGCCCTGGCCGTCGCCGAGCGCGCCGCTCAGCAGGTCGCGCACGTCGCAGAAGAAGGTATGGATCTGGAACAGCCGCTGGGGATCGTCCACGGCCTTGCATACGGAGGCCAGGTCGGCGATCGGTGTGCCTGAGAGAGCCGTATGCAGCAGGCGGGCCCCTTGCGCATTCAAGGGGTGTACTTCGCTCGGCATCTTGATCAGGACATTGTCGCTCAGGCGTACGCGCACGTACGGCCGGACGGCGGCCATGAAGGTATCGATCCAGGCCAGATCGTCCAGGCGCCGGCCGAACGTACCCTGTTCGGCAATGGCGGGGTCGCGCGGCATTAGCGGGCTCCCCCGCTGACGCACGCCGAGTGGCAGGCTGAATGGCAGGCGCTGTGGCACGCAGAATGGCACGCCGAGTGACAGGCGCTGTGGCAGGCCGAATGGCAGGCGGCGGAAGCATACTGCGCGCCGATATCAGCACCCCCGCCACCACCCAGGAAATAGCCGTAGCCCTTGTCGGCGAGTCCATCCGGATCCGGCAGCGCGTCATCCAGCGTCACCGCCTGGCTTTCCCAGGGGCGACCGTGCAGCGACCAGTGATGATAGAAGGGGTAGTAGACGTGGCTGCGATCGTCGAGCCCGCGTTCGCGCCGCTCGCGCCCGGTCCAGAACGCGTCCGCTTCGGCCTTGTGTTCGGCGAACTGGCGTTCGAACTCCCTGCGGTAGTGCTTTTGCGTGGCGACGATATCGCAGTCCCACGCCTTTTCCTGAATGCCTTCGGTGAGCGTGAAGACCAGGCGGCTTGCGGTCGCCGGCAGCAACGTGCCGTCCGCCTCGATGCAACTGTAGAGCTGGCGATGATAGGCCGTGTACTCCGGCGGCAGATCCTTAGCCTTCTCCACCACCAGAGGCTCGCGGCCGACCACCGTCAGCACGCCCGCCTGCTCCATCTCCTGCAGCATCAAGCCGGCCAGCGTCTTCAGCGGCACGTCGCACAGGAAGCCCGCTTCGATCGCGTTCAGCTTGGCGATCTTGCCGTTGCGGCGGAAGTTCTTGATCTCGATCTTCGGGACGGTCCAGGTCTCGGCATCCCAGCGGACGGTGTCGACCTCCTCGCCCGCCGTCACCATGGCGCGGTGCTTCATGACCGTGATGACGACCACCAGGATCGCCAGCACGCCCAGTGCCCCGCCGAAGGCCGGCAGGCCGGGCCGCCCGTCGAAGAAGCCCGGTGAGCTCTCCGCAGGCTGGGAGGTCAGCCCTGGCGCGTCGCCGCTGGGAACACCAGCCGGTGCCCCGCTGGCTGCGGCCGCCAGATCAAAGTACCGGGCCGGGACGTACATCTGCTGGCGGAAGTCGGCGCGGGCCGGCAGGTTTTCCTGATAGGCGCGTACGACCAGAAAACGCTTGCCGTCGGCCGGCGGCTCCGCCGGTGTGACGCCCTGCCCGATCAGGCCGAGATACGACAGAAGATAGCGCTCGTTCATGAACCGCTCGGTCAAGAGGCCGAGCGCCGATGCCTCCTCCAAGGTCAGCTCGTCCTGGGTCACCCCGATGGGCCAGCGCACCAGTACCCTCTGATGGCCCATGGGGTATTCCCATTGCACGGGCGACCAGTTGAAGACCACCAGTTCGCCATGCTCGGGCGACGTGGTGCGCGCGACATGGCCGGCGGCGGCATAGTCGGTGAAATAGGTCAGAAAGAAGGTCAGCGTTCCGGGCCCGTGGCGACGGCCGTTCGCCAGCACGATGTCCCACCGGTCGCCGAGATCGGTGATCTCAAGGTCGATGCGCTCGTTGGTTTCCGTCAGCACGAAGCTGGCGCCGTCGATCCAGTCGATCCGCCCCTGCTCGCCCTGGAAATAGAAAGCGCCCATGTCGTTCTCGAGCACGTTGAAGCGGATCTGGTACTGCACCATCGCCGTACCTTCCGGCGCCAGCGCCACCTCCACCTCCACCCAGTCCAGCGCCACGCGCGGCTGCGCCGGCGCCGCGGCGGGCAGAAGCACTGTCAAAGCAAACGCAAATAGGCCGATCAGACCGACCAGGCGGGCATACCGCATGACAGCCGCCCCGAAATCGTTGCACACGAAACCTTATGCACACTAACGGCTGCCGCCGGCACAAGCGTTGACCCAGCGCAATCGCCGCCTTGAAGCGCCGGGCGAACGGCATAGCCGGTGTCCCGGCGGCCGACGCGGGGTGTGGTGGCTGTTCCGCTGCCAACCGTCCTGGCGGTGTGGCACGCTCAGGCAAATCTTTGGCACGCACAGCCATAGACGGGCATGAATTTATGCGTACTTTATAGGTACCTGTGAAGAGAAAACCCCACGGGAAACCTAACCAGTAAAGAGAATTGAAAATAATTTCAAATTGAACTCTGGCGAGGTGACGTGGCTTGCGCTGTATCGTGACGAAATCAGGTAAGCCGAGCACGATGACTCTCAACCTCATGAACAGGAGCGCAGACCATGCCCACAGTAAAATACCATAGAACCATGATCGGGAAGATGACCGGCCATCATTCGGAGGCAAAAATCAACACTGGTCAGTCCGGCTTGATCGAGGTTTGTTATGATAAGAATAAGGCTCAGGGAATCATAAAGATCGCAGAGGATCATCATTATTCCGAGCAAGTCACCTTTGTATGCGCTATCAATCACTTACTTTTGCGCAAGGCTGGGATGGCTTCGAACCTCATGAAGGTAGCGTGCCTGAGCGACGGGGGAATAGAGGCCCAGATGCAGCAGGTCCATGATCTATACATAAAAGAAAATGGCGAGCGAGTGGTCAATATCGATCATTCCATCCGCAAAAACATCACTGGGCATTGGACGACGATCAAGTCTCGGCAGGCTACTGGACAACTCTTGACTGCACGGCAAGATGTGGCACAAAAGGTAGCAAGCGCCCTGTTCCAGGATATAGATAAAAAGTTTGTTTCTAAAGATGTACTGAATACTTTTAACAACGACAAATCGCCGACCGATGTAAAGGTGATGAAAGTTCTGGACTCGCAGTCGACCGGCCAGATCGTACACATCGACCATGAAAACGGGACGGGGAAGAAACTGTCTCATGAAGAGACGATGAAAGAATACGCGAAACTGCTTAAGGCGGCTCATTAACCGCCGAACGCTCGTGTGACCGGCCCGAAAGCAGCGGCTGCGAAGGTCGGCCAATGCAGGGGCGCTGGAGATGTGACGAATGATTGGCTGCGTTTCGGGGCTGCTGGAAGCCTCGTTGAAGAAGCGCGGCACAGCCTTTCGTCACAGACCCATGCGCCCTGTGCGCCGATATCCTTCGGCGGCTCTAGGCGACTTCCCGGCACATGCCGTCGAGCAGCAGCCGAGGGCCGTCGAGCGCCCCGGGATCGGCGATCGGCCGGATCGCATCGGGGTCACCGGTCGTCAAGAGGCTTGCCTTCCCCAGGTATGCCGGCGAGGTCGGCTAGGCGGACCGTCGGGCCAGATGGCGGCCGCGGCTCTCAGCACTTTCCAGGGCTGATCGATAATCCGCGTGCCTGACTGCAAAGCCTTCACGAAGACGATTTGAATTAGCGGATAGTGTGTAGAACCGAGGATCGCGCGGCTCGGCATCAGTCCGTTGACCACAGCACTGCTACCGCCCGGCCGATCTCCGCACCCGCTCGCCCTCGAGATAGAGCGCGGCCATATCGTTCTCAAGCACAGTGAAGCGGATCCGGTACCACACGATCGCCGTGCCATCGGACGCTAGCGACACCGCGACCTCGATCCGGTCGGGCGCCACGCGCGGCTGCGCTGGCGCCCCGGCGGGTAGGAGCACGGTCAAGGGAAGCGCAAAAGGCCCGATCAGACCGACAAGACAGCCATACCGAATGACAGCCGCCACGGAGCCGCTACACACGAAGCCTCACACAGGCTAACGGCTGTCGCTGGCAATGGCGTGGACCCTACGCAATGCTCGCCGTGAAGAGCCGCGCGGATGGCGCAGCCGGTATTGCGGCAGGTGCCGCAGGCGTGTGCTGGCCGCTCTGCCGCTGGCCGTATGGGCAGCTTGGCACACACAGACAATAGCTTGGCACGCAAAGACTACAAACTGGCACGGACGGTTTATAAATTGGCACGCACAGCCCTGCACGTATGTCATTTTGTCTTTATCTTCTCGATTAACCGCGAAAAACAGATCGCATAACGTCCCAATTACTCAAGACATCCAACAACCAAGATCTGCAGAGTTCCGGCAGAATTGCGTTACTTACACTGCATCGTAATACGATCAGGCAAGAGGTGTAACGCGTTTCCCAACCTCACGAACAGGAGTGCTGATAATGCCTATCGTCACGTATAACAAGACCAAATTGGGAAAAGCTACTGGCTACTATTCGAAAGCCAAAATCATGGTGTACACCATGGGCGTGATCGAGATTTGCTATGACCAAAACAAAGTTAAAGGGCTAATGAAAATCGCGGCGGACAATTACTTCGATGAGAACCTCATCTTTGTCTGCGCTATCAATCACTTGCTTCTGCGCAAAGCCGGCATGGCTTCGAATCTGACGGAAATGGGAGGTCTGACGGATGGGGGCATCGACGCTCAGATGCAGCAGGTTTTCGATACTTACATATCAACTAACGGGAGCCGGCAGGTTAATCTTCAGTGGAATACGCGACAAGAAATCATTGCGCAATGGACAACAATCAAGTCTCGACAAGCAATTGGCCAGCTCTTGACGGCTCGGCTACAGATCGCCCAACTTGCTGGAAGCAATCTGCATAACTATCTTAATGAGAAATATGTTTCAAAGGCGGTTGTCAACAATATCGGGGAGAAGGCATCGCCGACTGACGAAAAAGTCATGAAGGTACTGGACTCGCAGTCGACCAGCGAGATTCTACACCAAGGCGGCAAGAAACTGTCTCATGAGGAGACGATGAAACAGTACGCGGCTCTGCTCAACGCCAATTAGTCACCGTACGCTCCCATGACCGGCCCGTGACGGCTGTTGCAGATAGTGGGCTATGCAGGGGCGCCGGAGGTTCGAAGCAAGATTGGCAGCGTTTCGCAGCGCTCTGCTGGAAGCATCGTTCAAGAAATGCGACCTTCAAGGACGTAAAGGATCGCAATCCAAGGGGCAATCCTCCGAAGCCAATAGGCGCCGTGTCCAGAAGCCGAAGTACAGTTCCGACCGTCCTTTTCGGGTAATCGGCGGAAAGATCTCCGCCGATCACCCGAAGACAGCCCCCCACAAGCAAGATGCCATCAAGCAGCCCGCCAGTGCGGACCAACCGTCATCGCCGGATGGTGCCCGCGCGTCAGATGAGTGGGCGAGTGGCCCAACGGCGTTCGGATCGCCGGTCGTCAACAAGCCGGGACTTGCCCCGACTGGGCGCCCGAGCGCAGCAGTTCCGGGCCGGCGGGGCAGATAGCGGCTGAGACTGTCGGTAATAATCGCAGGCTGATCCATGACCTCGGTTCCGGCGGGCAGGGCATTGGAAAATGCGCCTTGCGTCACCGGATAGTGTGCAGAACCGAGGATCGCACGACTCGACATCAGCCTGTTGACCTCAGCGCTGCTATCGCCCGGCCGAACTCCGCCACCCGCTCGCCCTCGAGATAGAGCGCGTCCATATCGTTCTCGAGCACACTGAAGCGGATCCGGTACCGCACGATCGCCGTGCCATCGGGTGCCAGCGCCACCGCGACCTCGATCCGATCGGGCGCCACGCGCGGCTGCGCTGGCGCCGCGGCGGGCAGAAGCACGGTCAAGGGAAACGCAAAAGGCCCGATCAGACCGACCAGACAGCCATACCGAATGACAGCCGCCACGAAGCCGCTGCGCACGAAACCTCATACAGGCTAACGGCTGTCGCTGGCATTGGCGTGGACCCACGCAATGCCCGCCGTGAAGAGCCGCGCGGCTGGCGCAGCCGGCGTTCTGTGAGGCGTCACAGGGGTGCGGCGGCCGCACTGCCGGTGGCCGCATGGGCGGCTTGGCACACACAGACAACTGATTGGCACGTTCAGACAATGAACTGCTCCACAAAAAGTTCGACGAGCATCGTCTTTTCCCACATGTTATGAGTACAGTGGCTTTCAGCAGTCACCTGACGACCCCGCCAACCAAGACACCCCACGACTATCCAAAATTGAAACTCAGTGAAACTGCGGAACTCTTGCTGTAGCGCGATGCGATAAGGCAAGAGATGCGCCGAGACCTTCAGCCTCATCGACGGGAGCGCAGATCATGCTTACAGCGAACTGTTCAATGATCGTAATTGAAGACTGCTCGGTGATCGCTTGTCTTCCGCGGCGTTTTTCTGCTTGCTCCTAGTCTTGATGGCGGATCCGGATCTTGAACCGCTATACGGCCGCCCGAGGCTGTGAGACGCATGGAACCGCCGCTTCGATGCCGAGGCGCCGACGGGCCGACGTCCAGCCCTGTCGGAATCGGTACCATCACATTGGTGCTCTATCCGCTGCACCCGGTAGTGGCCGGACGACCCGACACCGTCCTGTGTAGCGCCATGTAGATCGCGGACAGACGAGATCTGCGACCATCGGTAGGCAGACGAGCCCAGCAAGCACGACCACAAAATCAAGAAAACAGGCAGTTTTGATGTGTCGTTTGGAAGGCAACGCGGCATCGGCCAATCAAGGCAAGTCGCGAAGACCAATCAACTGGAGAGAGGGTGACAGACCATGACCACCGTACACTATCAAAACAAGGTGCAGAAAAAGCTCGGCATGAAGTCGACGACAAATATTTCTCTACAGAAATCCGGCCTAATCGAAGCGTGTTACGACGCTGAATTGGGCGCAGAGCTGTTAGCGATCGGAAAGAAGCACTTCTTCGGTGAGAATATTGCCTTTATCTGTGGCGTCAATCATCTGTTGCTGAAGAAGGCTGGCATGGCGTCGAAGCTGGCGAAGCTGGCCGGCCTGGACGACGGGAATATGCCGGCCCAGATGGAGCAGTTGTTTGCCACCTACGTGCAGCCGACCTGGGGCGACAACGTCGTCAATGTGTCCCACAACACCAAAGTCCGCCTCAAGGGTACATGGACGACGATCAAAGCCAGGCAGGCGGTACGGGAGATGCTGACCGCCCGTGCGGAGATCGTCCAAATAGCCACCAGCAGCGGCCTGAATGAACACCTCGATGCTCACACCATCTCCAAGCGTCTGTACAAGACCCTGAAGACGGATAGTTCACCGACCGACAAGGAAGTCACCAAGAGGTTGGACGCCCAGGCGGTAGAATTGCTCCAACAACTTGACCAGTCGACGACCAGAACTCGATCGCCTGCTGTCTTGGCAACCAACTGAGGACGCACGGTCGGCAGGCCCGCTTGTTCGCCCGGGTGGCGACAGACTGCCTTGCGAAAAGCCGGTCAAAACACTACCCGGACGCCAAGGTACAGTTCCGATCGTCCTTCTTCGGGCGGTCGGCGGGAAGATTTCCGCCGACCGCCCGAAGACAAGACTCCCCCCGAGCAAAAAGCCTATCAAACAGCCAGCCAGTTCAGATGCGCGACGAGCGGTCCGACGGCGTTCGGATCGCCGGTCGTCAGCAAGCTGACTCTCGCCCCGACCGGGCGCACTGCCGCAGCGAATCCAGGCCGGCGGGCCAGATAGCGGCCGAGACTGCCGGCAACGATTGCCGGCTGATCTATGATCTCCGTTCCAGCAGGCAGGGCATTCGCGAAAGCGCCCTGCACCAGCGTGGGTACGCCCGGGGGGGCACGCGGCTCGGCACCGGATCGGTCGGTTGCAGCGTGGTGATGGCCTGGGAGACCTCCACCCCCGGGTCTCCCCTGAGGTGGGAAGCCCAATTTCGTTCTCGGGCACGCTGAAGCGGATCTGGCACTGCACCATCGCAGTGCCTTCTGGCGCCAGCCACCTCGACCCCACCCAGCGCGACGCGCAGCAGTGCGGGGGTGGCGGTGGGCAGCAACGCCACTGGCACCGGGGCAATCGGGCAGGCCCAGCGGACATGTCCAGTCGGAATCGCCCCACCCTGCTGTCATACATAGAATGCACTCGCGCCACGGTTCCTATATGAGTACAGCGTCCTAGCATTGTCCGCAGGCCGATACCGGCCCGGTTTACCGCGGCGGATGATCTCGAGGAAACCTTACAAAGATGTCTGAAGAAAGCCGTTCGCTCCGGGGGAACTCGGACAGGCGAATCTAACAACTACCGCCAAAGGGTGGTGAAAGACAGGCAGATAATGCTGTGCCACTTGGAAGATGCTGCTGCTTCGCGCAAGCGGAGCCTTTCTTCCAATCCAGTCAACAAAAGAAGAGGTGACGAAAATGACAAAGGTTTTCTATCAAAACAAGGTGCAAAAGAAGCTCGGCCTCAAGTCTTCTAGCGACATTACTCTGCAGAGATCCGGGGTCATCGAAGCATGCTATGATGCCTCTATGGGTGCCGAGCTGCTGGCGGTAGCCAACAAGCACCTCTTCGGTGAGAACATCGCCTTTCTCTGCGGCGTCAATCATCTGCTGTTGCGGAAGGCCGGCATGACATCGAAGCTGGCTTCGCTCGCAGGTCTGGACGACGGGAACATCCCCACCCAGATGGACCAGCTCTTCAACACCTATGTCAGGGACCAGTGGCTCTCGACAGGGGTCAACGTGTCCTATGGCGTGCGCACCCGTTTGATCGGGACGTGGTCGACGATCAAAGCCAGGCAGGCCGTGAGAGAGCTGCTGAACGCCCGGTTCGAGATTGTCGATATCGCCACCAGCACCGGCCTGAATGCGCACCTCGACGAACACGTCGTCTCCAAGCGCCTGTACAAGACCCTGAAGACGAAGGATTCGCCAACCGACAAGGAAGTCATGAAGCGGTTGGATGAACAGGGGCTTCAATTGCTCCAACAGCTTGACCAGTCGACGACCAGAACGCGATCGCCTGCCGTCCTGGCAACCAACTGAGGACGCACGGTCGGCCGGCCCGCTTGTTCGCCCGGGTGGCGACAGACCGCCTTGCGAAGAGGCGGTCAAAACACTACCCGGACGCCAAAGTACATTTCCGATCGTTCTTCTTTGGGCGATCGGCGGGAAGATTTTCGCCGATCGCCCAAAGACAAGCCTCCCCACAAGCAAGACGCCGTCAAGCAGCCTGCCAGTGCGGACCATCCACCATCGCCGGGTGGTCCGCACGCGTCAGATGGGCGGCGAGAGGTCCGACGGCACTTGGATCGCCGGTCGTCAACAAGCCGGCTCTCGCCCCGGCCGGGCGCACGGGCGCAACGATGCCCGGCCGGCGGGCCAGATAGCGGCCGAGACTGTCGGCAACGATTGCCGGCTGATCCATGATCACCGTTCCGGCGGGCAGGGCGTTCGCGAATGCGCCCTGCACCAGCGGATAATGTGTGCAGCCGAGGATCACACGGCCCGGCACCGAACCGGTGGACTGCAGCGCTGTCACCGCCTGGCGAATCTCGGCGTCGACCGACTTTGCATCCGCACCCTTCTCGATCAGATCGACGAGGTCGGGGCAGCCCTGTTCGCGGACCGTCACGTTCGGCAGCCGCCGGCGGATCTCGCGGCCGAAGGCACCCGACCGTACCGTCGCCGGCGTGGCAAAGACGGCGATGTCGAAGGCTGGCCGCGGGTCGGCTTGGTTGTCGTCGCGGTCCCACACCCGGCCGGTCAGGGCTTCGATGATCGGCACGAAGATGCCCAGTAGACGCCGGCCCGGATGGCGTGCCTCCAGCCAGTCTTCCTGCAGCGGGCGGAGCGCGATCGCCGAGGCGGTGTTGCAAGCCACGATTACCAGTGTGCATCCACGTTCGAACAGGATCCCAACACCGGTGCGGGTTAGCGCGAGGATTTCCTCCGGCGTTCGCGGGCCGTAGGGCGCATTGGCATGATCGCCCAGATAGAGGAAGCGCTGGTCGGGCAGGCACCTGCACATGGCGCTCAGCACCGTCAGTCCGCCGCTGCCGGAATCGAATATGCCGATCATCAAAGGGTGCGCTGAGTTGCCGGGGATCGCCCCTCTCAGGCCGTCGCCAGGAAGCGCTGGAGCTTGTACTTCTTCAGTCGCCATTTCTCTCCGACGCGTTCCCATTTGTCACTGGCGTTCGCATCCAGTTGCATGTCGGGATACATGCCCGCCTTCGTGACGGTAAAGCCGAGAGCCTCATAGGCGGCCGTGGCGTCTTCGTTCAGTGATTCAAGCTTCACCATATTCGGCACAAGGCCAAAGCCGTGATCATCGTTAAGCCGCTCGATGAGATTGAGCAGATACTCAACCATGATTCCACCGGCATTCTCCGTGCCGGGATGGGAAACGAGATAGATGATTTCAACATAATCAGGGGTCTGGAAATCGACCGTCATCAAAGCGAGCGGCTCACCGGCCAGCCGATACTCAAAACATGCCCCTTTCTGTGGCCCTTTCTTCTTGATGAGCCCCGCAATGTGGTCCGTATTTCCAACGCGGCCTTCGCCGCCGCCGCCCCATGCCTTGTAGATTTCCATAAGCCGCTTTGCGCGCCCCTTGACTTCATCCGGCGGCAAGGCGACGACGGGAGCGTCATCCACCCAGGTGTAATCTGTCATTGTGCCAGTCCTCCTTGCAGATGCGGGCCCATCCTGCGGTCGTCGGAGAAAGCAATGAGCCTATCATGCTTGCCGACCGGCTGACTCCGTCCAACACCGACCCTCAGTCTGCTCAGGTCCTTCGTCCCTCAGCCTGCGGGGGGTGATGACGGCGCCTAAGGTCTCGCGCGATCACTCAACAGTCGGCAGTGCGTCCGGCGCCTCGCATCCCTTGGCGCAGCATCGGCCCGGTTGCCGCGAAACCTTGCGCCCTTCGTCCAGTACGCCGCGGTCCAGCAGGCGCTCGACCAGGCCGGTCTTCTCCATCACCGGATAGTTGCGCCAGATCTCGCGCTTCATGGCGTCCGGCGAGCCGCCGCCATGCAGCG
The DNA here is from genome assembly GCA_028285185.1 of Anaerolineae bacterium. Taxonomy (GTDB): domain Bacteria; phylum Pseudomonadota; class Alphaproteobacteria; order DSM-16000; family Inquilinaceae; genus JACKIG01. The sequence goes on along the minus strand of JANQQD010000171.1, from coordinate 23,807 downwards.
AGATCACCGAGTACCAGCCGCCCTGGTGGGATGCCGTGAGATCTTCGATGAAGCGCGCGACCTCCAGCCGCTCGGCCGCCGGGATGTCGGGCCGGCCGGCCAGAACGGCCGCCAGCGATGCCTTGGTCTCCGGATTGTGGTCTTCGTCCGGGCCGGGCAGTGCCACGATCAAGCCGCCGGAGACATGATGCGCGATGCGGTGCATGTCGTAGATCTTGGTGGCCAGCAAGAGCTTGCCGATATTCGCATAGACCGGATCCGGCATGACGGAGCCCGCGGGATCTTCCACCGGATAGACGGAGGCGGCGACACCGCAGGCATAGAAGCTCTCGGTGATCGTGATCAGTTCCACCATCGCGTCGCGGATGTGGCCATGCCTGTCGGGGTCCAGGCCATTCGCCTCGGTCATCAGCGCGCCGGCGCCGATCAGCAGATCCCCGAACCCGGCGCGTGCGCCGATGCAGGACTGCCGGTGATGGGTCGCATAAGCCGTGGTCAGAAACCCACCCTCTTCCGTCTCGCCGGCCAGGAAGACGCGGCCGTGCGGCACGAACACGTCGTCGAACTGGACGACGCCAGTCGATTGCCCGTACCGGGCGGAGAACTTGGCCGCCGCCTCGCCCGGACGGCCCGCGGGCCGGGCGATGATCGTCACCCCCGGCGCATCGACCGGAACGGCGCAGGCTACCGCGAAATCGGCATCTTCCGGCCGGTGCGTGCGGCAGGGCATGACCAGGAATTCATGCATATAGGGCGCGCCGGTGACGATCGCCTTGGTTCCGCGGATGACGATGCCGTCCGGCCGGCGTTCGCTGATGCGGACATAGACGTCTGGACTATCCTGCTGGCCAGGACGCTTCGAGCGGTCGCCTTTGGCGTCCGTCATCGCGATCCCCAGCGCGAGGTCTTCATCCTGCACGCGGTGGAGATAGTGAAGGAACCGCGCGTGATAGTCCGTCCCATGCGCCGCGTCGGTACGCCGGGTCGCCTGATAAAAGGCGTTCAGCGCGTCATGGGCGAGGTAGCGCTGCGCGCAGCCCGATTCGGCGCAGACCGCGCGGACGGCTTCGAGTTTCTGCAGCAAGTCCGCCGACGTTTCGTTGATGTGCAGCATCCGGCTGACCGTCTTGCCTGAGGTGCCTTGCTGCGCGGTCATCAGAGCCTTGAGCTCGGCGCGATGCGCGAAATCATACGTCACACCGACGCCGGCGATGCCGGGGGCCAGTAGCGGCTCGTCGGCGACGCTGTCGACGCGCGTGCCGTTGACGAACACCCGTGGCTTGTGGCGGCGCAGCGACTCCCGATAGGCTTCAGCCGTCATCAACATGGCCGGTTCTCCGCAGCGTGAAATCCATCCGTTCAAAAAATCTAACGGTGTTAAAATCACCTGTCAAACGCCGGAGCCATCGACGCGATGCCGGCTGAAGGGGGAACCAGACGTAAGAAGGCGGTCAGCGAGCTGAAGCGACAGCTGATCCTCGACGCGGCGCGCCGGGTCTTCGAGAACGAGGGGCTGGAGGGCGCGAGCCTGCGGGCGATCGCACAAGAGGCCGGATACACACCGGCCGCGCTCTATTTCCACTTCGACTCGCGGGAGGCCCTCTATGCCGAACTGCTGTCACAGTCGCTGGAGGCGCTGAAGGCAAGCGTGGACCGCGCAGTGTCGAAGGCTGACAGCCCCGTCGATCGATTGCGGCAGGCGGCGCTGGCCTTCTTTCGGTTCTACGAGCGCAGCCCGCGGGACCTTGATCTCGGCTTCTATCTCTTCCGCGGGGGCATGACACCCGAGGGCCTCGGGCGCGATCGCGACGCGGAGCTGAACCAGCGGCTGGCTGTCACGCTTCAGCCCATCGCGGACGCGGCGATCGAGCTGGGGGTCGAGATGGATCAGGCAAGGCGCTTGATGGCTGACACCTTCGCCCATGCCACCGGCCTCCTGCTGCTGGCCCATACGGGCCGCATCAGGATCTTCGGCGTTGCGGCCGCAGAGTTGATGCGCAATTTCGTCGACGACCAGATCGCCCGCCTGACCGAATAGCATGAGGGTCTGCCGTCAGCGAAACGGCCCCTCCGGCGACCCAAGATCAGGGCCGCCGGGCGGAAGCGCCGTCAGCCGCGGGCGCGGATGATGGCGGCATCGAGAGACGATCGGGTCTGCAGGCCCACCAGCGTCTCGACCGGCTGGCCGTCCTTGAACAGGACCAGGGTTGGGATCGCGCGGACTCCGAAGGCCCCGGCCTTTTCCCCGTTCTCGTCAATGTTGATCTTGGCGACCGTCAGGCCGTCGCCATGAGCGGCGGCCAGATCTTCCAGAACCGGTGCGATGGCGCGACAGGGACCACACCAGGGCGCCCAGAAATCGACGAGCACGAGGCCGTCCCGCCCCACCGCCGCGTCGAAATCGGCATCGGTGATGTGCACCGGCGCGTTGGCTGTCTCGATGGTCATGGGTTTGCTCCTTGTCTCAAGCTGCGAGTTGGATTGCAGGGGCCTCCCCGCCGGCGGCGAGGCCGGCGAGGAAGCGTTCGGCGTCGAGGGCCGCCATCGCGCCGGTCCCGGCGGAGGTAACGGCCTGGCGGTAGACCGGGTCGGCGACATCGCCCGCGGCGAAGACGCCGGGCAGGCTGGTCTCCGTGGCATTGCCGGCAAGGCCCCCTCTGGTCACCAGATAGCCTCCATCCCGGTCGAGCTGGCCGTCGAACAGGCCCGTGTTCGGGTCATGCCCGATGGCGACGAAGACACCGTCCACGGCCATGTCCCGGGTCACGCCGGTGTCGACGTTCCGCACCCGCACGCCCGTGACGCCGGACGCGTCGCCCAGCACCTCGTCTACCGCGTGCTCCCACAGGACCGACACCTTGCCTTCCGCGACACGGGCGAACAGGCGATCCTGCAGGATCTTCTCGGCCTTCAGGGCGTCGCGGCGATGCACCAGCGTCACATGGCTGGCGATGTTGGCGAGATAGAGCGCCTCCTCCACCGCGGTGTTGCCGCCGCCTACCACGGCCACGGGCTTGCCGCGGAAGAAGAAGCCGTCACAGGTGGCGCAGGCCGACACGCCGCGACCCTTGAACGCCTCTTCAGACGGCAGGCCGAGGTAGCGGGCCGTAGCCCCCGTCGCGATCACTAGGCTGTCGGCCGTGTAGACCTGCCCGCCATCGCCTTCCAGCCGGAACGGTCGGTGTGAGAGATCGACCGACCGGATGTGGTCGCCGATCACCGTTACGTCGAAGCGCTCGACATGCTCGCGGAACCGCTCCATCAGCTCCGGCCCTTGCAGCGTCACCTCACCGCCCGGCCAGTTCTCCACCTCGGTGGTGGTCGTAAGCTGGCCGCCGGCCTCCAGTCCGGTGATCACGGCCGGCTGCAGGCCGGCTCGGGCGGCGTAGATCGCGGCCGTGTAGCCGGCAGGACCGCTGCCGAGAATGACGACGCGATGGTGGCGGGCCTGCTCTTGCTGAGGCGCCTTCGCACCGAGCAGCCCATCCAGCTCTCCGGCGGCGTCCAGCGCTGCCAGGTCATCGAAGCCGCCGATATGCCGACCGTCGATGAAGATTTGGGGCACCGTGCGCCGCCCCGACCGCTCCATCATCTCGGCCTGCAAGGCCGCGTCATGGGTGACGTCGATCTCGGTGTAGGCAGCACCCTTGGCCGTCAGCAGCGCCTTAGCCCGGGCGCAATAGCCGCAATAGTCCTTGGTGTAGATCAGGATCTCGCCCATGGCGGGCCCTCCTTTCCGACCGACACGGCCTTACTTCTTGACCAATCGGTCATTATATAGATCGAAGAGTGGCGGCCTTCCGCCGCCGTGATCCAGAGATGGGTATTCATGACCAATCGGTCAAGAAGTGGGAGATCACCGATGCGTGATCCATGCGCCCTGGGACGGCCCCGGGAATTCGACGAAGACGAAGCCCTGACGGCGATCATGGGCGTCTTCTGGGCCAAGGGCTTCGAAGGGACGTCCCTGAGCGACCTCGTGGCGGCGACGGGCCTGAAGAAAGGCAGCCTCTATGCCGCCTTCGGCGACAAGCGGGCCATGTATCTGAAGGCGCTGGCGCTCTACGACCGGATCTGGATCGACGCTGCGGCCAGGCGCCTGTCGGGTGACGGAGCGCCGCTGTCGCGGATCGAGGCGTTCCTGCAGGCGGCGTCGAGCAAGGACGACGGCCGCGGCTGCTTCCTCTGCAATGCCGCGATCGACCAGGCGTCGGGCGATCCGGATGCCAGCAGGCTCGTCCAAGCCAGCCTCGGCCGGTTGGAGGCAGCGGTGGCGGACGCAGTCATGGAGGTGTACGGGAGCGGCGACAGGGTGGCGCCGGCCGACACCGCCCGCCGCGAGGCCCGCCATCTCATGTCGGTCTATTTCGGGCTGCGCGTCCTCGCCCGATCGGGGGCGACCAAGACCATGATGAACGATGCGCGGTCCGTCGCGCTCGCGCCGCTCACAGGGTGACCGGCATCAGTTCGCGGCCTGGAACAGGTTTGGCCCCTGTGGCGCCCCCTCCGGCGGGCCGAGCCGCAATCCGTCGAACAGCTCACCGAAATGCTGCTCGGCCATGCTGCGGAACCCGTCGCCTTCATCTGCGTGATGCGCCTGATCGGACGCCTGCCCAACCATCACCGCCTGTGCCAGCAGGGTATTGCGGACGTCCCTCAGTTCGTCACCGGCACCGATAAGAGAGGCCCTTTGCGACTCAACGAGCAGAACTTGGTCACGAACCGCCTGCATCGTGGGCGCGTAAGGGACCTGCCCTTCCCGACCGGACATCGCCAGCCATACGGTCACAGCGTGGAACGCCAGCACGTCAGGCGCGTTCTCCGGCGAAAGGCCGGCGTCTCCAAGCGCCTGCTCCAGCCCCCCGCGGACGCCCGAAACGTCCTCCTCACCCAATGGCACGTTTGGCACTGGCGCCCCTGACCCGACGACGGCTGCGGTGACGATCGCTTCCAGATCCGCCCGCTCCAGCGGGATCGTGAGACGGTCTTGAACAATCTCATCCATGCTGCGGATCACCTGCAGGGCGCCGGCAGGGTCGCTATCGAGCCTCTCGGCCGCCATGGCAAAGTCACGAAAGCTGAACACCGACCGCGGATCGTGCTGTTCCTCCGTCAATGCAGCGGCAGCATCCAGCATCGATTGCCAGTCGGCGCCTGCGGGCGGGTCGCCCTGCTGTGCGTATGTCGCGGTCACGCTGCCGGCCAGTGCCAGTATCACCGTGGCTGCGCGCAGGATCAGTGTACTGTGCATACCCCACTCCACCTTAGGTGAACCTGGCAGCAGGTAATCTGCCGGGACGGATAGGGCGGCAACCGGCGCGTTGTCGCGGCTGCCGCCGATATATCGGCGATGGCCGGAATCGACCGTTACGCGCCGGTCTCCGGGCCCTCGGCAGCGTCGACTGGTGGCAGGTCGTCATGTGCCACGACCGGCACGTCGGGCAGGTCGTAATAGTCCCCGGCCGACTCCGGATAGAGCTGGCAGGCGGTGCGCAGCCCCGTCGGCCCGTCGATCATGCCGGCCATGATGGACATCATCGGGCTGTCCACCCGCCGCCAGAACAGATTGCCGCCACAGACCGCGCAGAACCCACGTTGCGCATGCTCCGACGAACGGTACCAGCGCAGCGTATCTCCGCGGATCGTGACATCCGCCTGCCGCGTCTGGGTGGCGGCAGCGTAGTGACCGGAGGTCTTGCGGCACTGCCGGCAATGGCACACCACCACGGGCCTTAGTGGCCCAGAGACCTCAAACTGCACGCCACCGCAGAGGCAGCTGCCGGTGATCCGATCTGCCAATGTGTCCTCCGTCTTCGGCAAATCCCATTCGGTGCAGTCCGGCGTATTCCGGGACCCATTCAACGGTTCCCGAATTTCTGCCGCGAGACGGAGCGAACCATCTTGCCGAAGGCTCGGTATCGGGCGCGCCGCTCCGCCAGACTTTCGGAATTGTACTGCTCCTCAGCCAACAGCTTGCGCCATCGGTTTAGCCGGTTCGGGTCGAGCGTGCCTTCGGCAATGGCGGCCTGCACGGCGCAATCCGGCTCAGTCTGGTGTGAGCAGTCCGAAAAGCGACAGGCCGAGGCCAGACTGACGATATCGTCAAAGACCTCTTCCAGTCCCGAGGCCACGTCGGTGATCTGTAATTCCCGCATCCCGGGTGTGTCCAGCAGCCATCCGCCCTGTTCGAGCCGATGAAGCGCCCTGGCCGTCGTCGTATGCCGGCCCTTGTCGTCGTCTTCTCGGATGGCGCGGGTCGCAATCGCGGCAGCCCCGGTCAGCGTATTGATCAGCGTCGATTTGCCGACGCCGGAAGATCCCATGAAGGCGACCGTCTGGCCCTTCGCGCACCACCCAGAGAGGCAGGCGACACTGAGCGGATTGTGCGCGTTGACCGTCTCGACCAGCAGATCCGGCTGCAGCCGGCGCGCCTGCCTAGCGTAGTCTTGCGGCTCTTCCGCAAGATCCGCCTTGGTCAGCACGATGACGGGCGTGACCCCGGCCTCGCGTGCCAGCACCAGGTAGCGCTCCAGCCGGGCGATGTTGAAGTCCTGATTGCACGACGAAACGATGAAGACCGAGTCGACATTCGCGGCGATCAGCTGCAATCGGCGTCCGGTGCCCGGCGCCCGCCTCTTGAATAGGCTCAACCGCGTCAGAATGCGCTGGGGGCGCCTTGTTTGCTTGTCGATCAACAGCCAGTCGCCAACAGCGGGATGGTCCTCCTCCTGCTGGTTCTCCGGCACGTGCGACGGAATGGAGGTATCGATATCGGCTCCGGCTACGGACAGGTGCCCGCGATGCACCGCCATCACGCGGACGGGCACGAGGCTCGACAGGTCGTCGACCGCAATCTGAGAGCTGAAGAAGGACGTCCAGCCGAGATCGGCCAGATCGTAGTTCTGCGATGCCATTTTTGTTCACCAGCGGATGTGTGTCTGCGTCGGAGCGCAAACAGGGGGCAAGGCAAGCCGCGAGGGCTGCCAAGTTTCTTGCCGAATCTGAGCCGGTGAACTTTGGAACACGATGGGCCCCGCCTATCGGCGATGAGCCTCTGAAGGACGTATCAGATCACTCGGCCATTCCGGCCAAAGAGGAACATGCGACAATCATCAATTGGCCCTCCTAAATCCACATTATCGGGAGGGATATAAGCAGGCAGCCCGAGCTATGCAACACGATGCCTCCAAATCTGCAATATGACTGATGATAGGCTGCCAAGCTCAGTCATGATGGGTTCAACCTGGGCCTTGTCTGTACGTCGAGCGAAGCTCCGCAACTGTCAGGTCCAATACGATCTTAATCTAGACACCGCCGTCTGCGCCAAAGCGCATGCCCTCTTCTCACCGCCCAGGCGCGATCCGGCGATAGCTCAATGCCTCAGCCACATGCGCCCGCCGCACGGTATCGGCACCGTCGAGGTCGGCCAGCGTGCGGGCGACACGCAGGACGCGGTGATAGCCGCGGGCGGACAGGCGCAGGCGTTCGGCCGCCTGGCTCAAAAGCTGCTGGCCGGGCTCGTCCGGGGTGGCGACGCGGGCCAGCACCTCGCCGTCGGCTTCGGCGTTGCAGGTGACCGGGGCGCCTCCGCCACCATTCGTGCCGGCATAGCGGTCGCGCTGGATGGCGCGGGCCTCTGCCACGCGGGCGGCAACGGCGGCGGAGCCTTCGGCCGGGGGCGGAAGGGCGAGGTCCCCGGCGGCGACGGCCGGGACGTCCACATGGCAGTCGATGCGGTCGAACAAAGGACCACTGATCCGCGACTGATAGTCGAAGGCACAACGTGGGGCGCGCGAGCAGGCGAGTGCCGGATCGTCCAGATGGCCGCAGCGGCACGGGTTCATGGCGGCAACCAGCTGCACCCGGGCCGGATAGGTGACGTTGTGGTTGGCCCGCGCGACCGTTGCGCGGCCGGTCTCCAAGGGCTGGCGCAGGGCCTCCAGCGTCTGGCGCGGAAACTCCGGCAGCTCGTCCAGGAACAGGACGCCGCGATGGGCCAGCGAGACCTCGCCCGGGCGAGCGCGCAGGCCGCCGCCCACCAGCGCCGGCAGCGAGGCGGAATGGTGCGGGTCGCGGAAGGGACGCCGACGCAAGAGGCGCCCGCCGTCCAGCAACCCTGCGACGCTGTGGATCATGGAGACCTCCAGCGCCTCCGCCGGCTCCAAGGGCGGCAGGAGGCCCGGCAGGCGGGCGGCCAGCATCGATTTGCCGGAGCCGGGCGGTCCGATCATCAGCAGGTTGTGGCCGCCGGCGGCTACCACCTCCAGCGCGCGCTTCGCCGTTTCCTGGCCCTTGATGTCGGCCAAGTCCGGCACGGCGCCGTCCAGAGCCTCCATCATCGGCTGCGGCGGCGACAGCACCTGGGCGCCCTTGAAATGGTTGATCAGGGCCAGCAGCGTCGGCGGTGCCAGTACGTCGATGCGGCCGGCATGGTCGGCTGCCCACGCCGCCTCGCCGCCCGCAGCCGCGGGGCAGATCAGGCCCAGCTCGCGCTCCGCCGCGCTGATGGCGGCGGGCAGCACGCCGGCGACCGACGCCACGGCACCGTCCAACGCCAGCTCGCCCAAGACGGCATAGCCGGCCATCTGGTCCGCCGGCACCACACCGAGGGCGACCAACAGGCCGAGCGCGATCGGCAGGTCGAAGTGGCTGCCTTCCTTCAGCACGTCGGCCGGCGCCAGGTTGACCGTGATGCGCTTGGGCGGCAGCGACAGACCCAGCGCATGCAAGGCGGCGCGCACGCGTTCGCGGCTTTCGCCCACAGCTTTGTCGGGCAGGCCGACCACGCTGAACGCAGGAATGCCGGTGGCGAGCTGCACCTGCACATCGATCGGCAGCACCTCGATACCCTGGAATGCCACCGTGTTGATCCGCGCGACCATTCGGTCCCCTCGGCCCCTATCGGTCAAGTTGCGCGCAAGTCTAGCGGGTTCGCCGGATCATGGCGCGCCTTTCGCAACGCACATCCGCTGAAGCGGTCAACGGGCGCTCTTGCATGACGGTGCCTGCGCAACCGTGGTAGCGTTGCTCCGTCGCGCCGTGCCCTGACGCCGATTGACGAACACGGGGAAAGACATGAACAGCGCAACGCCGCCCGAGCAGACGCAAGAGGCAGATCAGACGGAACCGTCTGGGCAAACCACACCGTTGGAGGAGGACGAGATGGCGGATCCCAAGACCACGAGCCTGACGACGCCACCGGATTCCCGGACGAAGAAACCGCTGAGGGAGCGTGTGGTGGACGCCCTGTGGAATGCCATGGAGCTGCGCGTGGTGTCGGTGGTCAGCCCGATCTCAATTCAGCATTTCGACGAGCGCTATAAGCAGCTGGAGGTCCAGCTCAGCCCTGCCTCCGAGGGCAGTCAGAGGGCGCTGTTCACGAGCATCAACCTGGTGACCGGCGATATCCGCAGCGCCGTCAGCCCGGAATACGAGGCCGGCGGAGACGCCGGGATGCCCGCATTCCATGCCCAGCAGGTTGAGCTGGCCCGCGAGACCGTCGCCAACAACCTGAAGGTCCTCTGCGAGCTGGCGGACAAGTTCGCGACCCTGTTCGACCGCTCTCCGGACTAGGCCGGTGCGCCACCGCGCCTGAGAGGGAGGAGCGATGGCCGACTGGCGGGACTCGCTTTCCGACCTCGCGCACGACCTCTTCAACATCGAGGTCAACACGATCGTGGCACGCGGCATCACCGGCCGGAAGATGCCGAGCTGGCCGCATGCGCTGCTGGACATTGCGTCGGTCTACCGGCGCTATCTCCTGGATGTCGTGAAGCTTGATCTGGAGCCGTTTGAAGAGGACGACGCCGACCTCGCCGCGCGGTCCCGAGATCCGAGCACGTCAAGCCTGGATGGCGGCAAGGGTGCCGACGGGTTCGTTCCCAAGACGGACACGGTCACGTTTTCGCGGCTGCGCCATGCCGCGGCCTGGGCGTTGCACAACCCGACACGCGGCGCACATCCGGTCGATGACGACAAGCGCGAAATCCTGTTCCGGATCCGGCGCAACTCCGACCAGATCAAGGGCATGCTGGAGGCACTGGCTGCGAGGCCGGACGGCGTGAACTATGACGACGTGCTCAACGCCTCACGCTCCCAATTGTCGGGCGAAGGCGCGGGCGCAAAGCCGATACCCATCCCGCGCCTGGCATCGGCTTATCTGGTGCAGATTCGCAAGATGTGGGACATCGGCACCGACCGGATCGTGCTGCAAACGGTGGTGCAGCTCGACGGCGACGTGATCAACCGGGTGAAGCCGGGCTTCGACAACCCGGAGACGCCGCTCTGGCGCGCCCATCAGAAGATGGTCGCGTTCGGTACCAACCAGTGGAAGTCGATCTTCGAGTTGTTGGCCAAGCTGGTCGGCTCGGCCTTCAAGGCGCTCTTCAGCCGGTGAGCAGGCCCACGGTGGAGGCGGGCGATACCGGCGCAGCCGAAGGATCCTCGGTCCAACTGTTGGCGGAGCTGATGTCCGGGGGCGTCGTCGTCGCCCGCGACGATCCGCGGTGGAACGACCCGCAGGCGAGCCTGAGCCCGCCCCTGGTCCGCAGCCTGATCCAGGCCGACGGCGACATTCAGACCAAGATCCACGGCGATCCGGACGATCCGGAACTGGCGCGGTTGCTGGACGAGCATTTTGAAGACGTGGCGGCGACCATCCGGCGCATCGCCGCACTGGGCGACAAGCTGCTCAGCCTGAGGGTTGTGGCGGGCGCTCTCGCCGCGTTGTTCTCGGTCGGCGGGACCGTCTACCGGTGGCAGGCGGATCCGGCCGTCGGTTGGTTCGTCGAGGCGTGGCGCGCGCTCGGCGGATGGCCGCTGTTGCTGGGCGCTGCCTTCGCATTGGTCGGCGCATTACTGCGCAACGGCCTGAAGTTGTGGGTCAACGGCCGGCTGAACACGATCGCCAAGGAACTGGCGGCCGCCGACAACGACCCGAGCCGCATCGGCCCAGGATAGACAGACGACGTCCGCTATATGCCTGCCGGCCCGGATCGACTGGCAACAGGATAGAACCCGACGCCCACTGGCATGGCTTCCTCATCAACGGGCCCAAGCAGGATTCCGGCAACCCAGTAATCGCCCGTCTCGCAGGCTGGCCGGGCACGACCTCAATACGGAAGCGCACTCACTCGGACTCGAGGCCCGCCAGAGCCGCGCTGGTCTGAGCCTCAACGACGACCAGCAATGCGTCAGAAATGGTCTCAAGGTCGAAACGGTTCTCCGCTGGTGCCTCGCCGAGCGCCATCACGGCGGCGGCGAGAGTCCGTCGCGCTGCTGCCGCGTCACCCGCCGATGCCTGCGCAGCACCGATGGCGGCCATGGCGTCCACTCGGTCATCGTGTCCGTCATGAGCAGGCATTGCGCCGACGGTGTCCAGCGCATCGGCTGGGAACCCGGCTTCCGCCTGGTTCTCGGCGATGCGCGCCAGATGAGAGGACAGCGAAGGCGAGGAGAAGCTTCCCGTTGCCGCAACGGCTTCGGCGAAGGTGATCCGGGCATCTTCCTCGAATCCCGCCGCCGCCTGCTCCACGCCGATCTTGGACAGAATGCGATGGATTGGGGAGGCGGGCGCTCTCTCGCGAGTTCTGGCCAGAGCGTCGGCGAACGTCCGCCGAGCCTCGCCCTCAAATCCGGCAGCTGCCTGTTCGGCCGCGATAGCAGCGCGCGTAAGTTCGGTCGGCGTATTCCAGGTCGTCTCGTCGAGGGTCGCGATGGCGTCCGAGAACTGCCGCGACACTGCCTGGGCATAGGCGATCCACAACAGAGCGCGCGAGTGGTCGAGCCCTGTCGGCGTCTCTTCCAGAGCGGCAAAGGCATCAGTGATCGTCTGCTGCGTGTCGTCGAAGAGGCCGGCGTCGGCCTGAGCGGCCGCGATCCTGGCCAACGCCCTGGCTCGATCTGGGCCTAAGGGAAACACGTCTACGGCCGCTATGGCCCCATGGGCGAGTGTCTGCCGCGCTTCCTCTTCCAGTCCCGCAGCCGCCACTGCTGCTGCGATGTCGATGTACGGCTGCATGGGATAGTCGCTCAGACGGCACGGTGACGTGGCGTTCGACGCCAGCACTCTGGCAAAGGTCCGCCGCGCATCGTCCATGAGCCCGGCACGGAGCTGTACGATACCAATCGCTGCGAGAGCTTCCGTCGAGTGGTTGCACCCGATCGAGTCGGCCTCATCGGCCGTGTCGAGGGCGTCGGCAAACAATCCGGCCTCCGCCTGTGCAACGGCAACACTCACCATCTGACGCCCCTGTAGATCGTCCGTCGAGCGTTGGCCGACTGCTGTTACGGCCCTAAAGAATGTCCGTCGGGCTTCCTCCTGGAACCCAGCTGCTGCCTGAGCAGCGGCAACGGCAGTCAGCGACGATGATCGCCACCGATCCGATGGCGGGATCTCGTCGGCCGCAGCCAATGCATCGCTGAGGGTCTGGTGCGCGTGGTATGTGAGCCCAGCCGCGGCCTGTCCGGCGCTGACCAGGGTAAGCGCCTCGGCACGACGTCCAGCAATCGGAATATCACAAGCCGTCGCCAGTGCATCGGCCAGATACGAGCACGCATCGGGATCTTCGGCGCATCGCGCGCCCTCGAAGATGTCGGCCCTGAGCGCCGACACCGTCGTGGACAGTGCCATCGGATCGAACGTGCCGATTTGCTGACCGGTGAACAGCTGAACCGCGAGCTGCGAGCCCGGATGGTACCGTACGATCCGGTCGAGACTGGCTTGCGCCTCTTCCAGCAGGTGAAGGCGTCTCTCCGGGTCTCCCTCCAGGTCGGCGCTGGAGATCGTCCGCAGCGCACTCAAGAAAATGGTGTTGGCAGTCTGGTCATGACCGGGCGACAAACCCGCCCACATGGACGCGGCACGGTCCAGCGGGGGACACGCAGCGTCGGCGGGTGCGGCTTTCAATCCGATGGCACTCACAAGGGCGATGACGAATGCGATCGTCCCTTTGCGACACTGCAGGCCGATCATTGCCGTTCCACCATGTGATTTGCCCTTGTTTGGCGATCCGCACACTACCGGGCGCCGCCGCCCACCCGTCATTCCCCACGCCGTATCGCGACCGCCGAGCGTGTCTGGGCATCGACGAGGTGAAGGAGCATCTCGTTACGATCATACTCTGACGACGTGGCCTTGGCCGTCTCCACGAGCGTCGCGAAGGCTTGCCGCGCCTCAGCTACTGCACCCGCCCTTGCCTGTGCCACCGCGATGGCGGCCATCGCCTCTGCGCGCGCACCACGCCAGTTGTCCGACGGGATATCGTCGACAGTCGCCAGGGCGTCTTCCCACAGGCCTGCCTCAGCCTGAGCCGCCGCAATGGCGGCGTACTCCTCTAGCTGACGGTCTGGCGAAGGTAGCTCTCCGGCCGCAGCCAAGGCGTCGGCAAACGTGCTCCTTGCCTCTTGCATGAAGCCCGCCGCCGCCTGTTCGACAGCAACCCGAGGGAGCGCATAGGCCCTGAGGGATGCGTTCGATATGCTGCCTGCCGTTGCGAGGGCTTCCGCGAAGAGCCCCGCTGCCGCCTGCGCAACGGCGATATCGGCCATGGCCGAGGAATAGCCGAGATCGTCGTAGCCTTCGGCCGCGGTCGCGACCGCGCCACTGAGGGTCTGCAGAGCATCGTCCGCAAACCCGGCCGCCGACTGCGACATGGCGATCAAGGCCAGGCCAGACGCGCGTTCGGCCGCGAAGATATGCAGCGCTTCGGCTTTGATGAGCACATCGTCAAAGGTCTGCCGCGCCGCGGCTTCGAACCCCGCGGCAGCCTGCGCAGCGGCGATGACGGCAAGCGGCTCCGCCCGATAGGTCCGTTGGCGGCACGGAGAAGCCGACGCTGCTGCCACTGCGTCGTCGAATGTCCGCCGCGCTTCCTCCACAAGCCCCGCCTCTGCCTGTTCGGCGCCGATCGCGCCAAGCGCCCTGGCCAGATGGAGGCAGCCGTCCGCAGGGATCTCGCCTATGGTGACCATGGCGTCTGCAAACAGTCCGTTCTCTGCCTGGGCGACCGCGATGTCCCCGAGCTCTATTCCACGATAGTTCGGATCGGAACCCTCCCTGGCCGCCGAGACGGCCTGATCAAACGACCGCCGGGCTTGATCGACGGATCCTGTCGCTGCCTGTGCCGCAGCGATAGACATCCACACCTGCTGCGACCGCCAAAGCAAAGGTGGGGGAATCCGGTCGACCGTGGTGCGCGCGAGTTCAAGGGAATCCTGCGCTCGGCCGGTCAACCCGGCTGCCACCTGCCGGGAACTTATGAGCGCAAAGGCCTCGGCGCGACGGGAAGCGTCAAGAACGTCGCCGGCGGACGCCAGAGCGTCTGTGAGCAATGGACAGACACCGTAGTGCTCTCCGCATAGCCAGTCGTCTTCCGCCTCTGCAACGCTCTCGGAAAAGGCTTGCGGATCGAATGTGCCGATCGGCTGACCCGTGATCAGTTGAACGGCCAACTGCGAGCCCGGATAGTCTTGCACGATGGCATCGAGGGCGGCCTGCGCTTGCTGCAACAGCGCCAGGCGCCCCGCGACGTCTGCGGTCCGCTCAGCTTCGGCGACTCTTCGCAGCGCCTCGACGAGCAGCGTGTTGGCTGCCTGCTCTTGGTCAGCAGGTGCATCTTCCTGGGCCATCGCGACGTTCAGGGGCGATGGAAGAAAGCGGCTATCCTTCGGGTGCGTTTCAAAGCTGATGACGGCGGCGCCGGCCAACAAAGGGGCTACCGCGCCTGCGAGCCTCCGCTTCATGCTCCTCGTCCTTGGCTCTTTTTCCCGTCAATGGCGAAACGCACGCTATGGCGCATCGGCGGGCTTGTGTCACTGGACATCGTGATGAGGATTGGCGAACGGCACGTTGACGTGTCGGCGAACGAAAAGCAGTCGAATGCCATTACCCCATGCCACGCCAAGGCCCGCATGTGGACAATGACGAAAAACAAACAGGCTTGACTGTTTCTTGTGCTGCCGTACGCTTTTGCCTCTCAGCGTCCGGCCACGCGGACAATTCCCTGGCCCGAGGGGCACCCCTGCCCTTCCGCCGTTCCCCGCCGTCAACGAGATCGGGCGCGATCGGCCACGACGATCCAAGGAGGCTTCATCGACATGGCTCAGCGCATCTCCTTTATCGCGGCAGCCGTTGCCGTCGGGCTTGCCGGCGCGGCACCGGTATCCGCGCAGACGGAATTCATCGCCAATTCGTTCTACGGCGCACAGCACCCCCATTCGCTCTACGGCTACACGCAGTGGGCGGAGATCGTGGAGGAGCTGTCGGGCGGGCAGCTGCTGCCCGAGGTCTATACCGGCACCGTGCTGCTTGCCCCGCGCGCGAACCTGCAGGGCATCCGCGACAACGTCGTGCAGGTGGCCCATCACGCTGCCGTCTACACACCGTCGGAGCTGCCGGTCGCCAATGCGGTGCAGGAGCTGGGCTTCAACTATTCCGACCCGATGGCGGCGATCTTCGCCGTCACTGAATTCAGCATGACCAACGAAGCCCAGCTGGCGGAATGGCAGGACAAGGGTGTCGTCTATCTCGGCGCCTATGCCACGCCGGCCTATGTGATCTTCTGCCGCGAGCCAGTGCGTAACCTGGAAGAACTGCAGGGCATGCGCATCCGCACCGCCGGATCGACGGTCTCGCAATGGGTGGAACAGGCCGGCGGCGTGCCGGTGAACGTACCATCCAGCGAGATGTATACGGGGCTGGAGCGCGGCACGCTGGACTGCGCCTCCAACGCGCCGAACGACCTGGTCGACCGGTCGCTGTGGGAGGTCTCGAGCCACACCACGCTGATCCCGACGGGTATGTACTGGTCCGGCCCGCATTGGGGCTACAACCCCGGCTTCTGGGCGGACCTGTCGGCGGACGAGCGCTCGATCCTGATGCAGGCGACGGCGCGGGCCATGTCGCGCATGATCATCGGCTATATCGCGGCCAGCGACAGCGCGCTTGAGGAAGCCACGGCCCAGGGCCACACGGTGCATGAGCCGGAGGCCGATCTGGTCCAGTCGGTGGAGGACTTCCGCGAGGCGGCGCTGGCCAACATCTACGACGTCGCGGCCGAGACATACGGGCTGGAAGACCCGCAGGCCGTGATCGACGGGTTCCGCGCCACCTACGAGCGCTGGGAAGGGCTACTGGCCGAGGTCGACCGGACGGATGAGGATGCGCTGACGGACCTCGTGATGCGCGAGATCTATTCCAAGATCGATCCGGAGACCTACGGCGTCTACTAGACCTGCCACGAACCGGGCCCGGGCGGCGTTGGTCCGGGCCCGGCAGCCGCACGGGCGGAAGAGCCCCATGCCCGACAGCCCGCTCGACCGGCCGCGGCCGCCCCGACGCACCCAGGCAGAACGGTCGCGCCGGACCCGCGCGAAGATCCTGGCCGTCACGCTGGACTGTGTCCTGGAACGGGGTCTGAAGGACACCTCGACCGTCGAGGTTGCCGAACGGGCCGGCGTCTCGCGCGGCGCCCTGCTGCATCACTTCCCGTCGAAAGAAGCGCTGCTGAAGGAGGCGCTGGGCCAGCTGCTCGGCCGCGAGATCGACGAGATCCGCGCGCTGGCCGCGGCGATCGATGCCGGAGAGCTGGACATCGACGGGTTCCTTGCCCGGCTCTGGCAGAAATTCTCCGGCCCCCTGTTCATGATCACGCTGGAATTCGTGACGGCCGCCCGCACCGACCCGGCGATCAAGGACGCACTGCAGCCCATCGCCACCGCCTTCAACAACAGCCTGGACGAGATCTGGGAGCGGTTCTTCCACCCCGCCGGCAGCGGCGACGATCCCGCCGGCCGGCGCCGGGCGCTGACGGCGACGCTGTGCTTTCTGCGCGGCCTCGGCACCCAGTCGGTGTGGCGGGACGACCCCGCCTTCTTCGTCGACATCCTGGCTTATTGGCGGCGCGTGATCATGCCGTGCGCATTGGGTGAGGCCGGGCCGGAACGCCGCGATGGCTGATCTCGCAGACCGCCTGTCGGGCTGGGTCGGCCGGGCACTGCTGGTTGTCGGCTGCCTGTTCCTGTTCCTGATGATGATGCATGTCAGCGCCGACGTGATCCTGCGCCATGTCGCCAATCAGCCGATCATGGGCACGCTGGAGACGGTGTCGTACTATTACATGGTCTTCGCCGTGTTCCTGCCGCTGGCCTATGTCGAACGCGCGGGCGAGCACATCCGGGTCGACCTGTTCGTCCAGCTGATGCCCCGGTGGCTGCAGCTCGGGCTTTATCTGGCGAGCTGCGTCATCGGCCTCGTCTATTTCGGGATGCTGGCCTATCAGGGTTATCTCGACGCCCTGCGCTCGACCGAGCGGCTTGAGACAATCATGTCCAACTTCCTGTTCTATATCTGGCCCAGCCGGTGGGCGTTGCCCGTCGGGTTCGCCGCCGTGGTGCTGGCGGTGCTGGCCAACATGCTCAAGGCCATGGCCGGCCGGCGGCCGCTCTAGCCGGGGCGCCTTGATGTCCAACCTGGAAATCGGGCTGACGGGTGTGGTCGCAGCACTGGTGCTGATCGCGCTGCGGGTGCCGATCGGCGTGGCGCTGGGCATGGTCTCGATCGTCGGCATTGCCGCGATCACCAGCACCAACGTCGCCTGGGGCGTGATTTCCGCGACACCGTTCGACTTCGTTGGCGACTGGTCGCTGACCGCCGCGCCGATGTTCCTGTTGATGGGCTATCTTTGCACCACGACGGAGCTGACGACCGGCCTGTTCGAGGCCATGCGCCGGCTGCTGGCGCGTCTGCCCGGCGGGCTGGCCATTTCCAGTGTGGCGGCCTGCGCCATGTTCGCCTCGGCCTCCGGCTCCAGCGTCGCCACGGCCGCCGCCATGTCGCGTATCGCCGTGCCGGAGATGCTGCGCCACAACTATGACCGCGGGCTGGCCACCGGCGTGATCGCGGCCTCCGGCACGCTGGGGTCGCTGATCCCGCCCTCGGTCTTGCTGGTGCTCTACGGCGTCTATGCGCAGGTGTCGATCGGCCAGTTGTTCATGGCGGGGTTTCTTCCCGGCATCCTCTCCGCCCTTCTCTACATGGGCATGATCGTCTTGCGGGCTCGGCTGAATCCGGCGCTTGCCGGCCATGTCGACGAGCGGTTCAGCCGGGCGGAGAAGCTGGCGGCCCTGAAGGATGTTTGGCCGCTGCCGGTTCTGATCGCCTCGGTGCTCGGCGGCATCTTCCTCGGCATCTTCTCGCCGACGGAAGCCGGCGCCGTCGGCGCCTTCACGGCGATGCTGATCGCCTGGTCGCGCGGCCGGCTCAACCGCCGCACCCTGGCCGCAGCGTTGAAGAGCACGGCGGTCAGCACCACCAGCATCTTCATCATCCTGATCGGGTCCGTCTTCTTCACCCGTTTTCTGGCGCTGTCGGGCGTGCCGCAGGCGTTTTCCGACCTGATCCTCGGCGTCAGCGATGCTGGCTGGTGGGTGCTGATGGCGATCGCCATCATCTATCTCGTGCTCGGCATGTTCATCGACAGTATCGGCCTGCTGTTGCTCACCCTGCCGCTGCTGCTGCCGCTGGTCGATGGGGCCGGGTTCCACCTGGTGTGGTTCGGCATCATCGTCATCAAGCTGTTGGAAATCGGGCTGGTGACACCGCCGGTGGGGCTGAATGTCTACGTGATCAAGGGCGCGCTGGGCGACAAAGTGAGCCTGCCGGAAGTGTTCCGCGGCGTCGGCTGGTTCGTCGTCATGGACGTGGCGGCGCTCTTGATCCTGATCCTGATCCCCGGCCTGGCGCTGTGGCTGCCGGGCATCATGTACCAATAGAGCCACCCAGAATGGGTGGGAGGAGGACGGCCATGGGCACCACCCTGTTCACGAATGCCACGGTGCTGGACACGCCGCACGGCCGGCTGTGGCCCGACCGATCGGTGCTGGTTCGCGATGGCCGGATCGCCGAAGTGGCAGATGGCTCCATCAAGGCCGAAGACGCCGACACGGTCGATCTCAGCGGCCGCGTGCTGATGCCGGGCCTGTGCGACGGCCATGTCCATGTCACCGCGATCACGCCCGACTTCGCGACGCTGGGCCGCCTGTCGCCGTTCTATGTCGGTGCCCGCGCCCATGACGTGATGCGGGCGATGCTGATGCGCGGCTTCACCACGGTGCGCGATGCCGGCGGGGCCGATCACGGCCTGGCGCGGGCGGTGGAGGAAGGGTCGATCACCGGCCCGCGCGTGCTGTTCTGCGGCCGGGCGCTGTCGCAGACGGGCGGCCATGGCGATATGCGCATGCCGGGCGAAGGCGATCCGGACGGCTGCTTCTGCTGCGCCGGGCTCGGCCGCGTCTGCGACGGCGTGCCCGAAGTGCGGCGTGCCGTGCGCGACGAGATCCGCAAGGGCGCCCACCACATCAAGATCATGGCCTCAGGCGGCATCGCCTCGCCCACCGACCGCATCGACAGCACCCAGTTCGCGCTGGAGGAGATCGATGCCGTGGTGGAGGAGACCGAGGCCGCCAACATCTATGTCGCCGCCCACGCCTATACCGCCCGCGCCATCAAGCGCCTGATCGGCCGCGGCGTGCGCACGATCGAGCACGGCAACCTTCTGGATGCCGAGACGTGCCGCATGTTCCTGAACCACCGCGCCTTTCTGGTGCCCACGCTTTCCACCTACCGGGCATTGGCCGACGAGGGCGTGGCTGCGGGCCTGCCCGGTGACATGGCGGAGAAGATCGACACGGTGCTGGAGGCAGGACATCGCGCCATGGAGCTGGCCTATCGCCAGGGCGTGAAGCTTGTGTTCGGCACCGACCTGTTGGGCAGCATGCACCGTCACCAGTTGAACGAGATCAACCTGCGCAAGGACGTGGTCTCACCGGCCGACCTGATCCGCTCCGCCACCTGCACGGCGGCCGAGGCCTTCCAGGCAGCCGGCGACTTCGGCGTGATCGAGGCCGGCGCGCGGGCCGACCTCTTGGTGGTCGACGGTAACCCGCTGGACGACATCACGCTGTTGACCCGCCCCGAGACCAGCCTGCTTGCCATCATGAAAGCGGGCCGGTTCTACAAGCGCGATCTTTGATGGCGGACGGCTGGAGATAATGCCAGTGCTCTGTCTCGACCACCTGACGGTCATCGCGCCGACGCTGGCCGAAGGTGTCGATCATGTGCGGGCGTGCCTCGACCTCGACATCCCCTATGGCGGCACCCACCCGGAAATGGGTACGCACAACCACGTTCTTCGGCTGGGCGAGGTCGCGTATCTGGAGGTCATTGCGATCGACCCCGGTGCGCAGGTGCCGTCGGGGCCACGATGGTTCGGGCTGGGGGAGCCGGAGGCCGTGCGGTCCGACTGGGCCGATGGCCGCCGCCTGAGAGGTTGGGTCGCGCGGACCGACGACATCGACGCGATCCTGAAAGCCCATGGAGACCTTTTTGGCAGCACGATCAGGGTCTCGCGGGGCGGCAAACATTCCCGCTTCTCGCTGCTTGCCGACGGCCGCCTTCCCCTGGGCGGGGCGCTGCCATCCGTGATCGACAGAGGGGGACGCAGTCCGCCGCCAACGCGGATGCAGGACCTTGGCGCTCACCTGCGCGAATTCGTGCTGGAACACCCCGAGCCGGCGGCAGTGACGACGCTCTACGAAGACATGGGGATCGAGAACCCGCCGCTGGTGCGCCAGGGCGAGAGGGTCCGGTATTCGGCGACGGTCGACACGCCCGGCGGTGTGAAGACGCTGTATTGAATGCACGTCCAGCCGGCATGTCTGCCGGGACCTTGCAGTCGACGACAGTCCGCCGGACGACAGGATGCTGCCGCCGCAACCCGAGACCGATCTGTAGACCCTTAAGAAGGCGAGGCATCTTTACAGATTAGAGTGGCGACATTCTTGTTGCGACATACCGTCGCTTGCAGCCGGTATTCGCCTGAAAAGCCTTAGGACGCGCGTTCTCATTAACTGAAACGCAGGCCCCTGCATCTAATCGCCAAATACGTGCGCAACTTGAGTCGCCCCCGTCAATGAAGTGACTCAACCAAATGGCGCTGAAGAATTAGATGGAGGATTCGTGATGAAGGAACGCGCGACCGGCAGGAACGCAAACCGAGAGAACCGCAGAGCCTCCGCCGGACCACCAAAGATCCAGACCATCCTGTCCCGTATGAGGATCTCGACCAAGCTCATTGTGGGACTATCCGTCTTCACGCTGGTCACGATCTTTGTCGGGCTTGCAGGCCTCTACTCCATTAAGAAAATTAATCACACGCTCAACAACATCACAGATGTAGTCACCCCGACGATCGAAACCGCTGACGATCTCATTGCCAACATCTGGGAAGCCACGAAAGTGGCAGAAGAAGTGCTGGCCGACGAGGACCTTGCGGAAATCGAGCGCCTCGCGCTGGAGTTCGAGCAACTCAACCAGTCGTTCGAGCAAACTTATGTGGAACTGCAGGGCTATGTGGACGACGCGAACCTGGATGACGAACTGCAGGCGGCCACGGAAGAGCATGGCACGTTCATCGTACACGCCAGAGAGATGATCGGATCCCACACGCGAGAGCTTGAGAAAGAGATCGAGGCAGACCGGCTGCTCACCGAGTTTGACGACATCGGAAGCGCGTTGATCTCGGCGTTGGATGAATTCGCCATAGAGAACGAGGCCGAGATGGCCCTGGCCGAAGACGAAGGCGACCGGTTGGAACAGGCTGGCGCAACCGGCGCCGAAATCAACGAAGTGCTCGGGGAGCTGTTCGACCAGGACTATCCGGTTGTGGAGGCTGCGCTCAAGTTACAGCGGATCACCATGGAGATGCAGGACACGGCCGGTGAATATCTGGCCGAAGACGTAATCGAAAACCTGGAGACCATACATACTGAGTTCATGGCGGTTCATGACACCGCCTTGGAGCATATCGACGTGCTCGACACATTGGCTGAGACCGCCGAGGACGCGGCCGATGTCCAGGCCCTCGTCTCAATGTTCCGCTACTGGGTTTCGCTGGCCAATGACGACAATGAACTGTTCGACACGCACAGGAACATGCTGCGGGCCGAGCATGCTGCCGACGAAGCGATAGAGCAGATGGAAGCGGCCGCGGACGAAGTAGCGGCTGTCCTCGACCGGATCGCCGATCATGCGGACGCCATCAGCGACGGTGCCGACGAACTTGCTGGAGAGGCCGTCGACAACGCCGTCATCTTCATAGCCGCGATGCTGGTCGTCGCCCTTCTGGTCGCGGCGGCGCTGATCGCCGTTGTGATCTACGCCGTTGTCCGGCCGATCGCCGGAATCAGCGCCACCATGATCAAGCTCAGCGAGGGGGACAACACTGTCGACGTACCGAGCCGTGACAAGGCAGACGAAGTCGGCGAGATGGCGCGGACGGTGGAGGTATTCAAGCAGAACGCGATCGAGAAGGAAAAGCTGGCTGTGCGGGAACGTGCCGACGTCGTGGCCCGCGAGGCGAGGAGCGAGACAATCGAAGATCTGATCCGGCAGTTCGAGACCAGCAGTGCCGAGGCCCTGCAGACCGTGACGCAGGCGAGTGCGAGGCTGCGATCGAACGCCGAGACGATGACCGACACGGCCGACCGGACCAAGGGCCAGTCCGCAGCGGCAGCTGCCGCCTCGGAACAGGCGGCTGCGAATGTACAGACCGTTGCCGCGGCGACCGAGGAGATGCACAGCTCGATCCGCGAGATCAACGGCCAGATCGCGCGGTCGTCTGAGATCGCAGGGGACGCGTCGCGCGAGGCGACGGCCACGCAGGAAACCATGGGCGAGCTGGCGGACGCGTCCAGCAAAATCGGAGAGATCGTGCGGCTGATCTCCGACATTGCCGAGCGGACCAACCTGCTGGCCCTCAATGCCACGATCGAGGCTGCAAGGGCGGGCGACGCCGGCAAGGGCTTTGCGGTGGTGGCGTCGGAGGTGAAATCGCTCGCCAACCAGACGGCTCAGGCAACCGGTGAGATCAATGCACAGATCATCGACGTGCAGGCGATCTCCGGCAAGGCGGTCACGGCCATCGAGAGCATCGCGGGCACGATCGAGAAGGTGAACGAAATCGCTGCGGCGATCGCCGCAGCGATGGAAGAGCAAGGTGCCGCGATCGAGGAAGTCTCAAGGAACGTCACCGAAGCGTCGGCCGGAACCAGCGAAGTCAGCGCCAACGTGAACGGCGTCAATCAAGGTGCCGTCTTGACCGGAGACGCTGCGGGCGAGGTGCTGACCGCTTCCGGTGAGCTGGACGAAAGAGCTGATACGCTGCGGGCCAGCGTGGAAACGTTCCTGAGCGGGATCCGCGCTGCCTGACGTCATGGACCGCCGGGCGCACCTTGGCACCCGGCGGTCCACACCATCCTCTGTTGTCACGCTTGCGGTTGAAGGGCCGGCTCGTCCGAGGCCTCGGGCTCCGGCGGGCGGCGGCGCCGTTCGTCCATGAACTGGTCGAATTCCGCCTTGTCCTTGGCGTGGCGCAGGCGGTGCAGGAAGTTCTTGAACTCCTGCTGCTCGTCCTCCAGCCGCTTCAGCGTGTCTTCCCGGTATTCGTCGAAGGCGACGTTGCCGCTCGATCCGCCGTTGCGGCCGGCGAACCAGCGGTCCCGGCGCTCATGGCGCTCGCGCCGGGTGCCTTCGAAGTGCCAGCGGCCGCGGCCGCCCATTCGTCCACATCCCATCCTTCCACTCCATAGCATGTAGGCCAGGATTGCCAGGCCGATCGGCCAGAACACGATGAAGCTGAGGACCATCACCGCGATCCACGCCATCTTGCCGTGCTCGTCCAACTTCGCTGCCAGTTCCATCGGACCCTCTATGTAAATGTTTTTTACATTCACATAGCTGGCGATGTTTC